>JBAVJU010000440.1:0-7177 GCA_049687935.1 Desulfobacterales bacterium | reverse complement strand
CTGTCTTCCCTGCACTGGATTCACGATCAACCCCACCAGGCTATTGAAATGGCTCAAAAGGCGCTCACCTTGGCCCGAAAAACCAGCCACTCCTCATATGAGGTTTCAATCATGTACCATTTGGGGATTTATTTCTTTACATGTGGGGATTACCTCAAACAAGTCGAATACCAGCAAGAAGTTCGAAAGCGACTGACAGGAACAGCGGCTTATCTGCAGCATGGTTTGAGCACCTTCCCGGGAGTTTGGGTGCGCGGTCATCTGGCGCTTGGTATGGCTGAACTTGGAAAATTCGATAAAATCGATGAACTTGGCCGAGAGGCTTTGGCAATTGCAAGGAAGGTTGAAAACGCGCTCACCCGGGTCATAACATACACATGCCTTGGAATGGCGTACCTGCGTTGCGGAAAGGTGGAACTCGCTTTGGAGCATTTGGAGAAGAGCTACAAGGAGTGTCTTAACTCCAAAGTCAAGTTCGTGCATTCATATACAGCAGGCGCACTTGGACAGGTTTACCTCCTTACCAAAGAGCCGTCGAGTGCTCTGTCGGTTTTGAAGGAAGGAACGAAGCCGGAATATATCGAGCGGGGCGTCTGGACCATCCAATCGTTCACGGCATTAGCCGATGCCTATCGTGTCACAGGTGAAATCGATCTCGCGATGGACGCCATATCACGTGCTCTTAAGCTCGCGGGTGAGAGTGAAGAACGAGGTTTTGAGGCCTGGGCGATGATGGTCAAGGCCCGCATCAAGTCCGATGCGGACCAAATGAATGAGGCGAGGCAGTGGTATCGTCGTGCGCTGAAACAGGCTGGAGATCTTTCCATGCGACCGCTCATTGCCCATTGTCACCAGGAGCTTTGCGACCTTCACCTGCGCCACGGAAAGAAAGATGAAGCGCAGTTGGAATTCGACACAGCCCAAGAAATGTATCGTGCATTGGGGATGACATACTACGTGCAGCCACAAGGGTCGAATTGATAACTTTTACTGTCAACCATAGACGGATACTGGAATGCATCCCGGCGAACCGCCTTTAATTTTGCTCCCGACGGTTATGCGGCCAGGGCGAAATCCGTTCCTCTATGTGAAATAAAACCATCCTTGGAGTACGAAAAGATCTGCCAGGCCGCCGGTGGATACGGCGAGTGCGTCACCAATGCGGCAGACCTGCCGGCGGCCATCGATCGGGCCTTGGCGGTGATCGAATCCGAAAATCGTCAAGCACTGTTAAATTGAAGGTTGAATGGATTGGCAAGGTATTTGGCGTTTAAACCCTCTCGTCAGAGGCCGATTCATCATTTCCTATCCGTTCAGATTCAGATCTTTGTAGCGATAAATTGATCCGGGTTTGTAACCTTTAAAAAATTTGCGCCGTTCTAAACCAACCCTCTAAAAAGCTTGACAAATTTTGCGATTTCACATTATTGCTTATCAAGCTGGACTCAAATTGAAGCTGGTCTGCATGTTTTTCAGCAGAGTTCCCCGCAAACTCCGCGCCTCCCAATCCGTCATTCAAAATAATTTTAAGGCATTTAGTTTCGGAGGTCATACGTGGCTGATGAAAACTATAAACGCAAACCTACTGCGATTCTCAGCGCTGATGTCGCAGGGTACGGAAAACGCGGAAAAAGAATAGACGCCCGTGCACGAGGCGATGCGATGAATTTTGACGAATTCTTCAATAAACGTTCGTTCCACAGCACAAAAAAGGATAGGTCAAAGTCTCGACCGCAAGCAATTTTCCATAGTGTCAGGCAATCCACCCGGAACGCATTGCCGTTACCTTTGAACCGACAGCCTATTTGACCTTCCGGATACTTTATCCGGATGTCGCTTCGAACCCGCATGCAAAGGAGGATGAAGATGGAAACTTCTCCCAGAACCACGATCGGCATCTTAACCGGCGGTGGAGACGTCCCAGGACTCAATCCATGCATCAAACAACTGGTCGTAAGCGCCCATCAGTACGGAATGACGGTGCTGGGGATCCGTCGGGGATGGGACGGGTTGGTAACCTTCTCTCCGGACGATCCCGATTCGCGAGTGCAGAACATCCTTCCCCTTGACCCGGCCCGCGTGCGGACGATCGACCGATCCGGCGGCACCATTTTGCATACCTCCCGAACCAATCCGGCGGCCGTGAGCTACAAGGATGCCCCAGGTTTCCTCAAGGACAGGTTTGCCTCGAAAAAGGAAAAACTCGATCTTACCGGCCATGTCCTGGGCAACTTGTCCAACCTGGGCATCGACGTACTGGTGGCCATTGGCGGTGACGATACGCTCTCCTTTGCCCTGCGGCTTCACCGGGAGGGATTCCCGGTCATCGCCATCCCCAAAACCATGGACAATGATGTGACGGGAACGGACTATTGCATCGGCTTTTCCACGGCTATCACCCGCAGCGTCAACTTCATCCATGCCCTGCGCACCTCCAGCGGGTCTCACGAGCGCATCGCCGTGGTGGAGTTGTTCGGCCGGTATTGCGGGGAGACATCGCTGGTGTCGGCCTATCTGGCCGGCGTGGAGCGTTGCGTCATTTCGGAGGTGCCCTTTAACATTGACACAATCTGCAATTTCCTTGTCGCGGACAGGCAAAACAACCCCAGTCGCTATGCCATGATGACCATCAGCGAAGGCGCTGTCATGGAAGGGGGTGAAATGTCTCTTTTCGGCGAAGCAGATGCCTTCGGTCACCGCAAATTGGGGGGCATCGGAGCCGACACGGCTGAAGCCATCAAGAAGATCACGGGCATCGGGATTATTTTCCAGCCCCTGCTCTATCTCATGCGCAGCGGGTCTCCTGATTCGCTGGACCTGATGGTGGCCTTTAACTATGCGGGAATGGCTGTGGACCTGATCCGCAATAGGACCTTCGGCAAAATGGTTGCCCTTTCCGGGGGGCGATACACGGCTGTCGATATTTCCGTTGTCACCGGCGGAGCCAAGCGGGTGGATGTGGATGAACTGTACGATGTCGATACCTACCGCCCGCGCATCCGCACTGCTCAAGGAAAACCCATGTTCCTATATTGAAGGAAAGGAGAATATTATGAAAACCACACTGACCGCAGTGCGAGTTGATCTCGGGGCTGTCGGCGGACATCTTCAGCCCAGCGAGTTGCTCGTGTCATCCGTGCGGGCATCTGTAGAAGAGAAAACGGGCAACCTCCTCATCGACTGCTGGGTAAATTTCACCGGGGATGACATTACCATCCTGTGCACCCACGAAAACGGCATAGATAGCCCGAAGATCCGGGAGGCACTTTGGGATGCATTTGAAAAAGGAGCGGCCACGGCCGGTGAACAGGGGCTTTATGGCGTCGGGCAGGACATCCGTGACACGGGGATGACCTGGGCGGCCAAAGGATTGGGGCCGGCGTTGGCGGAGATGAGCTTCGAGGAGCGCCCCAACGAGGCATTTTTAATCTTCTCCATCGACAAGGCCCTGCCGGGTGCCTTCAACCTTCCCTTTTACCTGGCCTTTGCTGATCCCATGCACTGTCCGGGACTCATTCTTTCCCCGCGCATGCGGCAGGGATTCCGGCTGGTGATCATGGATGTTCTTTATAAAGAATATGACCGCGAAATCGAACTGAACGCCCCCGAAGATATCTACAACATGGCGGCCTTGTTGAGAGACCAGAACCGATATGCCATCCGGCGCATCGAATCGAGAAGCACCGATGAACAGGCGGTTGCATCGAGCACCACACGCATGTCCAGCATTGCCGGCAAGATCATGGGCAAGGACGACCCGGTGGCCATCGTCCGGATCCAGGACGCCTTTCCCGCCGCCGGCGAGGTGGTGGCCCCCTTTCAGATTGGTCCCTATGTGGGCGGATTCATGCGCGGCTGTCACCATGGTCCGCTGATGCCGGTGCCCCTGAACACCAAGGTTTCCTACTTCGACGGCCCCCCCATAGTCTCCTGCGCCGCCTTCGGATTGCGGGAAGGCCGTCTGACCCCGCCGGTGGATGTCTTCGAGCATCCCATGTGGGATCATGTCCGCACCCGGCTTGCGGATAAGGCCGTGGAAATCAGGCGACAGGGGTTCTTCGGCAACGCCATGCAGCCTTTTGAAACCATTCACTATGGGGGCCTCGTCAACATTCTAAGGGATCTGGATGAACGCTTCGAAATCAGGCGCATCCGCTTGACTGATAGTTGGACGGATTCGTAAAAAAGTCGAAATCATGGCTTGAAAATCCATTGTAGAACTTGATATGCGAACGCTTTACCTGAAAGATCTCACATTATTCGGCTGCACCTTTCAAGATGACAGTGTTTCTAAAAACATTGTTAAATATATTGAGCAAGGAGAAATTCGGTCCATTGTCGCCTATAGCTATCCATTGAAAGATATCTCAGGGCACAAAAGGATTTCCTTGATAAAAAATTTGTAGGGAAGCTCGTTTTATTACCGGATAGCTGAAAAGGTTGAACGTGGGATTACCACTGCATCTATTTGTTTTCAGGAATTTACATCTTGCTGCTCTTAATCTATACCAAAGCTATCGAAAACTGCTTTAATGTGGCCGAACTGTATCTCAACACAAGAGCAATGCCATCTTCCGGTTAGACTTCCTACCTGCCTTGGCAGGGTGTCTTGGCATCGTTCCTTGCGATGTCCGAAAAGGCAAGGGCCACTGCTACATATGAAATAATAAAGGGGGGTAAAGCCGAGACTTTAACCCCTTTCTTCGTTTAATTTCACGGCCACTCTGGAGAAGACGGTGTAGACCGTTGAGTCGGGTTAGCCCATCGTGCCCGTTGTGCCCGTGGAGCCAGTTGCGCCGGAATTATTTGAAGAAGGGAGGGTGTTGCCTGTCCGCCGAGGGGTCAGGTTATTTTTGGCTGCGAAGGGAGCGGATGCCCGCCAGCGAAAAGTGCGTAATGTGGTCGGCCAGCCTCTTCGTTAGTTCCGGCGTCAAGGGCTGCTGTACAAGGTATTCCAAGTCGCTGCGATTGAGCATCAGCAAGGCCCGGCACTGATTGATGATGCTCAGCTCGCAGAACCAGATGTCTTCATCCGTCGCCGCAGGCCCGATCAGGTCCCGGATGATCCCAATCAGGTGCCGGCGGCGGGGCTCGATCAATTCGCGCCAGCTGTCGTCGATCAGGCCGGTAGGATTGGCCAGCTCCATCAGGTACATGCGGGTGAACTGTCCGCCGGCGCCGCGGTCGCAAAACTTGCGCACAAGAGCTTGGATGCGGGCACTCAAGCGCTCTTCCGGCGTTGCATGCGCGGCATCGGGTGGGTCGGGGATGATATCTTTCTCAAATGCCTGCTTCCATGCCTCCGTATAGAGGGCGGCCTTGCTGCCGAAATAGTAGTTGACGGCCGCGACGTTGGTGCCGGCCTGCCGGCAAATATCGGCGATCCTGGCATCGCGGTACCCTTTTTTCCCGAAAACTTTGCAGGCCGCAGTCAGCACGCGACTGCGGGATTTCTTGGGACGCTTCACTTGTACCATGTGAAACACGGCTCCATTTTCGACCCTTAAATCATTAAGGCACCCTCTCTTTTATAATCTGTAATTTAAATTTCATTTTTAAATTTAAATTTGAATTTGTCAATTCATTTTGCTATCCTTCTTCATTCAACTATAGGCTCTAAAAAAAAGATTTGGGCAAGGTCAGAAAGGGGAGGCTGTATCGTCATACGCCGACGACCGATAACGCAGTCCAAAATTTTATATTAAAGTCAACAATTTAATCCTTTTTCGAAGGAAGACGATATGCAGCAGCGAGTCGCCCTCGAATGCCCCGGTCCGGTTTTCTCGGCAACATCCCGCGACAGGGCCATACCGTCGATCACCTCCGCAGCGCCGAACCACCGACAGACGGAAAGCTGCAGCTGTGCCGTGTCGCTCAAGGCATGGATTGTTTCCTTGTGCCTCTTTTCGTTATTGGGATTTACCGGCCGTGTGACGGCCGCTTCACCGCAGGGTGGAAGCGGACGGCCGCCGATGGTCACCGTCGCAGCGGTTACCGAGCAGGAGGTCAACCCGCCGTCTGATTACGTTGGCCGCGTGGAAGCCATTCAAGCCGTCGACCTGCGGGCCCGGGTGGAAGGATTCATCGAACACGTAAAATTCCAGGAAGGCGGTAAGGTGAAAGCCGGAGACCTCCTCTACCTTATCGAGCAAGCACCCTACAAGGCCAAGGTCAACGAAGCCGCGGCCAAAGTAGCCGACGCCGAAGCCTCCCTCACCGTAGCCCGGCAGTACCTGAAACGGCTCCAGTCGGTGCGTTCCGGGGGGGTGTCGGCGACCGACCTGGAGGCGGCCGTCAGCACGGAACTCAAAGCCAAGGCCCTGCTTCAGCAAGCCAAGGCCGGCCTGGAACAATCCGAACTCGACCTGGGATACACCGTCATCAAGGCCCCCATCAGCGGACGCATCGGCCGCACGACTTACACCAAGGGCAATCTGGTGAGCCCCGCTTCGGAAGCCCTTGCCCGCATCGTTCAGCTTGACCCGATCCGGGTGGTCTATTCAATGAGCGAGAACGACCTCGCTAGCGACAGGCTGGTCCGGGAGGGCGGCTGTGCCCAAGATCCCGAAAACCGGCTCGTCCCGCGCATCCAGATGTCCGACGGACAGATGTATCCGGCCGCCGGCCGTCTGGACTTCGTCGACAACCAGGTGGACGCCGGCACCGGCACGATTGCCGTTCGAGCGGTCTTCGACAATCCCGACGGCATCCTGCTGCCGGGACAGTACGTCAACGTGCTCATCAGATGCAGCGAGGGAAAACGGCTCCCGATTGTGCCACAGTCGGCGGTTCAGGAGGATCGTGAAGGCCGTTACGTGTTCACTGTCGACGCCGAAAACAGGGTCCAGCAGCGGCGCATCACAACCGGGGCGGCCATCGGCACGAACTGGGCAGTGGAATCCGGGCTCATGACCGGGGAGACGATCATCGTTCAAGGGGTACAGAAGGTCAGCCCCGGCCAGATCGTGGAAACTGTGACCACTAGCGGGCAGAGCAAGGAGTAAGGCATGTTTTCGCGTATTTTCATCGAAAGGCCGCGGCTGGCCATGGTCGTGTCGATCATCATCACCCTGGCCGGTGTACTGGCGCTGTTGAACATACCGATCGCCCAGTACCCTCAGATCTCGCCCCCCGAAATCCGCGTCAGCACCACCTATCCCGGGGCCAGCGCCGAGGT
>JBAVJU010000439.1:0-2829 GCA_049687935.1 Desulfobacterales bacterium | reverse complement strand
CATCGATGTTCGAGGCGTACCGGCCGACAACGCCATCGTCCACGCAATTTTCAAGCTCTTCTTCGCTGGCGGAGGCCCTGTCCTTGAGCGCATCGATCGGACAGATAAACTCGTTGCCGGCACCATCCGTCACTTTGACGTAGGTTTCTTTTTCCTTTGCTTTCATTGTTTTTCTCCTTTTTTACCGCATTTTCAATCGTCGAAATAGCATCCCGAATATTCCTGTTTTTCGCACCTTTCCAGCCGGGCGCCTCAACACCCAAAACGGATAGATTGCTTTTTCGTTAACGCTTAGGCCAATAAATCTAATACTTTTTTAACCCTATGCAAATTTTGCCACGTCATCTCTCAACCGCAGCAAGCATTGCTGTTCTTTCAAACCACAGCCCCGAGGTCATCCGGTTTCCTTCCTGGTCACATTTGCGTCCGGCCGAACGGGCACGGCGAATCGAGGCGGAAGAAATGAAAGCGTGTCTCCGGTGAACGTGAAAACAGCTCAAGAGCAGCGAAGGCGTCAGACCAGCCGGTCCGGTGCCGACTATGGTGACATCAACAGCTTTTTTCGGATAATTTGGCGTCATATTTCTCTAACGGCACGCCGCTCTTGTTCAGATCCTGAAGGATGTCGTTCAACTGACTTTGGCTGCAATCATCGATTCGGAACATTTTTTCTCCGCCGTCGACGAACATCAACCTGAGATCGCCTTTGGCATCCACATACGCCTTGCGGATGTAATCGCGGTTGAGCCAGGGCTTGAGGACTTGCATGAAATGAGTGAAACTGCACGACTCCACTTTTTACCCTCCTTGAAGAATCAATCAACCGTAACCGATTAACCGATATACGGCTTGAGAGTGGCCACTGCCTCGCAGGTTGTCAAGGAACCATAGGGGGGATAGGCCGCATAAATATTTTGCAGCAGATCCAGACCGGCCTTCGTTTCGATATCGGTGCTCCCCACCCAAAAGGTTCTTATCACCGAATTTGACAACATAGCACAAGGCCTTAATTTAATAAGGTTGTCAATTGTCCAATGATATTCATTCGGGAAAAAACGGAGAAAGCGCCATCGTTCCCGCTTCTTCGGTGGCCGGCTATCCCGATACGCTTTCGGCTGTCGAAGGCGCGGCAAGAAATTCATCTACGACGGCTTGGCGTCAGGGGCGCTGAAACCGATCATTGCACGGACGTTCTCGCTGGAAGAAATCGTCCAGGCCCATCGCTTCATGGAGTCCAATGAGCAAATGGGCAAGATCGTGGTAACGGTATCATAAGGCGACAATGGATAAACCAATTTAGGTGTGAATAGACACAAGTTTACTATGTACGTATTGGTATCGGTCATCCTCTCACTATCATTTATATCCGCAATCCTGCCGGCTGCCGCCTTGGCGGCCGACCAGTCCGAGGTCATCGACCGGCTGAAAGCCGGCGGGCACATTCTGATGATCCGCCACGCACTGGCACCCGGAAACGGCGATCCGCCCAACTTCGAAATCGGCGACTGTGCGACGCAGCGCAATCTCGACGATACCGGTCGGGATCAGGCTCGCAGTATCGGCGAGTGGCTGCGCAATAATGGGGTCACGTCGTCGCGGGTCTATTCCAGCCAGTGGTGTCGATGTATCGAGACGGCACGGCTTTTGAACCTTGGACCGGTGCAGGAACTGGCTGCATTGAATTCATACTACGAACGGGTCCAGGACCGTGAGCCCAACCTCAGAGCGTTGAATGACTTTATCTCGCAACAGCCGACAAAGGGTGAATTGATTATCCTGGTCACCCACTTCGTGACGATTGCCGACATCGCCGGCACGGGTGTCTCTTCCGGCGGCGGGGCGTTGTTGGGGTTGCATGCGGATGCTCCTTACACGGTGGTCGGTCGACTCGATTTCGGACAATAACACGAAGAGTTTGTGGTGCAAAAGGGGGGCTTTCAAAGGCATCTCCTGAGTTGATGAATTAACCAGAAACCAACTTGAATCCCTCCCGCCTTCATAGGGGCGGGACAACGTTTGAAAGGAGAAAGTTATGAAGCGTAAAGCATCGGCCGTATGGCAAGGCGGACTAAAAGATGGAAAGGGTCGCATCACGACGGACAGCGGTGTGCTGTCCGACACTCAATATTCTTTCAGCACACGTTTCGAGGAGGGCGCCGGCACCAACCCCGAGGAACTGATTGCAGCTGCGCACGCCGGTTGCTTTTCGATGGCCCTCTCGATGATGCTGGGTGAAGTGGACATCAAGCCCGAAAAAATCGACACAACCGCCACTGTCAGCCTGGAGAAGGATGAGGGCGGATTTTCGATAACTGCGGTTCATCTCGAGGTCGGCGTACGTGCGCCGGGTGCAGCTCAAGAAGCAGTTTTAAAAGCTGCCGAAAAGGCCAAGGCGGGGTGCCCTGTCAGCCGGGTTCTTAACGCCAAGATCACGATGAACGCCAGCCTGAAAAGTTAAACAGTTCTTTAAGCCATGAGCCGGGCTGATGATTTCAGGCTTACTGCGTCCTATCTGCCGACGGCGGTCTTCATACTGTCAAAGTGCTGAGCCGCCGATTGGAAGATGATGTAATCGATTATTCCTCCTTTGGCGGATAAGACAGTTTCGGCAAGAAATCACCGTCGTTGCAGATCAGTCTTTCACGTAGTAGCCGTATTCCTTGGCATTGACATTGTTGCGCTTTTCCCAACCGATCGTCGAAGTCGGCGTGGGACCGTAGTCGTGGCCCGGCCAGATGATGGTATCGTCCGGCAATTGCACGAGGCGGCGGATGGATTTTCCCAGGGTGGGGCGATCGCCGCCGGCCAGATCGGTGCGGCCGCTGTCGC
>JBAVJU010000438.1:0-17990 GCA_049687935.1 Desulfobacterales bacterium | reverse complement strand
TAAAGATCACGCTGACCGAAAACCCGCGGGTCACGGCCTGCCGAATACCGTTAGTGCAGGCGGCATAAGACCTTGCGCCGCGAATCATGTCGTTGGTGGCGGCAGTGGCGCCGTCAAGGCTGAAACTAAAGTAGTCGACGTCCTGCGGCGTGACCTTGGACAGGATGTCGTTGAACAAGAACCCATTGGTGTCCACGGTGATGGACTCGTATCCAAGCTTCCGGGCCCTCTTGATCATAGGGGCGAGTTCAGGATGCAGTGTCGGTTCGCCGCCCAAAAAGACGATGTTGGCCTTGACGGACCTGCGGGCAAACAGGTTAAGCCAGGTTTCGACAGTTGCCAGCGGAAGGGTTTCATCGCCGTGCTGGTGGCGGTTGATGTAGCAGTGACGGCAGGTGAGGTTGCAGCGGGTGGTGATGTGAAAAAAAACGTTGGCGGAATCTCGTGAAAAAGAGACGGTTTTTTTCATTTCTGTGATTTCTTGAGCTGCTCGACCTGTTTCTTGGCCTTAATCAGCTCGTCGTTGGTCAATCGCAGCCGGATCGACATGTATTCGGCAAATATTCTGTACAGCAACAACAAAAAGTCCAGTTTTTCATCACGCGTTCCCTCGCTGCTCATGCGTTCTTTGGCGGAGGTGTCCACCGCCATGCACACGGTTTGACCGACGGCCGATACCGTCGCAGACCGGCTCAGGCTATCAATGATGCGCATTTCACCGAAGATTTCGCCTTTTCGATCGATGGTTCCGATTTCATGACCGGCCTTGGAGATCTTGATTTTGCCGGAAAGAAGGAAGTAGAGCCAGGGATCCAGGTCGCCCTCCCTGATAATCACCTCGCCGTGTTCATACTGACGGATTTTGCTCAGGCGCAACAGCTTGCCGAGGGCCTTGGTCTCGAAGTTCTTCAAGGCGGGGATCGCCATCAGTTTTTGAATGTTCTCGATATTTTCCTTGAGATACTTCGATTCGATCATTTTGTCCTCGCCTCTTTTGTCGTATTGTGCCCGGCTTATCGGCCCGATTCGACCGCACCCCACATCAGAAAGATGGCCATGGCATCCTTATCGCGCAGAACCGGTTTTTGATTTTATCAAACTACAGGATTTCTTTCAAGACAGTCTTTGGACAATTGAATGTCGAATTCGACTGGATAGCACCCATCGAAACAGGCTTTACAGAAATGCTTTTCCGGCTCGGCTATTCCTGTGGACCCGAGAAGACCGTCGATGCTGAGGTAGTGGAGGGAATCGAGGCCGAGAAAATCCTTGAGTTCGGTGATCGACATCCTGGCAGCGATCAACTCGCCCTTCGTGGAGAAATCGATGCCGTAGTGGCAGGGAAAGCGGTGGGGCGGGCCGGCCACCCGCATGTGCACCTTTTTGACACCCAGCTCGCGCAGGGCCTTGACGCGGGTTCGTGCAGTAGTCCCTCTGATGATCGAATCTTCAATGATCACAATGTCTTTCCCCTTAAGAAGATTCTTTACCGGGTTCAATTTGACCCTGACGCCGAAGTCCCGCATGCTCTGCGTCGGCTGGATAAAGGTCCGGCCGACATAATGATTGCGGATCATGCCCATCTCGAACGGAATGCCGGAGGCCTCCGAATACCCCAGAGCCGCATAGGTACCGGAATCTGGAAAAGGCATGACCAGGTCGGCCGCGACTGGAGCCTCGTTGGCCAGGCGGCGCCCATGGGCCTTGCGGGTCAGGTAGACGTTGTGGCCGTTGATGTTGCTGTCGGGCCGAGCGAAGTAGATGAACTCGAAAATACACAGTGTGTGCCGGGTTTCGGTGTGTGGATTGATGCTCCTGACGCCTTCCTCGTTGATGATGACAATTTCGCCGGGATCGAGCTCGCGGATGTGCTCGGCCTCGATGAGGTCCAGAGCGCAGGATTCGGAGGCCAACACGTAGTGGCCGTTCAGTCTGCCGAGGCACAGCGGCCGGAAACCGTTGGGGTCTTTGATGCCGATCAGCTCACCCTTGCAGGTCAGCACCACCATTGAATAGGCGCCTTTGATTTTTTTAACGGTCTCGATGAGGGCTTCTTCAAACCCCAGCTTCAAGTTTTTAACGAACAGGTGCAGGAAAATCTCGGTATCCATGGTCGTCTGGAAAATCGACCCGGACTCTTCGAGTTCCCTTTTGAGAGAAAGCGCGTTGACCAAATTCCCGTTGTGAGCGATCGCGTAGGATTTGTTGCGGTGATGCACGACGAAGGGCTGTGCGTTGGCGAGAATTGAACTGCCAGTGGTAGAATAGCGCACGTGGCCAATGGCGATAGGGCCTTTTAACTTTTCGAGTTGACTGCTTTCGAACACCTCGGGGACAAGCCCCATGCCTTTGTGGGCCGTGACCCGGCTGCCGTGCAAGACAGCAATACCGGCACTCTCCTGTCCGCGATGCTGGAGGGCGTAAAGCCCGAAATAGGCAAGCCGTGCGGCTTCTGGATGGCTGTGAATCCCGAATATTCCGCAGGCTTCCCGCGGTTTGTCCTCTGCGTCCAACTCTTGGTGGTTGTGGTTCATATCCTCTTTCCGCTTGTCATGTCGGCCCCGGGCAGTGTGTTAACACGTCTTCTTTCCGGCAGCGCAGCCTTCGCTGCAACCCTGCAATCGTAAAGCTCATCGGTGGTAGTCCTGCAAGGCCTGCACCCGGCATCGGCACTCCTTCAGCGCTGCAATCCCCCGACATATGGCACTGGCCCCTGCCAGGGTGGTGGCATACGGTATGCCGAACTTGATGGCCGCCCGCCGGATCATGTAGCCGTCCTGCCGAGGCGTCTCTCCGCTACCGGTGTTGATAACCAGTTGGACCTCGCCGTTCTTGATGGCGTCGACGACGTGCGGTCGGCCCATGGAGACTTTTTTGACAATGTCATTCGGTATGTTGTTGGCGGTCAGCAAGCGGGCGGTGCCTTGGGTGGCCATAATCTTGAAACCGATGGCGTTAAAATGGGCCGCAACCGGCAGGACGCCTGACTTGTCATTGTCTTTGACGCTGATGAACACGGTCCCGGATGTCGGCAGCCTTTGGCCGGCCCCGAGTTGGGCTTTGGCATAGGCCGGACCGAACTGCAGGTCGATACCCATCACCTCGCCGGTAGACTTCATCTCCGGTCCCAGAAGAGTGTCCACGTCCGGGAAGCGGTCGAAAGGCAGCACCGCTTCTTTCACCGACACATGCACCGGGACGCGTTCCCGATCGAAACCGAGTGATGTCAAACTGCGGCCCAGCATTACCTTGGTTGCCAGTTTGGCCAGCGGCACGCCGGTTGCCTTGCTCACGAACGGAACGGTTCGGGACGCCCTGGGATTGACCTCCAGTACGTAAAGTTGGCTGCCCTTTATGGCATATTGGACATTCATCAACCCGACGACCTTCAGCTCGGCGGCCATGGCCTTGGTGGCGTGCGCTATCTCGGCCAACACAGTCGGGTCGAGACTGTAGGACGGCAACACACAGGCCGAATCTCCGGAGTGCACACCCGCGGCCTCGATGTGTTCCATAATGCCGCCGATAAGGGTCGTCTTGCCGTCGCAAATAGCATCGGCATCGACCTCGATCGCATCTTCGAGGAACTTGTCGATCAGGATCGGGTGCTCCGGTGAGGCCAGAATGGCCAACCGGCTGAAACTCTCCAAACCGGCACGGTCGTAAACGATCTTCATGGCTCGCCCACCCAGCACGTAGGAGGGTCGCACGATGACCGGGTAGCCGATGGCCTCCGCGATCTCCCGTGCTTCTTCAACCGTAAGGGCCGTCCCGTTTTCCGGTTGGACCAGTGCAAGCTTTTTCAGCATGGCCTGGAAAAGCTCCCGGTCTTCGGCCCGATCGATGCTTTCCGGCTGGGTCCCCAAGATCGGCACCCCCGCCCGGTGGAGCCCCACCGCAAGGTTGAGCGGCGTCTGACCGCCGAACTGCACGATCACGCCGTCGGGCTTCTCGGTCGCGACGATCTGGAGAACGTCTTCTTTTGTGAGCGGCTCGAAGTAGAGCTTGTCGGAGGTATCGTAGTCGGTACTGACCGTTTCGGGGTTGCTGTTGACCATGATACTCTCCACCCCCTCCTCCCGCAGGGCAAAAGAGGCATGGACACAGCAGTAATCGAATTCGATGCCCTGGCCGATGCGGTTGGGCCCGCCGCCGAGAATCATCACCTTCCGGTTGCTCGACACCCGGGCTTCGTTCTCGGTCTCATAAGTGGAATAGTAATAGGGCGTGGCCGCCTTGAACTCGGCGGCGCAGGTGTCAACCAGCTTATAGACCGGCTGAACCAATAGCTCGGAGCGCCGGTGGCGGATCTCGTCTTCGGTGGCGCCGGTCAAGTGGGCCAGCTGAATGTCGGAAAACCCGTTGGCCTTTGCCTCCCGCAGAAGCGGTTCCGCAAGGGTTTTTCTGTGCTCGATTATGTGTCGTTCAAGGGTGAGAATGTCCTGCAGTTGATACAGAAACCAGGGATCGATGTGAGTGAGGTCGTGAATCTCCCTGGTCGACATTCCGGAGAGCAGGGCGTAGCGAATGAAAAACAGACGCTGGGAATTGGGGACGGCCAATTTTTTCTCGATTTCGGATTTCGCGGGGATTTTCTCCGGCGGTCCGTCGACATCATAGAGGTCTTTGCCGTCGGCACCGAAGCCATAGCGGCCGATTTCGAGAGAACGAATCCCTTTTTGCAAGGCTTCTTTGAACGTGCGGCCGATGGACATCGTTTCGCCCACCGATTTCATTGCGGTTGTCAGCACGTCGGTGGTCTCGGGAAATTTTTCAAAGGTCCAGCGCGGAATCTTGACCACGCAGTAATCGAGGGTGGGTTCGAAAGAGGCGAAGGTCTCGCCGGTGATGTCGTTGGGAATTTCATCCAGCGTGTAGCCGACCGCCAGCTTGGCCGCGATCTTAGCAATCGGGAACCCGGTCGCCTTGGAAGCCAATGCCGAGCTCCGCGACACCCGGGGATTCATCTCCACGACGATCATCTCCCCGTTCGCGGGGTTGACGGCAAACTGCACATTCGAGCCGCCGGTGTCGACCCCGATTTCCCTCATGATGGCGATCGAGGCATTGCGCATGACCTGGTATTCCTTGTCGCTGAGGGTCTGGGCGGGTGCGACGGTGATGCTGTCTCCTGTGTGAATTCCCATGGGGTCCATGTTTTCAATCGAACAGACGATGACCACGTTGTCGTTCTTGTCCCGCATCACCTCCAACTCGAACTCCTTCCAGCCGAGTACGGATTGTTCGAGCATAACCTGATGAATCAAACTGGCATCCAGCCCGGAACGCGTCAGGGTTTCGAGTTCCTCGGGATTGTAGGCCACCCCGCCGCCGGTACCGCCAAGGGTGTAGCTCGGGCGCACGATGATGGGAAAACCGATCACATCGCTGATCGGCTGGACTTCGTCCATGCGTGTCACGATGCCGCTGCGCGGGATCTTGAGTCCGATGCGGTTCATGGCCGCACGGAACATGTCGCGGTCTTCGGCTTTTTTTATGGAGGCGAGAGTCGCACCGATCATTTCGACACCGTACCGCTCCAATGCACCCATTCGCGCCACTTCGACGGCGGTGTTGAGTCCGGTCTGACCTCCCAGAGTCGGCAGGAGGGCGTCCGGGCGCTCCTTCTCGATGATCATGGCCACCGTTTCGGGGGTAATCGGTTCGATGTAGGTCCGGTCGGCTGTTTCGGGATCGGTCATGATGGTCGCCGGATTGCTGTTCACCAGGACGACCTCGAATCCCTCTTCTTTAAGAGCCTTGCAGGCCTGGGTACCGGAATAGTCGAACTCGCAGGCCTGACTGATGATGATGGGGCCGGCCCCGATGATCAGGATTTTTCTAATGTCCGTGCGCTTGGGCATGGTGCGATGGCTTCGTATTCCGTATGTAGCTCGCTTACTGTTTGTCCATCAAATCCTTGAAACGGTCAAAGAGGTAGCGCGCATCGTGGGGACCCGGCGAGGCTTCGGGGTGGTATTGCACTGCAAAGACCGGGTAGGTCAAATGCCGAAACCCTTCCAGGGTGTTGTCGTTTAAGTTGATGTGGGTGATTTCGACATCGTGGCCGCTGATGGAGTCCAGGTCGACTGCAAATCCATGGTTTTGTGATGTAATTTCGATTCTGCCGGTCAAGAGGTTTTTCACCGGCTGATTGGCACCGCGGTGGCCGAACTTCAGCTTGAAGGTCTTTGCGCCCAAGGCCAGACCGAGAAGTTGATGGCCGAGACAGATGCCGAACATCGGACGGAAGCCGAGCAACTGTCGGATGGTCGCGATGGCATCTGTCACCGGTTCGGGATCCCCGGGACCGTTGGACAGAAAAATACCATCCGGCGACATGATGTTCACCGTCTCGGCACGCGTAGCTGCAGGAACCACGACGACTTCAAATCCTTCGCTCTCCAGACACCGCAGGATGTTGTACTTGATGCCGAAATCAAAGACCAGGACGGAGCGTTTCCGATTGCGCTGACGCCAGACGGAACGGTCCAGAGGGGTCTCTTTCTGCAAGAACTCGGGACAACCGTTCGACCAGTAGTAAGCCGTATCGGTGGTCACGCTGGGGGTTAGATCCTGGCCGGCCATAGTCGGAATGCGGTTGGCCCGCTCGACCAGCGATGCCGGATCCAAATCCGCAGTGGACACCATCGCCCGCATGGCCCCGGAATTGCGGATGTGCCGGGTCAAGGCGCGGGTATCGAGTTGCTCGACCCCCAGAATCCCCTGGGATTTCAGGTAATCGGCCAGGGTGGCCGTGGCCCTGAAATTGCTGGGACGCGGCTGGTATTCCTTGATGAGAAAAGCGGCCACCTGAATGCGGTTGGATTCGATGTCTTCAGGGTTGACGCCGTAGTTGCCCACCAGCGGATAGGTCATTGTGACCATCTGTCCTCGGTAAGAAGGATCGGTAAGGACTTCCTGATAGCCGGTCATGCTGGTGTTGAACACCACCTCTCCGGTGGCTTCCCCTTGACCGGTAAATGAGCGGCAATCAAAATAGCGGCCGTCTTCCAAGGCCAGTAGTGCTTTCATGTCAGTCAAACATCTCGGAGAGATTTGGATATGAGACCATCACCGAAAAATTTGATTTGATATCAGTTTCATCTTAAATATGCAAGGATGATTCGAATTTGTAAAATGAGAGACGGCGCATCAGGGATGATTGAGTTCGTCGAGCAGACGGTCCATCGCCTTGTTGGCCGAGGTAAATCGAGTGGGATTCACCAGCATTACCGCCGGATCCTGAACATGAGGGCTGCCGTCGATTTCGCTACGGCAGTGAACAATGAGCTGTTCAAGACTTTGCGGGGTGGCTTCGAGGTGAAACTGCAGACCGATCACGCGTTGGTTTAAAACAAAAGCCTGATGCTCACAGGCATCACTTTTTGCCAGGTGCACCGCACCGCCCGGCAGATCGAATGTGTCGCCGTGCCAGTGGAGAACCGGCAGTCCGTCGGGCAAGGCGTCAGCCACTCTGACCTTTTCCGCCGCTGTGGTTTTGTAAATCGGAAACCAACCGATCTCGCGGTTCCGGTTGGCTTTAACGGCTGCCCCTAAAACGTCCGCGATGAGCTGGGCCCCGAGGCAGATGCCGAGAACGGTCTTGCCCCGCTCAATCGCCTGGTGAATGATTTTTTTCTCGTCGCGTAACCAGGGATGGGTCGTCTCTTCGTATACGTTCATCGGACCACCCATAATAACCAGCCAATCGAGATCGTCGACAACCGGTAAGGGGTCGTTTCGATAAAAACGTGTTCCGCTGATCTGAAACCCGGCGGCCTCAGCCCAGGTTGCAATCGAACCGAGGCCCTCAAACGACACGTGTTGACAGTAATGAAGTCGTTTCATTGTGTTCCTATTTCCCTATCGAATTTACGAGCAGGATCACTAAGCTCCAGTTTCTAAGCAACAGATGTGCCATTTCTTGAAAAAAGATCCAAACAGCACACCGGCCGGAATTGAACCGATAGACGCCAAACCACCACCCTTCGGATCTGACAAATTTGTCATGCGCGGATTCGCGGATGGAAACCCTTCTCCGGATATCGCACATTCGTGAATAACGGTGACCCGGTTGCGGACAGGTCGTGAATACCGTATCTCAAGTGCCCCGGCATGAGCGTGGCATTTGTGCAGTTTGGTTGATTTTATGGCTGGGTTACGATAAATTATGACCATTGTATCGACTCGCCGAATCGAACGACAGATGGAGAATCAACTCCTCTGGTCTAACCGGATGTCATTAGGGGAGAATCAAAATGGGACTGAAACTGACAATTACGATCGATGGTGCGAAACACCTTGACATGGGCGTCTGGATGGCCAAGCTCGGGCCGGATGAGGTGGCCACGCTTGGCAAGTGTGAGAACCGGTCCGGGCCCTTCAGCGTGCTGCTGCTGGATACCGAAGTGGATTACGACGAAAAGACCCAGACCCTAACCTTCAACCCCGACGCCACTTGCCTGCTGAACATTGGCGGCACTGAACAGATACTGGTTTTGAGCAGCAAGGATAAAAAACCGGTTTCTAAACCGGCCGCCGCGCCGTCTGCCCCTGTCACAGCACCGGCCTTTAGGTCTTCAGAACCCGCTGGTGAAAAAGCGTCTACCGTAGAGCCGCACGAGGAAATGACGGCCGACACCGAACTTTCCAAGAGGTTGGCCACCGGTGATAAGCTGTTTTTAAGCGAACTTCCGGCTGATATGCGTGGTTTGGGAGAAACGCTTCTATCTGAGATTCGGGGGATTATCCCCGGTGAACTTAACTTCGAACCCCGTTCGGCCAAATTTGATGAAACCCCTGAAATTTTTTGGACAATCAAGATCCTGCCTTCGAAAAAAGCTCTCCGGCTCACTGTGCGGGGGACACCGGAAACCTTCGAACAGACCTCGGGCATCGACCTGAAACTGGACAAATTCGGTTATTCGGCTTTTCACATCACACGCGTCGCTCAAGTTCCGGGCGCCATCACCCTCCTCAAACAAGCCCGGAAAAACATGGAATAGCGCGTGTCCGCAATGACAATCTCCGGAACTCTGGCCGAGAAAGCCGAAGACAAGTGGCACGTTTTCCTCAAGGCCGGTGACGCCTATGGCATCACCATCCCCGGAGGGGCTGAGTTCCGGCACACCGCTCAGCGTGTCTTCGCCTTCAGCGATTTTGTTTCCGAAACCTGCATACGGCATCCAGACCTGTTGGCGGATTTGGTTCACAGCGGCGACCTGGAACGACGTTACCCTGCCGAAGAATACGGCAAAACGCTGAAGGCGCTTCTCGCCGGTATCGAAGAGGAAGCCGCTCTGGAAAAGCGACTGCGCCATTTCAGGCGACGGGAAATCGTTCGCATTGCCTGGCGTGATCTTTGCGGGTTGTCCGATCTCTTCGCCACCGTGGCCGACCTGACGGCTCTGGCCGAGGCAGTTGTCGATCAGACCCAGGCTCTGCTCTACCATTGGCTGTGCGCCACCCACGGTGTGCCGACCGGTCCGGACGGTTTGCAACAGGAACTTGTCGTCGTCGGTATGGGCAAATTGGGGGGCGAGGAGTTGAACTTTTCCTCCGACATCGATCTGATTTTTGCCTACCCCCAAAACGGGGAAACTGTCGGCGCCTCACAGTCCATAAGCAATGAAGAATTTTTCATGCGCCTCTGCCGCCGGTTATTGCAAGCCATCGGAAAAGTTACGGCAGACGGCTTCGTGTTTCGAGTCGATGTGCGCCTGCGGCCTTTTGGCGACAACGGTCCTCTGGCGATGAGTTTCGACGCCATGGAGCATTACTATCAGCAGCAGGGCCGCGAGTGGGAACGATATGCCTGGATCAAGGCACGCATAGTGGCCGGTGACAAGCGCGCCGGTGAAATGCTCTTGCAGCGCCTGAATCCTTTTGTTTACCGTCGCTACCTCGACTTCGGTGCCTTTGAATCACTGAGAGACATGAAACAACGGATCAGTCTCGAAGTCAGTCGCCAGGAGACGACGGACAACATCAAACTGGGCCGCGGGGGCATTCGCGAAATCGAGTTCTTCGGTCAGGTTTTTCAGCTCATCCGCGGCGGTATCAACCCGTCCCTGCAAGAGCGCGGCATTTTAAAAATTCTGTCGATTCTCGGTGAAGCAAACACCGTGCCCCGGACCGTGAGTATCGCCCTTCAAAACGCTTATGTATTTCTGCGAAACCTGGAGCACCGCCTGCAGGAATTTTCCGACAAACAAACCCACCGACTTCCAGCGGAAACGAGCGAAAAGAAGCGTCTGGCATTGTCCATGGGATTCGAGGACCCTCTCGAATGGAACCGGCAACTTGAAACTCACCGCGAAATTGTGCATCAACACTTTTCTTTGCTGCTGGAATCTAAAAGCGCTCAAAAAACTGATGAAGAGCATGAGCTGAGTGCTCTCTGGCTCGGACTACTGGAAGAAAACCGGCGCGAACGCCTGTTGACCGATCTCGGATATGAACCGCCGGCTTCAGCCTGGCAAATCCTTGAGCATCTTCAGGCCGAATTGGCCCAGCAGCCACTCGCAAAGGAAGGCCGCCGGCGTCTGGACAAACTGATGCCGTTGCTGCTCAAAGCGGCCGGCACCAGCAGCGCGCCCCTGATCACACTCGATCGCATCAGCGGTTTGATAAAGGCCATTGACGGACGAGCGTCCTATCTGGCCCTGCTGCTCGAAAACCCTGGCATACTCGACCATCTGGTCAAGCTGTCGAGCGCCAGCTCTCTGATCGCCGCTTTTCTGGCCCACCATCCGGTACTTCTGGATGAACTGTTGGATCCACGCACCCTCTACGCCCCTCCCAAAAAGAAAGAGCTCGAGCGAGAATTGCGGCTCCGGTTCGAACAGATGCCCGAGGACCTCGAATACCAGATGGAGGCGCTGCGGATCTTCAAGCAGGTCAACGTGCTGCGGGTCGCGGCGGCCGATGTGACCGAAGTGCTGCCGTTGATGCGTGTCAGTGACCACCTTTCGGACATCGCCACGATCGTCATCGAAAAAGTGCTGGAGCTGACCTGGCACCACCTGGTGGCAAAACACGGCCACCCGCCCGGTACGGCGAACGATGCGTCCAACGACCGGGGTTTTGCGGTTGTCGCCTACGGCAAGCTGGGCGGTCTGGAACTCGGTTACGGCAGTGACCTGGATCTCGTGTTTCTTCACTCGGGGATGGAAGGCCTGACCATCGGCGGCCCGCATCCGATCGACAACCGCCAGTTTTATGCGCGCCTCGGGCAGCGTGTCATCCACATCCTGACCTCTCACACCCGGGCCGGGATTCTTTACGAAACAGACATGCGGCTGCGCCCCAGCGGCAGTTCCGGCGTTCTGGTCAGCCACATCGAGGGGTTCGGGGAATACCAGATGAAGGCGGCTTGGACCTGGGAACACCAGGCGCTGATCAGAGCCCGGGCCGTGGGCGGGGATCACCGGCTGTGCCGTCACTTCGAAAGGATCCGCAAGGATGTGCTGACCTGCCCCCGCGATCCGGACAAGTTGCGCATCGAGGTGCTTGAAATGAGACGGCGCATGCGTCGCGAGCTGCTCAAGCCGCTAAGCGGTGTTTTCGACATCAAACAGGACACCGGCGGCATCGTTGATATCGAGTTCCTGGTTCAGTACCTGGTGCTGCTCCATGCCAGCGACCACCCGGAACTTCTGGAGTGGACCGACAACGTACGCCTGATCCACACCCTGATCGACAGCGGCGTCATTCAAGAGTATGACGCCCACCTCCTCAAACACGCCTATCTCATCTATCGAGCCGTCGCCCACAAGCTCAGTCTGCAGGAGGAGCCCGCCCGTGTTCCGGTGGAAAGGTTCAGCCGGTTGCGCCAAAAAGTCGAAGAATTGTGGAAATTTTTTATTGAATAGGCGCCGCGGCCCGGCTTAAATCCGGTCTTTTCATTGGAAACCCTTCTTACGTACTTTACAGTTTTGTCGGAACTTTATGTTGTCCTGCCGCCATTCCTCTCGTGTTGTGACCAGCCGTGATAACTGCGTTTTCCAATAGCATCAAAAAAATAAAAAAGAACATTTTTGTCTTAATTTTGGGATGTATTGGACAAATTTGTAAAAACAGCGGCTGTCTACGAATGATCCGCCATTAATTTATTTTCCCCATTGGCGCCCTTTTTCATCATATCGGTAACCATCTCGACACGGGCGAGACCGACGGATCGGCGGGTCTGCGGAATCGTTTGAGCCTTTTCTCCAAATGCCCGTCCACGCAATCCCTTGATATTTTAGACCTTGTTAAAAACAACGCCTTAACGGACCGGAAACCGACCTGGTGTTGCCGACACTTCACGGATAGACGCTCACCTGTAGAGTGTCGAAATATTTTTTGGGTCGACCGGCACGTGGCATGCCCGTTGCAGAAAAGAGGATTCCGAAATTTAAATCCGCGAGGAGCCGAGGTGCAGATTTCCAGAGCCATCAACAGCCAGGAGAGTGGGGCAAGCATGCTGCGCCAAAGAAGGGACACACTGCTGGCGCGTCTGCCCGTGCTGGACGCGCCGGCTTTCATGGAGCAACACACACGGATATTGGACGAATTCTTCAGGGAAAGGTTCGAAACCAGCCTGATCGGACCTCAGTTGGGAATTGCCAAGAATCCTTATGTTTTTATAGCGTTGGGAGGATACGGCCGCGGTGAACAGTGCGTTCATTCGGATGTGGACCTGTTGTTCCTGTTCAAGAAGCATGTTCCGAAAGACGCCGAAAGCCTTATTCAGGAAATCGTCTATCCTCTCTGGGACATCGGCTTGGATGTCGGTTATGCCACCCGCTCCCTCAAAGAGTGTGTGGCGCTTGCACGCGAGGATTACGAAGTCTTGACCCCCATCTTGGATGCCCGATTCATTTGTGGCGTTTCATTGCTCTACTCGGAGCTCATGGAGCAGATCCACCGCAAAATCTTGTCCCGGCGGTCGCGCAAAGTCATCGATTGGCTGATCGAAACCAACCGCCGGCGGCATGTCACCTTCGGGGACTCCACTTACCGCCTGGAGCCGAATCTCAAGGAAGGCCAGGGCGGGTTGAGGGACTACCACACCATGCTGTGGTTGGCGCGCATCAAGCATCAAATCAAACAACCCCGCGACCTGGAATACCTTGGCCAACTGTCCCATGCCGAATACCAGAACCTGTTCCAGGCCCTCACTTTTATCTGGAACGTCCGCAACCGCCTGCATCTGCTGTGCGGTCGCAAGTGCGACCAGTTGCACTTCGAAAACCAGATCAAGTTATCCAAATCTTTGGATTTTACGAAAACCAACGGGCAGCAACCGGTTGAGGTTTTTCTTGGGCTTCTGCAGGGCCAGATGGAATTCATCAAGCAGCAGCACCTGATGTTTCTCCGCGACCTCGGCTACACGGCCAAGGGTCGATCCAGAAAACAACCGCTCAAAAAGACCGAGGTCGAGGGCCTGGCGGTGGATCGGGATTCTCTCAGTTTCACCTCCCCCGAGGATGTGTTGCGCTCTTCCACCCTGCTGATCAACATCTTCGAGGAAAGCCTGCGCCTGAGCCTGCCATTGAGCGCGGAAGCCACTCGCATCGTCAAGGAGTTCGCCTACCTTGCCGATGACAGCTTTATCAACGCGCCTGAAACGGTTTTGGCTTTCGAACGCATCCTGATGTCACCGTCGAAGGTTTTCAGCGTTCTCAAAGAAATGCTCAGCACCGGGTTTCTGGTGAAGCTGATTCCCGAATTTAAAAGCGTGGTCAACCGAATTCAGTATGACGAATACCACGTCTATCCGGTCGACAAACACCTGTTGCGGACCGTCCAGACTCTAAAAAACTTCGGCAATAGCGATGATCCCAACGCCAATCCGTTCTGCAGCGATCTTTACAGGAATTTAAAACGACGCAAACTGCTGCTCTGGGCGGCCCTTCTGCATGACATCGGCAAGGGGATCGACAGCGACGATCACTCGACCAGCGGCGCCGAGATGGTCCGCCGGGTTTTGAAAGCCAAGGGGTTTTCCTTGGAAGACATCGAAACGGTTGCCTTTCTGGTTCAAAAACATCTGTATTTGATCAAGACCGCAACCCGCCGAGACATTCACGATGAGGAAACCGCCATCACCTGTGCCCGTGAAATCGAAGACGTCGAGCGCCTGAAGATGCTCTATCTGTTGACCGTCGCCGATTGCATGTCCACCGGGCCCAATGCCTGGAACGAATGGACCGCCATCCTGCTGCGGGACCTTTTTTTGAAGGTGCTCAACATTCTGGAAAAAGGGGAGCTGGCATCACGTGCGGTCGTTCAGGAAATCGAGGTCAAAAAAGAACGGGTACTGGCGGCCGCCAAAACAGATGCCGAACGCCAGCGCCTGGAAGGGCTCTTCGGCTTTCTCTCACCGCGTTACCTGCTGTTTGCGACCCCGGATCAGATCCTGCAGGATATTAGCTGCTACCAGCAGCTCGGTGATCGCGAATTTATGTGGAGCGTCACCCGCGCGGCGGATTCGGAAACCCGCACGGTAAAAATTTGTGCCAAAGACCGGCCGGGCCTTTTTTCCAAGATCGCCGGCGTATTCACTCTGAACAATATCGACATCATCGACGCCCAGGTTTTTACCTGGCGCAACAAGGTCGCCGTCGACATCTTCGAAGTCAAGCCGCCGCCGGACCAATTGTTCGAAGAAGAACGCTGGCTTCGGGCGGAAGACAATCTTGAAGATGCACTGGCCGGCAAGCTGGACCTGGCGGGGGCGCTGCACCAAAAAATCGCCGGTTACCGGCGCAAGAAATCCCCTCTCATCAACCGACCCAACCGGATCGAAATCGACAACCGCAGCTCCAGCTTTTTTACGATCATCGAAGTGTTTACCTATGATTATCCCGGTCTGTTGTTCAACATCACCGACGCCCTCTTCGCCTGCCGCCTGGACATCTGGGTTGCAAAAATCGCCACGAAAATCGACCAGGTGGTCGACGTATTTTATGTCCGAGATTTCGACGGCCAGAAGGTGGACCTGCCGGAGCAGGTGGAAGCGATCAAGTCTACCGTTTTAGGACGACTGATGATGAAAACGGTCACGGGATGAACTTGTTCTGCATCGCTGCTGTTGCGTAAAATAATAGTGAATCGTCAACGCGTGAACCGCCGTCATCAAACACCTTTCCCGCCGTTGACCCCAAGTCGCAAAGGAGGAAACTGAACATCATGAGAGTCAAGCCCTGGATGATAGCCGCCCCACTGTTGTTTGCGCCTTTTTCCCTTGCCCGTGCGGCTGACACGCTCGACACGGGTGACACGGCCTGGATGATCGTATCGACCGCCCTGGTGATGATGATGACACCCGCCGGCCTGGCGCTTTTTTACGGCGGAATGTCCCGCTACAAGAATCTTCTCAACACCATCGCCATGACCATTGTCGCCTACTGTCTGGGCAGCGTGATATGGGTCCTTTGGGGGTATAGCATCGCTTTCGGCCCGGACCATGGCGGCATTGTCGGAGGGTTGACGCACCTGTTCATGAATGGTATCGGCGTCAACAGCCTGCAGGGATCGATACCGACTTATGTGTTTGCGCTTTTTCAGATGACCTTCGCCTGCATCACCGTGGCATTGGTTCTCGGCTCGATCGTCGACCGGATGAAATTTTCTTCCTGGATCGTCTTTGCCGTTCTCTGGATTACGCTGATCTATTGTCCCATTGCCCACTGGGTCTGGGGCGGCGGTTGGATGGGCAGCATGGGCGCCCTTGACTTTGCCGGCGGAACGGTGGTCCACATCAACGCGGGCGTCGCCGGGTTGGTTCTGGCGCTGGTGCTCGGAAAACGCATCGGGTACGGCAAGGAGTCCATGTTCCCTTCCAGCATCACCCTCACCGCGCTGGGGGCTGCGCTGCTGTGGTTCGGCTGGTTCGGCTTCAATGCCGGCAGTCAACTGGCAGCCGACGGTATCGCCGGCTCGGCCTTCATGGTGACCAACACCTCGGCGGCCATAGGGGCCCTGGCGTGGATGTTTGCCGAGTGGACGGTGAGTAAAAAACCGACCGTGCTGGGTATGGCCTCCGGCATCGTCGCCGGACTGGTGGCCATCACGCCGGCGGCGGGCTTCGTCAACATGCCGGCCTCGCTGGTGATCGGCGCCGGAGCGGGTTTGCTGGGATACGCCGGTGTCACCGTTTTGAAGCGCAAGATCGGTTACGACGACTCGCTCGATGCCTTCGGCGTCCACGGCGTGTGCGGCATCTGGGGCGCGCTGGCCACCGGGCTCTTTGCCGATCCCGCCGTCAACGAGATTGGACGCGGTCTGTTTTATGGAAATCCAAAACAACTGTGGATCCAGTTTATTTCAATTGTCGCCACGGCGGTCTTTACGGCTGTTGGAACATTCATCCTCATTTACGTCACCCGGTTCATCACCGGCGGATTGAGAGTGGCAAAGGAGAGTGAAATCGAAGGACTCGACAGCGCCCTGCACGGAGAAAGAGGATTTGAAATCATTTAGTCGAAAACAAAACAGGTGAGTCGATCACATCGAACAGGAGGTCAGGAGATGAAGAAAATAGAGGCTATCATCAAACCCTTCAAATTGGATGACGTCAAGGAAGCATTGAACGAAATCGGCATTCAGGGAATGACTATCAGCGAGGTGAAGGGCTACGGCCGGCAGAAGGGCCACAAGGAAATCTACCGCGGCGCCGAATACATCGTCGACTTCATTCCCAAGGTCAAGATCGAAATCGTCGTTGAAGCCGAAAGAGCGGAAAAGATCGTGGAAAAAATACGCGAGGCGGCCAGCACCGGTAAAATCGGTGACGGCAAGATCTTCGTGTCCCCGATCGAGGAAGCGATCCGCGTCAGAACCGGTGAAACCGGCAAAGACGCCATTTAAATTTTTTCAATCATCCACACACCTAAAAAGGAGGATTCCGTATGACACCCAAAGACGTAGTAGAACTATCAAAAGAAAAAGGCGCAAAGATGCTGGATCTGCGCTTTATGGACTTTCCAGGCCTGTGGCAGCATTTTTCGGTCCCCATCAGCGAGCTGTCTGAATCGTGTTTCGAAGACGGCTTCGGTTTCGACGGATCCAGCATCCGCGGGTGGCAGCCGATCAACGCCAGCGACATGCTGGTCATTCCGGACCCGCTGACCGCCAAGATCGATCCCTTTTTCGCCGAGACGACCCTGGTCCTGATCTGCAACATCGCCGATCCGGTGACCCGGGAACCCTATACCCGCGATCCGCGCCATATCGCGCAGAAGGCTGAGGCCTATCTGAAGAGCACCGGCATCGGTGATACGGCGTTTATCGGGCCCGAAGCCGAGTTCTTCATTTTCGACAACATCCGGTTCGAATCCGCCACCAACCGCGCCTTTTATGAAATCGACTCCGTCGAAGGCATCTGGAACTCGGGCCGTGACGAGTGCCCGAATCTCGGCTACAAGCCCCGTCACAAGGAAGGCTATTTTCCGGTACCGCCCATGGATAAATTTCAGGACCTGCGCACCGAAATGGTCCTTACCCTCCAGAACCTGGGAATCGATATCGAAGCCCAGCATCATGAGGTGGCCACCGCCGGGCAGTCGGAAATCGACATGCGATTCAAGCCGCTGGTGCAGATGGCCGACCAGTTGAAATGGTTTAAATACGTTTTGAAGAACGTTGCCTATCGTCACGGTCACACCGTCACGTTCATGCCGAAGCCGCTCTACGGGGACAACGGTACCGGCATGCACACCCACCTGAGCATCTGGAAGGAAGGCCAGACCACCTTCGCGGGTGACAAATACGCCGGCGTGTCCCAGGAAGCACTCTATGCCATCGGCGGCATCCTGAAGCACTGCAATGCGCTGTGTGCCTTTACCAACCCGACCACCAACTCATACAAGCGGCTGGTTCCTGGTTTCGAGGCTCCGGTCAACCTGGCTTACTCCAGCCGCAACCGCAGCGCTGCGGTCCGCATCCCGATGTACTCCGCATCTCCGAAGGCCAAGCGGCTCGAATTCAGAACCCCGGAT
>JBAVJU010000437.1:0-7592 GCA_049687935.1 Desulfobacterales bacterium | reverse complement strand
GCTTCAATGGCTTCAGGTGCGAGATGTTGAAGCGGTCCGCGGTACCCCTGACGTTTATCCAGATCCAGCAACCCTTTTTCAACTTCCTTCCGGGCGATCCTCTGCATGTCGATGTTGACGGCGGTGTAAATTTGCAAGCCGTCGTTATAGAGTGCCTCGACACCATACTTCTTTTCGATATACTGGCGCACATATTCCGTATAAAAGGGCACCTCCTCAATGTACCAGTTGCGCCGTGGTCTGATGTCCAGTTTGGTGTTGATGGCCTCCGTGGCCTCGATATTGGTGATGGTGCCCTCTTCGACCATTCGGTTAAGGACGTAGATTTGGCGTTGCTTGGCCCGATCCGGATACTTGAAGGGGGAATATCGACTGGGCGCTTGGGGCAATCCGGCCAGCATGGCACACTCGGCAAGGTTCATGTCGCGCGCGGTTTTACCGAAATAGTTTTCGGCTGCCGCTTCCACGCCGTAAGCACCGTGTCCCAAATAGATCTGATTGAGATATAGGTAAAGAATGTCTCCTTTATTCAAGGATTTTTCAATTCGGTAGGCCAATATGGCCTCTTTCATCTTGCGGGTGTAGCTTTTCTCCGGTGTCAGCAAAAATGATTTTGTCACCTGCTGGGTGATGGTGCTGCCGCCCTGTACAATGCTGCCGGCCTCGATATTTTTAATAAAGGCCCGCGTGATGCTCAGAAGATCGATCCCCTGGTGCTCGTAAAAGCGGGAGTCTTCGGCGGCAACAAAGGCTTTGATCAGCATATCGGGGATATCGGTCAACGGCACGACAATTCGCCGCTCATTGAAAAACTCCCCGATCTTGCGGCCGTCGTCGGCATAGACGGTCGAGATGATGGGCGGGTGATAATCTTTGAGGGATGAAATCTTCGGCAAATCACGGCTGATGTAATAGTAGAGACCCACGGCAGCGAGGCCGCCCGTCACGGTGCAAATCAACACGAAAAGCAGAAAGATGCGAAAAAGGATACGCCCGATCCGATGCTTTTTTCTCTTTTTCAAAATATCGTTGGTTCGTTTTGGTTTTGCCATATGGACTCTTAGATGTTCAAGACGCCGCGGCGCGCTTTATATCAACGAGAACGCCGGCCGAGACGTTGGAGGGGTTTGACCGAAAAGAGGCGGTTCGGTTCCGGCATTGTCTTGGCATTCGTTTATCAGATTTTTGCGGGTGAAGCAAGCCACCGCTTTACGGAAAAGGAAAAAATAAATTGACTTTGATAGCAGTTATCGCTACTCAAATTAGTTTATCAAAAAAAACGCCGCGGGGCAAAGTGCTAGAGCCTCTAAGATTACGTTTTTGGCAAGGCTAAAGGGAGGAGGTGTAATCCGCCGCCGACCGATAACGCAGTTCAAACCCTTTATCTTAAAGCCGATAACTGGCGTGACGACTTGCCGCCGCAAAGACAGGTCAACCAATGGACGAACAGATGGTGACGCTCGATTTTGACAAATCAGAAGGCCTGGTACCGGTCATTGCCCAGGATGAGAGCACCGGGGAGGTGCTCATGCTGGCCTACATGAACCGCGAGGCTTGGGAAATGACCCTGAAGACCGGCAAGGCGACCTATTACAGTCGCAGCCGCCGAAAGCTTTGGATCAAAGGAGGGACATCCGGTCATCTGCAACTGGTGAAGGAGATTCGCATCGACTGCGACGCCGACACGGTTTTGCTCAGAGTGGAACAGGTCGGCGGTGCCGCCTGCCACACCGGCCACAGGAGCTGTTTTCACCTAAAAGTCGTCAACGGCAGGGGAGAGACCGAAATTGTCGGCACACCTGTTTTTGATCCCGAGGAGGTCTACAAGAAATGAAGAAGCGGTTGAAGCTGGGGATTCCCAAAGGGAGTCTGCAGAATGCGACAATAGAACTCTTTAAAAGATCGGGTTGGAAAATAAATGTGAACGGCAGAAGCTACTTTCCCGAGATTAATGACGATTCGATCGAATGCGCCATCTGCCGGGCCCAGGAAATGTCGCGCTACGTGGAGAATGGCACTCTCGACGCCGGCCTGACAGGCAAAGACTGGATCGCGGAAAACGGCTCCGATGTCCGGGTGGTGGAAGACCTGATCTACTCCAAAGTCAGTGCCCGGCCGGCTCGCTGGGTGCTGGCGGTGCCCTATGACTCGGGAATCGAAAAAATCGAGGAACTTGAGGGATGCAAGATCGCAACCGAATTGCTCAAGTTCACTGAGCGCTTCTTTGCCGAGCGCAACATCAACGTGACGGTCGAGTTCTCCTGGGGGGCCACCGAAGCCAAGGTCGTTTCCGGGCTCGCCGATGCGATTGTCGAGGTGACCGAAACCGGTAGTACCATCAAGGCCCACGGGCTTCGCATCATCCATGAACTCATGCAGACCAACACCCAGTTGATCGTCAATCACGATGCCTGGAAGGACGCCGAAAAGCGAACCAAGGTCGAACAGATCGCTCTGCTGTTGAAAGGCGCCCTGCTCGGGGAAAAACTGGTGGGCCTTAAAATGAACGTGCCCGAGAAGCAGATCGAAGCGGTGGTGGCGCTCCTGCCGAGCCTGAACGCCCCCACGGTGGCGCATCTGTACAATTCGAACTGGTTTTCGGTTGAAATCGTCGTCGATTCCGGCGTGGTGAGGGATCTCATCCCGCAACTCCTGAAAGCCGGCGCCGAAGGCATCATAGAGTATCCGCTCAACAAGGTTGTCTAATGTGTCGGATCGCCCCTCTGTCGAGATGCATTTCGGCGGGTTGATCTATCAGTATTAATACGAAAATACGAATTTTGGATTTGGTCGTTCCCTCAAGGAGGGTGCCGTGGTTGCCAAACGAACCGAAAACATCACCTCTTTTATCGTCATGGATGTCCTCGAAAAGGCGCATGAACTGGAGTGCGAAGGCATCAACGTCGTCCACCTGGAAGTGGGTGAACCGGATTTCGACACGCCGCCGTGTGTCAAGGCCGCCGCCTGCAAAGCGCTCGATGACGGTCACACGCATTACACCCACAGCCTCGGACTGCTCGAACTCAGGGAAACCATCCGCCACTATTATCGTGGGCACTACGGCGTGACGATCAGTGCCGATCAAATCATCGTGACGTCCGGCACCTCACCGGCCATGCTGCTTCTCTTCGCCGCCTTGCTCGACCCGGGCGACCAGGTGATTATTTCCGATCCACATTACGCCTGCTATCCCAATTTCATCCGTTTTGTGGAGGGGGAACCGGTTTGCATCCCCGTTTTCGAAGAAGATGGATTTCAGTTCCGGCCCGATGCCATCCGACAGAAAATCACGGCGCGAACGCAGGCCATTTTCATCAACTCCCCATCCAATCCAACCGGAAACCTCCTGTCGGCCGAGCGCATGCAGGAAATCGCCGCGATGCGGCCATGGATCGTATCGGATGAAATTTACCACGGCCTGGTTTATGAGGGTCAAGAGCATTCGATCCTGGAATACACCGACAAGGCTTTCGTCCTGAACGGCTTTTCAAAACTCTATGCCATGACCGGTCTCAGGCTCGGATATCTGATTGCCCCCAAGCCATTTGTCCGGCCGATACAGAAGTTCCATCAAAATTTTTTCATATCCGCCAATTCAATGGTTCAGCGGGCGGGGATAGCTGCTTTGACGCAGGCCGGTGCCGACGTGGCCCGGATGAAAGCGGTTTACAACGATCGCCGCAAGTTCATGCTCGCGCGTTTGAAAGCCATGGGCTTCGGCATCACCGTCGAGCCGACCGGGGCGTTCTACGTTTTCGCCAATGCCAGGCACCTGTCGAACAATTCCTATGAACTGGCCTTCGACATCCTGGCCAAGGCCCACGTCGGCGTGGCACCCGGCATCGATTTCGGCCAGAACGGCGAAGGATATCTGCGGTTCTCCTACGCGAATTCCATGGAGAATATCGCCGAAGGGATGGATCGGATGGAGGCGTATTTGAGAAGAGAAAAGTGATGATCATCAAATCCGCCGAATTTATAAAAAGTGCCGCTAAAGCCTCTCACTATCCACCGGCCCGGCTGCCGGAAATTGTCTTTGCCGGACGGTCCAACGTCGGTAAATCCTCCCTGATCAACTGCCTGGTGAATCGCAAGCGGTTGGCCAAAACCAGTTCGACCCCGGGACGCACTCAATTGATCAACTTCTTCGAGATCAACGCAGAGCTTGTTTTTGTCGACATTCCCGGATTCGGCTATGCCAAGGTACCCGCAGCTATTCGACGGAGTTGGGCTCCGATGATCGAAACATATCTTGCCACGCGCCGGACGCTGAAAGGTCTGGTTCTGATCTTGGACAGTCGCCGAACGCCGGGTCCTGAAGAAGTGGCCCTCGTCGACTGGCTCAACCGGCACCGAATTGCCACCGTGCTGGCGTTGACGAAGATCGACAAACTTTCGCGGTCACGGCAGTTGGTCTGCTCACGCAGCGCCGCCTCGGCCCTATCGGTGCCGCAAGGGGATATCATCTTGTTTTCGGCCAAAACCCGGCAGGGCCGCGAAGAAGTGTGGCACCGGTTAGAAAGGTTGATTGCGCCGGTTCACAGTAATTCCAGCGACATTTAGTAATTTAGTCGTATTTTGTTCTGTTTAACTGACAAACTGTCCTAACCGACTCAACTGGCACAACTGTTTTCACAAATGACAGATCGCCCTTCCGACTCAACCCCATCCCGCTTCAGGTCCGGCTTCGTGGCCATCCTCGGTGCGCCCAACGCCGGTAAGTCGACTTTGTTGAACCGGATCCTCGGACAGAAGATTTCGATTACCTCAAAAAAGCCACAGACCACACGGAATCGCATTCTGGGCATTCTCAACCGGCCGTCGGCTCAGCTCGTTTTTATCGATACCCCGGGTGTGCACAAGGCCACCGACCCTTTGAACATCCGCATTGTCGAAACGGCCTTGTCGAGTTTGGGAGATGGTGATGTCATATTGGTCATCATCGATGTGGCCCGGTCGGATCCCGTGTCCGAAGGGCTGATGGTTAGAAAGATAAAAGCCAGCAAGAAACCGGTTGTTCTGGCATTGAACAAGATCGATCTGATCCCGAAGACCGATCTGCTGCCGATCATCGACCACTGGTCAATGGTGACCTCTTTTAACGACATCGTTCCGATCTCCGCTGAAAAGGGCACTCAGGTGGACCGGCTGATCGCTTCACTGGAGACCCTTCTGCGCTTCGGTCCGCCGTTTTTTCCAGATGATATTGTGACCGATCTTCCGGAACGCTTCATCGCCTCCGAGCTGATCCGTGAAAAGGTGTTTCGTCTCACCGGAGAGGAAATTCCGTATGCCACGGCGGTGACCGTCGAGGCCTTCAAAGAGGAAAAAAATGGGCGCCTCGTGCGGATTCACGCCACCATTCACGTGGAGCGCGATTCGCAGAAAGGCATCATCATCGGGAAAGGTGGACGCATGCTGAAGTCGATCGGTGAGACCTCGCGCCGGGAGATCGAGCGGCTTCTCGGCGTGGAGGTTTTTCTGAAACTCTTCGTCAGGGTGCAGAAAAATTGGAGCAAGGACACGCGGGCCCTCAGAAAATTCGGGTATTGAAGGCCAATGATTTTATCGTTTCATCCCCTTTTTGCGGCGGATCGACAGATTATCTGCGCCGGACGTGCGCCGGGTCCGGATGAACGGCAGGCGATTTCGGCGGCCGCAGCGGTCATTCTGCCCCAGGCCTGTCGGCAGGACCTCTATGAGATGGTGCGCGAGAATTGTGCCGTGTATTTCCCCAATTATGATGCCCGTTTCGCCTATCCTGGGAAAACCGGACAGCATTTGCTCTTCAAAAAAGCCGGTGTGCCGCACCCCAGGACCATCTCTTTCAGCGATACACGTGCTTTTAACCGGAAATGCCGGCGGATACCGGATGATCTTCCGTTCGGATTTCCCTGCGTGTTTAAATTCGACTGGGGCGGTGAGGGCGAAACCGTGTTTCCGGTGGATTCCGAGTCCCGTCTGAAAGAGTTTTTGTTTACGGCGTCGGCTTTCGAACGGACGGGTCAGAGCGGTTTTCTGCTTCAGGAAATGATTCCCGCCGGCAACCGCAGCCTTCGCGTGGCGGTTATCGGTCGGCGATGTGTCGCCTATTGGCGGGTGCAACCGGACCGGGAGATCTGGTGTGCCAATCTGGCACACGGTGGACAAATCGATTTCATTACCGATCCCGAGCTTCGGGCTTCGGCCGTTTCAGCCGTCAGGAATTTTTGCCGATTCACCCGTATCGATCTGGCGGGTTTCGACCTGCTCTTTCCTGAAGGGGCCGCAGCAGCAACCCCCTTCTTTCTGGAGATCAACTACTTTTTCGGCCGGCGGGGCCTCGGGGGCTCGGAAGCCTATTACCGCATCTTGGTTCAGGAGATCGACGACTGGATCCGCCGAAACGGTTTAGAGACGCTGCGCCCTGGCGGTGAGAGTCTCGGGTATGAATAGCGGCCCATATTGCCGGCAGCAGACCGGCGGGTGTGGACATTGGAGAGAGAGGTACCATGAAAGAGTTGCTTAGCCGGGTTCAGGTCAACGTTCCCTTCACCATGCTGTGGGATCGATACGCGGAAAATTTCTTTGCCCGTGGGCTGAATCCCGAAATCGGCATCGATGCCGCTGCACTGGACCGTTTCTCTTCGGCCGAATTCGGCGAGATGGCCACACGGATCAAAGACCGTGGATTGACGATCACGCTGCACGGCCCGTTCAGCGACATGTCGGCCGGTTCTATCGACCCGCAGATCCGCGCTGTAACGCGCCACCGCTTCGAACAGCTGCTCGAAGCGGCGACGCTGTTCAGCCCCAAAACCGTGGTGTGTCATGCCGGTTATGATTGGAAGCGCTATGCCTACCTGCTCGAGGAGTGGCTGCAGAACAGCCTCGAGATGTGGCGCTGGCTGGCGCAAAGCTTGAATTCGTTTGGTTGCCGCCTGATGCTTGAAAACGTGTACGAAAGCGGCCCCGAAGAACTCCAGCCCCTTTTCGAAAACCTGAAGTCCCATAGCGTGGGCTTCTGCCTGGACACCGGACACCAGGCGGCCTTCGGACAGGCGCCGCTGTCAGAGTGGCTCGACATCCTGGGCCGGCATCTGGGCCAGGTGCATCTGCACGACAATCACGGGCTGCGGGACGATCACCTCGCCCTGGGGCAGGGGACGATCGACTTCCAATACCTTCTCACGCGCCTGAAAGATCTCAACGACACCCCGCCGGTCATCACTCTCGAACCGCATACCGAAGAGGCCCTCGACCCGAGCCTGGCGCACCTCGAGGCGATCTGGCCATGGGTGGAAAAATCTGACGTCTAAAGGCCGACGGCAAACGGTCGAAAGCAGAAGAGCCTTAGAGTTCAGATGCGGGGGGCTTTTGGGTGAGTGGTCCTACTGCAGAAGCCGGACTACAAGCATCGCCAGCTTCGAGTTTCAGCCGTCTTTCGCAACTGTTTATCCGGGCGGAGGCGCCCATCTTTTTCCGTATTAAACGGTCATAGCCCTTCGGGCCGCCACGGTGCATGAAAAACTTATCTTCATATTGAAGACAGTTTGCCAAGTGCAACTGCTTTTTCGCCCAACCAGTCGAAGGTTGCCGTCAGACACATACTT
>JBAVJU010000436.1:0-7421 GCA_049687935.1 Desulfobacterales bacterium | reverse complement strand
GAATAAAAATGCCAACATACTGATCGTAGATGATGAGGACGGTGTTCGCGATTCGATGAACGAGTTCATCCAGATGGCGGGCTACAATTCCATCATGGCCTCGGATGCCGAAGAGGCTTTGGCGCTTCTGAAAAAAATCAGCAGCGACATTCAGGTGGTCATCACCGACATCATGCTGCCGGGCATGGGGGGTCTCGAACTGACGAAGCTCATCAAAAGTGACTTCGGCTCCGATGTCATCGTCATGACCGGATACAGCGGCGACTACTCTTACGAGGAAGCGATCAACATGGGGGCCAGTGACTTTGTCATCAAGCCCGTGAGACTCGAAGAGCTGCTGCTGCGGTTGAAGCGTGTTCTAAAAGAGCGCAACCTGACCCAGGAACGCGTGCGGATGATGGAAAAGCTGCAGCGCCTGGCGATTACCGACGGCTTGACAAAGCTTCACAATTCGAGGTCGTTTTACAGCCAGCTCGAAGTCGAGGTCGATCGCTTCAACCGCTATAAACACCCGCTGGCCCTGCTGCTTCTGGACATCGATAATTTCAAGAGTTACAACGACAGCTTCGGGCACCTGGAAGGCGACAAGATCCTGGTGCGGATCAGCCAGGTGATCAAATCCTGCCTGCGCAAGCTCGATACCGCCTATCGCTACGGCGGCGAAGAGTTTACGGTGATCTTACCGGAGACCAGCTGCGAAGAGGCGATGCTGGTGGCCGACCGTATTCGCAATGTGGTTCAGGCGGAGGTGTTTCTGCCGGAAACCGATCGGAAGATTTCGATCACCATCAGCATCGGGGCCACCCAGTACGCCGAAAACGAGGAATTGTCCACGTTCATTCAGCGGGCTGACAAGGCGATGTATATCTCCAAGCAGAAGGGCCGCAATCAGGTGACCGCCCTCGAGGCGGACGATGAAACGGTGTTGAAGGCATGAAGATGGCTAAAGGCTAACGGCTGAAGGCCAAAGGCTAAAAAACAAAGGCTCATCCTCTTTACCGGATCTGAACCTTCAAATACAGATCTCCGCGCCCGCCACTCTCGAACTGACGGCCCATTCCTTTCAGACGCAGCGAACTTCCTTCCGTCACCCCCGCCGGCACGGTTACCTTGAGCATCCGCGTGTAAAATCCCCAGGGTATGTTGACCAGTTTTCGGGTACCGGCCAAGGCTTCACGGGGTGAAATGTCTATGGTGCCGTGCAGGTCGGGGCTATCGCCGCTGCCAAGGGGGCGAATGACCTGCAGGCGGCGCGTCGTCTTCTTTTCGGTGACGGGGCCGAGTTTTTCGGCGATTCCGGTGGACGGCAGGAATTGAAACAGCTTCAGGAAAAGGATGCCGAAAACAAAGCCGCCGATGTGGGCCCACCAGGCGATTCCGCCGCCGGCGCCGTGACTGCCGGCGGCGCTGAGAAACTGAAGGATAAACCAGAGGCCGAGGAAGAAGGCGGCCGGGATCTCGACAAACCATGGAATGAAGATGATCGGAATCAGGGTCAGGATCTTCGCGGTCGGGTACAGGATGAAGTAAGCGCCCATGACCCCGGCGATGGCCCCGCTGGCACCGATTGTCGGTATATTCGAGTGCCAGTTGATAATCGAGTGCGAGATTCCCGAGGCCAATCCGCACATCAGGTAGAAGGCCAGGTAGCGCGGGTGCCCGAGCCGGTCTTCGACATTGTCTCCAAAGATGAAGAGGGACCACATGTTGCCGAGGATGTGCCAGAAACTGCCGTGCAGGAACATGAAGGAGAGGAGCGAGAAAATCTGCTGCGCCGGTGAGAAGTAGGCCGCGATTCGGGGATCCGAAAAACGGGCCGGCACCAGGCCGTAGACAAAGACGAAGCGGTCCAAATCCGGCCCTTGGGTCATCTGCACCAGGAACACCACCACATTGATGCCGATTATGGTAAGATTGACAACCGGACGGTGCCGGGTGGGGATGGTGTCGCGAATCGGTATCATCTGTTACCAGGCTTGAGGGTCGTCAGGCGTCGGTTCCGGTAATGCGCATGCTCAGGTCCACGCACCGCGCCGAATGAGTGAGGGCGCCCACCGAAATGATGTCGACGCCGGTTCGGGCCAGTCGGGCGAGTCGGGCGTCGGTGACATTGCCGGAAACCTCGATCACGGCTTTCCCATCGATCAGGGCCACTGCCTTCCGGATCTGATCGATCTCCATGTTGTCGAGCATGATGACCTCGACACCGGCCGCAAGGGCTTCACGGACTTGCTCGAGGGTGGCGGCCTCGATCTCGATTTTCATCAAATGGGATATCCGGCTGCGGATCCGCGCAACGGCCGCCGCAATGCCGCCGCCGGCCGCGATGTGGTTGTCCTTGATCAGGACCCCGTCGTACAGACCCATGCGGTGGTTACCGGCTCCGCCGACGCGAACGGCATATTTTTCGAGCACCCGCCATCCGGGCGTGGTCTTGCGGGTGTCGACCAGGCGAGCGCCGTCGGGGGGGATTTTGGCGGTGTAGGCGCGCACCAGGGTGGCGACGCCGGAGAGGCGCTGCAGGAAATTGAGCGCCACCCGCTCCCCCTTCAGCAGGGCCTGCAGCTTTCCCGACACCGTCAAAACCGTGCTGCCGGCGTCAACGGCGTCACCGTCCGTGTGGTGGGGCTGCCAGGCAATGTCGGGATCGAGACGCTCGAAAACCTTGCGGGCGACATCGAGCCCGGCCAGCACCAGCGCCTCTTTGGCAACGATCTGACCGCGGCCCCCTGCCTCGGGCGAAACCAGGTTGTCGGTCGTTACGTCCCCGGCGCCGATGTCTTCCTCCAGCGCCAGGTCGATCAGCTTGTCGATGGTATTCATTGGCGATGCTTAATGTTGGACTGCAATTCGCAGTTAAGTTGTTATGGTGCCGGGTGATCGGCAAATAGAAACTTGAAATTTGAAACTCGAAACTCAGAACCCGAAACCAGTGGTGGTTTAAGGACCATGAGTGTTTAGTCGGTAAAATCGATGAGAGCCTGAAACTGACAAAACCGACCTAACCGACTCAACTGACACAACTACTGTAGCACAAAAATTAGGTAGGCACCTCCACCCTGATAATTGGGGCACTATCCTGCCAGTTCCCTGACTTTCGTGAGCGTCGATTCGAGTTTCTCTAGAGTCAGGTGCAAGAGCTCCTGTTTTTCCCTCGCACCGGCCACGACGTCGGCCGGGGCTTTTTTCAGGAAGTCCTCGTTGTTCAGCTTTTTGGCGACCGGCATCAGGTCGGCATTGACCTTGTTGATCCTTTTCTGCAGCCGCTCGGCCTCTTTCTCAAAATCGATGATGCCTTCCAGTGGAACGAACAGCGTGCCGCCCTCGATGATCGTCGTTGCGGCAGAAGCCGGTTTTTTCCCCGGCTCCACGATGCGCAGGGCCTTGACCCTGGCCAGGTTGAGGATGATGTCCTGATGGTCTGCGACCGTGGCGCGCACCGTTTGGTCTTCGGACTGCAGTTCGACCGTCAGTTCCAGGCCGGGCGGCAGATCCATCTCGCCGCGGATGTTGCGCACGCCGGTGATGATGTCCGTGATCAATTTCATCTGCGATTCGGCGTCATGGTCGCGGACGAGGGCGGCCGAGCCGGTGTCATCCAGGGGGTGGACGGCGCGCATGAGCGAACCTTCGGCGCCCGGCAGCTTGTGCCAGATTTCTTCGGTGACAAAGGGAATGAACGGATGCAGCAGAATCAGGGTGTCGCCCAGCACGCGCCGGAGCACCACCAACGTCGCCGCCTTCTGTTCCGCCCCGCGCTTGTCGTAGAGGACCGGTTTGATCGCTTCCAGGTACCAATCGCAGAACTCGTGCCAGACAAAATTGTAGAGCGCGCCGGCCGCTTCGTTGAAGCGATACCCGTCAATGGCGTCCGACACCGCGCCGGCAAGCGCCTTGAGCCGCGAAAGGATCCAGCGGTCCGGCAGCGACTGACCGTCGGCACCGGGTTCGGGCTGCCTTTCGGTGAGGTGCATCAGGCATAGTCGGGCGGCGTTCCAGAGCTTGTTGATGAAATTCCGGTATCCCTCGATCCGCTTCTCCGACATTTTGATGTCGCGCCCCTGGGCGGCGAAGGCGGCCAGCGTAAAGCGGAAGGCATCCGTGCCGTAGGTGTCGATCACACTGAGCGGATCGATGACGTTGCCCTTCGATTTGCTCATTTTCTTGCCGTCCTCATCGCGCACGAGGGCGTGGACGTACACATCCCTAAACGGCACATCGCCCATGAAGTGAAGGCCCATCATCATCATGCGGGCGACCCAGAAAAAGAGGATGTCGAAACCGGTGACCAGGACCGAGGTCGGATAGAAGATTTCCAGCAGCGGGGTCCGTTCCGGCCAGCCCATGGTGGAAAACGGCCACAGCGCGGAGCTGAACCACGTGTCGAGGACATCGGTGTCCTGCACCGGTGCGGCGCTTCCGCAGGCCGGGCAGGTTGCAGGGGCCTCCATGGCCACAATCAACTCCTGACACGCCGCGCAGGTCCAGGCCGGGATCTGGTGACCCCACCAGATCTGCCGCGATATGCACCAGTCACGGATGTTGGTCATCCAGTCGAAGTAGGTGGCGGTCCAGATTTCAGGGACGATGCGGGTCCGGCCTTCTTTGACCGCGGCGATGGCTTTCTGGGCCAATGGTGCGGTTTTCACGAACCACTGCCGGGAAAGATTCGGCTCCACGATGTCTTTACAGCGGTAGCAGTGGCCCACGTTGTGCCGGTAAGCATCGATCTTCACAAGATACCCGCCGGCCTTGAGCGCGTCGACGACCGCCTTGCGGCAGTCAAATCGCTCCAACCCTTGGAACCGGCCGGCCGCATCCGTCATCCGCCCATCGTCGCCGATCGCTTTTATAATCGGCAGGTCGTGACGCAGACCGATGTCGTAATCGTTGGGGTCGTGGGCCGGGGTCACCTTGAGGGCCCCGGTTCCGAAGGACATGTCCACATAGTCGTCTCTGATGACCGGTATGATGCGATCCATCAGCGGCAGGATGACGGCTTTGGCCGCTGCATCGCGGTAGCGCTCGTCGTCCGGGTGAACCGCCACGGCGGTGTCGCCCAGCATGGTTTCAGGGCGTGTGGTGGCGACGACCACTCCCCCGTCGCCGTCCCGGTAAGGATAGCGGATGTGGTAGAGGTTGCCGTCGGTCTCTTCGTGCTCGACCTCGAGATCGGCCAGGGCGGTGGAGCAGCGCGGGCACCAGTTGATGATGTAATTGCCGCGATAGATCAGACCCTCGTCGTAGAGTTGGACGAACACTTTGCGGACCGCCAGCGAGAGGCCTTCGTCCATGGTGAAGCGTTCGCGTTTCCAGTCGCACGACGCCCCCAAGCGCTTCAACTGGTTGGTGATGGCATTGCCGTATTTTCGGCGCCACTGCCACACGGCTTCGATAAACTTTTCCCGGCCGAGTTGATGACGGTCCAGGCCGTCCTCGGCCAGCTTGCGTTCGACGACGTTCTGGGTGGCGATCCCGGCATGGTCGGTCCCGGGCATCCACAGGACGTTGTCGCCCCGCTGCCGACGATACCGGCAGAGGATATCCTGAAGGGTGTTGTTCAACGCATGCCCCATATGAAGGACGCCGGTGACATTCGGCGGCGGAATGACGATGGAATATCGTTTGGGCGACGGATCGAGGTGTGCGTCGAATAGACCTTCCTTCTCCCAGAACGCATACCAGCGGCTCTCGACATCCTGCGGTTCGTAGCCTTTGTTCAACAGGTCCTGATTCATACCCATGGTCTCCTTCCAGAATGAGGCCCGCTCGATTGCGGCCCCATGAAACTGCGGCATCGAAACGAAATCCCATCCTTATTAAACTGTCGTTATTTTTTCAACAGGTAATCGCGCGGCTATCTGGGGCGTATCGCGGGGCGGAATCCGGTGTGTTTTTCATGCATCGATAAGGACCACTTACGGCGGGTTCGTTATTAAAGGCGGACATTTGATAAAAAAAGGGTCCTACCGGTCTCTAAAAATTGTATGACGCGTCAATTGAGTCGAATTGCATTGAGCCTTGAGCTCTAAACTCTAAACCCAAGAGGTTCCAAGTGCACCGATCCCCGTTCAGGGTTGATGGATTGAAATTCTTCCTTGAACCCAGGACCCTGTACCTTGAACCCAGCACCCTAAACCTTTATTAAGAGGCCTGTTTCGAAGCGACGGATGATCAGCGATCGTGATCGAGGTCCCCCAAAATAAGGGTTTTCAGGCGGTCGATTTCTTTCGTCACCGCTTTCTCGATGGCATCGGAGAGCATCGCCTCGATTTTTTCGCCGAATAATTTTTTGACCGCCTTTTCGACAACCGCTTCGAGCTGCGCTCCGGAGAGGGTTTCCGGTAGCGGTTCAGTCAATTTGTCCGCCGGCGCATCGTCGTCGGCGCGGTACCGGGAAGACAGCCCCACGACCGGGATCGACATGGCATCTGCGGCCGCGAGCCCGTCGTGCGGATCGGGTGACCCGAGCGGATCGATGTTCATTTGCGGCGCACCGGCTGCCTGCATCTCCTTGGCCAATTCGGTTTCGGATGGCTCCGCCGGTCCGGCGTTACCCGTCTCCGTCGTCTCCTCAGCCCTATCGAATGCCCCATCGAAGGATTGATGCTGTTCGGCAGGGCCGGTGGCATCGCTATCTGCCAGGAGAGATTCGACCGAAAGTTCTTCAAAATCGACCGCTGGGGTCATTGGTGGCTCGCTTTCCGCCGTTTCGTCGTCTTCGGCGGTCTCATCGAAGTCGAAATCAAAGGTTTCCGGCATTCCTCCGCCGGACGTCTCTGCAAGGTCCGGCTGAGCGGCCTCTGCGGTCGGTGACGCCGGGACATTTTCGGCGTCTGCAGTTTCACCGCTTTCGGCGCGGTGGAGGCGGCCGGGGTCGATCGTGTCATCGAGAGGCTGGCCGGCGGGTGCGGCCGCATCCCGGTCGTCGGTTGTATCGGTCGACGCGTCATCCTCGATATCGAGGCTCAATTCTTCTTCGAGGAGCCGCCGATCCGCTTCCGTCAGCTCCAGCTTTTCCTGTTGCCCATCGGCTGCCGGATTCTCTATCTGATTTCCTATATGGCCCCCTATAAGGTCCTCAACTTGGTCCTCCAGCGGTTGCCTTTCCAGGGCGACTTTCATGGGGTCGTCCTCTGCAGGGTATTCCTCGGGGACTCGGTCTTCGGACTCCGGCAGGGTTTCCTCTTGGACGGCGTCTGCACTCAGCGGCGATTCATCTGTGCTATCGGTCAAATTTTCAGCAGCGGGTTCGAAGTCGAATTCGGCGTCCTCGTCCTCCTGATCCGATGACGCCATGTCCCCTCGATCTTCTGAGGACAAATCGAAGGGTTCCTCTTCGTCGGCAAAATCATACGGTTCTGATATAATCTCTCGGTCGTCTGCATCTTCTTCGGCCGCGTCCGCCGGATCCTCCACCT
>JBAVJU010000435.1:0-8091 GCA_049687935.1 Desulfobacterales bacterium | reverse complement strand
CCTGGCTTAACCTGTTTGCCCGCAGGTCCGTCAAGGCCAACATCGTCTTTTTGGGCGGCGAACCGACACTGCATCCTGAACTCGCCCCTATGATCAAGAAGGCCCGGAAGCTTGGATACGACTCAATCACCGTGGACACCAATGGGTTCTTGTTCAACGACATCCTGTCCAAGGTCACACCGCAGGACGTCGACTACTTTAGTTTCAGCCTTGACGGCGCCACTGCCGCCACCAACGACATGATTCGTGGCGCAAAGTCTTATGCCGCCTGCACTAACGGTATTCGGCAGGCCGTGACCCGCGGGTTTTCGGTCAGCGTGATCTTTACGGTAAGCCAAGCCAACATCCATGAAATCGGGTTGATGGGGCCGCTGCTCACCTCGCTGGGCGTGAAGCGGTTTTTCATTCAGGTCATCGGCATTCGAGGTCGCTCGGCCGCCAATCGGACAGAAAACCTGCAGGTGGCCAGAGACGAGTGGTTGGGAACCGTGCCGGCAGCGGCCGAGGCGATCGCGCGGCAGGGTATAACGGTTATCTATCCTAAAGTTTTCCTGGAGGCCGGTGACCGATTCGAATGCGCCGGACGCGTGGCGGACAATTATTTCGTTTTTCCTAACGGGCGCATCTACCGGTGTCCGCTGTGCGAGGATTTTGCACTGCACAGCCTGATGATCGACGGCAACCGTCTGACAGAGCGGGAACCCATCAACGAAAATGACCTTTTTCAGCTCGATATTCCGGAGGGTTGCGTGATGAACAAGCTCATTCAGCCCGACAACCTCAGCTATCGCTCCGATGGAGCGCCGAATTACCGGATTGCCTGCTGCCTGCTGAAAGAGGAAATCGCCGGGCATTGATGCGTTTCGGTTTCCTGACCGGTTGTCGGCGTCTACACGTTGAAGCGCACGTGAAGGATATCACCGTCTTGGACCTCGTAGTCTTTTCCTTCCAGTCGGACGGTTCCCAACTTACGGGCAGCGGCGTAGCTCCCGGCCGTCATCAGGTCATCGTAAGCCAGCACTTCGGCCCGAATGAAGCCCTTTTTGAGGTCCGTATGAATGGCCTCGGCCGCATCGATCGCTGCGGTATGTTTCCGGATCGTCCATGCCTTGACCTCGTCTTCTCCGACCGTAAAAAAGGAAATAAGGCCCAACAATTCGTAAGATTTGGCGATGATCCTGTCCTTGGCGGAAGTCGCAATGTCGAATTCCTGAAGGAACTCTGCAGCCTCATCGGGCGACATTTGGGCCAGTTCGTGTTCGAGTTTGCCGCGAATGGCCAGACGTAATTCGTTTGACCCTCCACCGGTTATACCCGGCAGGCCATCGTCTTCATCGGCATTGTTGAAGAGGACGAGCATCGGCTTGCTCGACAGGAAAGCAAAGCCCCGTAGCAGGGGTGCAGAGACCAGTTCGGGTCGCCGCCTCAATGGGGTGTTATTTTCCACGGTTGAGATACAGGCCTCGAGAAGGGCCCGTTCCTCCGAATCGCTCTTCCGGCCCCTTTTTTGGTCTAGGTTCAACCGCTCGAGGCGTTTCTCGGCTACCATGAAGTCGTTCAAAATCAGTTCCTGGTCGATGTGGTTGACGTCTTCAAGCGGTGTCGGTTCGGCCAGGCCGTAACTGCTGAAGTTGCGGACCACGTGAATCAAGGCGTCACAGTCTCTTACCGCGGTCCATGAAGACCCCGCTTTTCCACTGTCCTTCTCGAGGCCCTTTCCGGGCAGCAGATACTCAACCTGCGCATAGGTCGTCTTTTGGGGGGCATACATCCCGGCCAACACATCGACCCGTGGGTCCGGGACCCGAATGGCAGCGATGCGGTCGTCCCCTCGGCGTCCAGCCTCCTGAAAATTACCGGTTAGGGCTTCAAAAACGGTGGTTTTTCCCGATCCCGGCCCCCCGATTATACCTGATTTCATGGGTTGCCAATTCCTTTATTCAAGTTCTCGGAAAACTATCCGATAATTAGATTGCGGCCGATCGTCAGCCACCCCAACAGCGCCAAACGGATGACGCCTGGCGGGGGCTGACGGGTTGGCGATTTTCGGAAACCGGTGCCTCCTAAAAATGCTTATACCGTTAAACAACAAAATTGCCAACCCAAGCCCTTCCTGCCGCCTGGAAAATCAACTGGCGGCGATGGCTGCCAAGCTCAAGGAGGAGATTGCCGGGCGAAAACGCGCTGAGGATGCGCTGCAGGCCAGCGAGGATACATACAAAAGCCTCTTCGAGACCTCAGCCGTGTCTTTCCTGGAAGTCGACCTGTCGGCTGTCAAACAGACGGTTGATGACCTTAAAAAGAAAGGCATTGACGACCTCAGGTCTTATTTACCGGCTCATCCGGATCTCCTTCCGGAGGTGCTGAAACGGGTCACTGTCAAGAAGTTCAACATAGCCACTCTCCGGCTCTTCCAGGCCGAAACCAAAGCCCAGCTGTTCGGATCGGTTGAAAAGATCTTCGCATCTCAATCGCTGGATGTTTTCAGGGATGCCCTGATTGCGATCTATGCGTCCAGGCCCGACTTTGAAACTGAAACGGTCAGCCAGACCCTGGCGGGTGAAACCATCAATGTCCTGATGAGTTTCCAAATTCCAGAGGCTAGGGAAAAATTCGAAACTGTCCTCGTGAGTTTGACGGACATCAGTGAGCGGAAACGGCTCGAATCGCAGTTTTTCAATGCGCAGAAAATGGAGGCCATCGGGACTCTGGCCGGCGGCATCGCACATGATTTCAACAATCTGCTCATGGCGATCCAAGGCCTGGCATCTTTGATCTTGCAGGACACCGGGGCCGACCATCCCCACTATGCCACCCTCACAAAAATCGAAAAACAGGTCAAGAACGGGGCCAAACTGACCGCTCAGCTGCTGGGTTATGCCCGCAGAGAGCGCTCGGAATCGGCGTTGATCGACCTTAATCAGGTTGTGCGTGAAACCGCCGAGGCCTTCGGCCGCACCCGCAAACAGATCGCCATCAGCCTCGATCTGGACGATGGCCTGCGACCCGTGGACGCCAACCCCGGTCAGATCGAACAGGTACTGCTCAATTTGTGTGTCAATGCAGCAGACGCCATGTCAGACGGCGGCCGCCTGTCCTTCAAGTCTGCCAATGCCACCCGTGAGGTGATGCAAGACCGAGCATATACGCCGAAATACGGCGAATACGTGCGGCTCGATGTCCAGGATACCGGTATCGGGATGGACGAGGCCACCCGCGAACGTATTTTCGAACCGTTTTTCACGACCAAGGAAATGGGTCGCGGGACCGGTCTGGGCCTGGCCTCGGTATTCGGCATCGTCAAGAGCCTGGGTGGATTCATCGAGGTTGAATCCGAAATTGAACGCGGCACCACCTTTCGAATCTACCTGCCGGCGTCGAGCCGGACCCTGACGGCCGCTCCGCAACCCGCTGGTGAGCCATCCGTTGTGGCGTCCAGTCGGACCGTTTTGCTGATCGACGACGAAGAGGTGGTTTTGGACGTCGGTGTCAGGATGCTTCAACATTTCGGCTACGCGGTTTTGCCGGCCGCAAATGGCCAGGAGGCCATGCAGATTTATACTGAAAACAAAACAAAGATCGATCTTGTCATTCTTGACATGGTGATGCCGGATATGGGAGGGCGGGTCGTATACGACCGGCTCAAGCAATGCAATTCGGACGTTAAGGTCTTGCTGTCAAGTGGCTACAGCCTTTCCGGCGAAGCCGCAGAGATCATGAAAAGCGGCTGTAACGGGTTTATTCAAAAACCGTTCAATATCAAAGAACTAACGGCTCAAATCGATCAAATCCTCCAGTAGCGTTAACCGGCAAGACCGGTCGAAGTCGATGCCCCATCCAGTCTGCAGTTCACCCCCCATCGATATCCTCAGACGTCAGAAAGTTCATCCACGGATTACCGCAGGACGCTTGTTGGTTTCCGACCCGGCCATCGGCCGTGGCGGCGGCGGCCGCATCGTGCACTATTTTTTTTGTTTTCTTTGCTTGACTTTTGGATCAGGATTCTGTCCACTTACCATTTAGCGGAGGAGAGTGATCAAATGAACATTCGATTGGTTCGATTTTATCTTTCGGCTGCGGTGATGGCGGTGATGGTCATTTTATCGGCCGGCTGTGTGACTCAGGCCGATGCTCAGGGATTGACGGCGGAACAGACCGTCATCTGCAAGAACGTTGTAAACCGTGTCGCGGTCGACGCCGGAAACAGTTTTGCGACGTCTGTCGACAAAATTTTTTGCTTGACCAAAATCGTCGGGGCCCTTCATCCCACTGAAATTACCCATGTCTGGTATTTCGATGGCACTGAAAGAGACCGCGTCACCCTGGCAGTGGGTGGCAGTCCGTGGCGCACTTACAGCTCGAAGCGTTTGCGACCGAGCGACATCGGATCCTGGCATGTTGACGTTCTGGATGCCGGCGGCAACATGCTGGACCGTGTGGTATTCAATGTGGTGCCTTAAAGGATCTTTATTTGTACTTGGCCAGAAAACATATCAAGGGTAGACTTCACTACTTCATAAGGGAATCATATCTTCACAACGGTTGCCTTCGCAGCCGAAACTTGTTTGAATTGGGAACCGACCCCACGCGTTTCATCAGATATCCCGGCGGAAATGCCTACTACATCGACGAGGTCGTAGAGGAAAGCCTGGCGGCATCCGGCTCGAGCCTCACCGGAGATCAGTTGGACGACATCTTCTGGGCGTTTCTCGATCCTGATATCCGCATCAAGCTGGAACCTTTTCGGCGCAGAGAATTTCGTGCCAGACAAGCGAGGCGCCCGCCGGTCGATGCGTTTGACACCGGCACTCATGTTTTCGACAGGCGCCGGCTTGTTTTTCTGAAAACCGGTCAAAAAAACCTGAGTCGCATCGATGCCGTCCCTGTCAAAATATTCAAGATACTGGGCAACAAGTCGCGTGATGAACTCGAGCAGCAGTTTATCGATATGGAGCGGAGCCTGCGGGCCAGAGAGGTCAAAACCTACGTTTACGCCGTCTTCAACTTGCAGGATTTTTTTACCGAATCGTACGCTAAATCCGTCCCGGACTTTCTGGATCAATCTAAGGTTGATGCCCACTTTATCAGCGAAATCTGCAAACTCAACGAAGACGAGGAATTCTGGGCCGGTGCCGATCCGTTCGGCGGATTGAACGACTATCTGGTCCGGTATGCGATTATGTTTTTCGATTTCGACTACGAACCCCGGAGCTTTATGGATGAATACATCCGCGGCTTTATGAACAACCGGCGCAGCTATCGACCGCCGGTTCCACAACCGACCGTATCGATGGAAGCGGCTTGCCGCATATTCGGCAAGAGTGAGGAAACCCTGATGAAAATGAGCCGAAGAGAGCTGGCGCGACTCTACCGGCGCCGGGCCCGGGACCTGCATCCGGATCAGGGCGGCCAGGCACCGCAGTTCATCAAATTGACCGAAGCTTATAAGAGTTTGCAGCGAAGAAAAAATCAAAAGCGGGACGAGAATTAATATCCACACTTGGATTGACACATGATCATCGGATTGGATGTCGGCGGCACTCACACCGACGTGGTTCTTCTGGGAAGCGGAGGCCTGCTGAAAGAGTTCAAGATCGCCACCGACCCCCTGGACCTGTTCCAAACCGTCCTCTCGGCCCTGGAAACCGTCACCGCCGGTATCGATCCGCAGCAAATCCGCCGTATCGTTCTCAGCACCACCCTGACCACCAACGCCATCGCCCAGAACAAACTATCGCCGGTCGGCATGGTCGTTTCAAGCGGGCCGGGCATCGACCCCGAGGCCTTGCGCACCAACCCGTTTTTTTCCCCAGTGTCCGGCTCCATCGATCACCGCGGCCGCGAAGTGCAGCCGGTCGATGTGCGCGAAATCCAGAGAACCGCCGCGACCCTGCGGGCCGTCGGGGTTCGGTACGTGGGGGTGGTGGGCAAGTTTTCGGTACGCAACCCGCAGCATGAGCTTCTCATCCGTGACGTGTTGCGGGAACACTTTGACCGGGTGTTCTTGGGGCACCAAGTGTCGGGTAACCTGAACTTTGCCCGTCGGGTGGCGACCACTTATCTGAACGCAGCCGTATATCCCGTTCACCGTCGATTCTTCGATGCCGTCCACCGCTCTTTGGCCCAAAAGGGGCTGCGGGTCCCGCTATACATCCTTAAAGCCGATGGCGGCACCATGAACCTGGAGGCGTCGATGGAATTTCCGGGCCAGACCATCCTTTCCGGTCCGGCCGCCAGCGTCATGGGGGCCGTCGCCTTTGCACCGCTCCATGTCGACGCCATGGTCCTGGACATCGGCGGCACCACCACCGACATGGCCGTCATTCGCAACCGCATCCCCTCGCTGCATCCGATCGGGGTGCGCCTCGGGGGTTTTCGAACCCTGATCCGGTCGCTGGAAACGCGCTCCATCGGTATCGGTGGCGACAGCTGCGTGACCGTGGTCGACGGTGCCCTGAAGATCGGCCCGGAACGCGAGGGGCCGGCCATGGCCTTTAACGGCGAATATCCGACCCCCACCGATGCCCTGCATGTGCTGGGAGAAATGACCGAAGGCGACCGGGACAGGGCGGCCGGCGGCATCGAGTCGATCGCCGCGGCCTTGCAGCTTTCAGTCGAGGCGGCAGCCGAACAGATTGTCGATCAAGCTTGCCGAATGATTCTATCGGAAGTGCATTCGTTGGTCGACCGGATCAACAACCGGCCGGTTTATACCATCCAGGACCTGCAGCAGGAGGACCGGGTCGAACCGAAGGTCTTGCTTTTCGTGGGAGGACCGGCACCGGTGTTTGCGCGCCGGCTCGAGGCCCTCTCGGGACTAAGGGTTCTACTGGTGCCCCGCTGGCAGGTGGCCAATGCCATCGGAGCGGCCCTGGCCCGCACGACCTGCGAGGTGACCGTTTTCGCCGACACCCAGCTGGGGTTGGTCATGGCGCCCGAGGAGGGCTTCACGGACAAGATCGACCACAACTACACCGGCCGGCATGCGGTCGATCAGGCACGGGTCCTGCTGAAGGAAAAAGCCCGTAAGATCGGGGCTTTCGACGAAGACCTGGAGATGGAGGTCGTCGAGGAACAGCAGTTCAACATGGTGCGTGGGTTTTTGACCACCGGCAAGAACATCCGGGTCAAGGTGCAGGTGAAACCCGGCTTGATCCGTGAGTTCGGTACCATTGCGCAGAAACTGGCTGGCTGATCGACGCGGGACAGGCGGGGACCGGCCCACACGGAGACAGCCGCACACCCCAACGCACAAAGACGGCCGATGAGTACCGGACGCACTTTTTCCTCGGTCATCGACCGTTAGGAGCCATCGATGCTGACCGCCAAATATCGCACCGGCCTGGTTTTCTTTCCGGCTTTCGACTGGGCCATCAGCCCCACCCACCCTGAACGCGAAGAGCGCCTTCTCTACACCCAGGACCAGGTGCTGGAGGAAGGGCTTTTCGACATTGACGGCGTCTCGGAGTTTAAAGCGGACCTGGTCACCGTTAAGGACATTCAGAGAGTGCACTTTTGTGTGCCCGATGTCTGGAGCGTCACCACCGAATCACACTTCATCAGTGCCGGTGGCGCCAAAACCATCGCCATCGCGGTGATGGACAAAAAGGTGGATCGGGGTTTTGCGCTGGTGCGGCCGCCCGGCCACCATGCCATGCGCGTCGTGCATGGTGCCCGGGGGTTTTGCAACATCAACATCGAAGCGGTCATGATTGAGTACATCCGGCGGGCCTACAAGATCGACCGTGTGGCCGTGGTGGACACCGACTGCCACCACGGCGACGGCACCCAGGACATTTACTGGCACGACCCAGACACGCTCTTCATTTCCCTCCACCAGGACGGCCGCACCCTCTACCCCGGCTCGGGCTTTCCCAACGAGATGGGGGGCCCCAACGCCCTGGGAACCACCGTCAACGTTCCGCTGCCGCCGCACACCTCCGAGGAGGGTTTCCTCTGCGCCTTGGAGAAGGTCGTGATGCCGATTCTGGCGGACTTCAGGCCCCAGCTGATCATCAACTCCGCCGGCCAGGACAATCACTATTCGGATCCGATCACCAACATGAACTTTTCGGCTCAGGGTTACGCTCG
>JBAVJU010000434.1:0-25913 GCA_049687935.1 Desulfobacterales bacterium | reverse complement strand
GGCGACCGTATTGCCGCAGCGGCGAAAAAGGATGAAGCCGCTCAGGCTGAGAATGATCAGTTCCGCGATGGCCCCGCCTGTTGCGACCACTCCACCGGTTGGACCACTCACCGCTTCTCCTCTGCTGTCGATTTGCTTTTCAGGTCTTCGACGATTTCGATCATGAAGTCCCGCATTTCGGTCGCCAGCCGCAGACACTCGGGACAGTATATCTTTTTTCGGATGTGGCCGTGCTCATTGTTCTGGTGCCAGTACCATCGGCCGTATGGGGATCCTCGGCAGAATTTCTTTCCGGTGTATTGGGCAATGGGACAGCCGAAGCAGACGGCCATGTAAAAAATTCTGCAGGGGGGGCAGTCCAGGATGCCGCCATCGGAGCCCTTTCCGGCGATGATCCGGTCCCATTTGCGGACCGACGCTTCCATGATTTTGAGCTTGTTCATGTTTCCTCCCGCTTTTTAGATGTGGACGGTTCTGCCGGAACAATCGATTTTTATCGGCCGGGACAGATTTTTCCAATACCGGCGCTGAACGTTCACGACTCGCTTGAGAGCATAGATGACCTTTTTGGGGTTTGCGGTCGCAGCGATGTCGGCGACGGCACTCATCGTCGCACCGGAGAGCTCATCCAGCACCGCCTTGACGCTGTCGCCGATTGTGTGAACATCGTAGCCGCCTTCCAAAGCGAGCACCACCCGTCCGCCACAACAGGTCGCGGCGTTTTCCAGCAGACACCGGGTCAGTGCCGCGAAACCCGCCGGTGTGAGGCGCATGCCGCCGTGAGGATCGGACGCATGCGGATCGAAGCCGGCGGAAACCAGGACCAGGTCCGGTTTGAACTCCGCCGTCAGCGGCATCAGCAGCGCCTGCAGAATCGCGGTGTACTCTCCGTCTCCATAGCCTTTTGGGATCGGGATGTTGATCGAATATCCTTCTCCCCGGCCGATACCCGCGTCGGTGAATCCGCCGGTGCCGGGGAAATGCGGGAACTGGTGGATGGAGACGAACAGGACCCGCTCGTCCTTTTCGAAGATGTGCTGGGTCCCGTTGCCATGGTGCACATCCCAGTCCAGAATCATCACGCGGTTCAGGCCGAGAACCTTGAGGGCATAAGCGGCCGCTATCGCGACGTTGTTGAACAGGCAATACCCCATGGCGCGGTTTCTTTCCGCGTGGTGTCCGGGCGGCCGAACGAGGGCGAAGACGTTGGCGAGACGGCCGTCCGCCACCCGGGATACGGCTTCCAATACCCCTCCGACGGCCAGACGTGCGGCATGGTAAGACCCGGCGGAGGCGATGGTGTCAGGCGTCAAGGCGGTGGATTCGCGCGAGGCCGTCGCGGCGATTTTTGCCAGGTGGGCGGCCGAGTGGACCAGCAGGATCTCGTCTTCTTCAGCCGGCCGGGCCTCTACAAGAACGAGCCGGCGCAACCGATCGGTCTGGTCCAGCATACTATAAACGGCTTCCAACCGACCTTTGTTCTCCGGGTGGCCGTTTGCGGTTCGGTGATCCAGAAATGTCAGGTCCCTGACGATGCCGGTGCTCGGCCTGAGAGGTGCAGTGATACTGTTTTTTTCACCAGACATCGCGGGGGTCACTCTCTCTTTTTCATCGAGCATACGGAACCGTGAGCACTTCACAGGGTGCGTGTCGAAGCATGGCTTCTGTTGTCGAGCCGATCAAGAGCTTCTGAAACCCACGCCGCGGCCGCACCCCGACGATGATCAGGTCAACGGCGTTGACCGCCGCGTAATCCATCAGGCTGTCCGCGGGATTTCCCTGCAGCACAACGGCCTTGAAACGGCTGCCCCGGCGGATGGGTTCAGGCAAACGGTTGATCAAACGTTCGTGCAGATGATCCTTTAACGCCTGCTGCACTTCGGTATAGGGACCGGCCGCAGAAGCGCTCCGGTCTTCTCCGACCGGAGTTTCGACCGTGTGCGCGAAATGCAGGCGAGTATCGAAGCTGCGAGCGAAGGCTGCCGCGCAATGATAAAGCGTATCAGCTGCAGCGGACAGGTCGCAGGCCACCAGAATGTTCTGTAACGAGAAGTCATCCGCAGAATAGACCCTGTGTGGCTTAGAGGCCCTATCGGCTCGGACCACGAGCAGGGGCCGCGACAGCGTTCGGGCCAGCGCCTCGACGATGGTGCCCCCCAGAAAACGCTTCCAGCCGGACAGCCCGTAGCTGGCGGCAACGACAATCCCGATGTCTTGGTCTCGCGCGTAGACGTCGATGGCCTCTACCGGGTCTCCGCTGCGGATGACCATGCGCCAGTTGATCGGACGGTTTCCAACCAGATGGGCAATCCTCATGCGGGCGTTTTCGATCTGCTCGGCTTCATCGGTGCCCGGAGCGCAGATAGCGTCGTCCGGCAGCGGGATGCGGGGAATGTTCAGGGCGTGAAACACGGTGACATCCGTGTCGAAACCCTGCGCCAGGCCGGTGGCGTAATCGAGGACCGGTTGTGAGAACTTTGAAAAATCGACCGCGCACAGGATGTTGTTCACCTTGAAGTCCATCGGGCGGTATTCTCCGATATCGGTTTGATGGTTGACGGCTGTTCATCCCGACTCAGGTCTCGCGACCGGGAGTCGGTATCTCGATCGCTGCGGCAGGCGTGTCCGACGGGCGAGATCAAGGTCGGTCGAGAGGGTGAGGAACAGGTGAACGAGTTAAACCGATCGGTTTCGGTTAACGTGTCACATTCATTAAACCTCTGTGAGCACCGGCCGGCAGATCTCCGAACGGATGCGACTGCATTGACAAGCTTGCCGGATTTTTTCAACGGCGGCCGCTGTCTGCAGCGGTGCGGTCGTAACGGTACGGGTGAACCTCATGCCGCCTCCCCGCGGTCCGGATGCCATTTCCGGATCTGAATGTAATCAGGAAAAGCGTGCGGTTTGTAGACCGATTTCCCGAGCAGCACGCGCAGGCACTCCTGAATATTTTCCGACATGGTGGGATGGGGGTGCACCGATTTGAGAACGTCGTTTATGCCTTTTTCCTGGTCCATCAGCAGGGCAATCGACATGATCGTCGTCGATGCCTGGGGTCCGGCGGCGCGCATGCCCAGGAGCATTTGCCGGTCGTCGTCGCTGACGATGATTTTAACGAAGCCGTCGGTGGCCTGCATGGCGATGGCGCGGGTCACCAAGGCGTTGGAATAGACCGCAACGCGGTAGGGAATCTTCTTTTTACGACAGGTCTGCTCGTTGAGGCCGACCGCTGCCACCGCCGGTTTGAAGAACATGACGGTGGACATGTTGCTGTATCTGAGCGGCCACCTGATGGCGTTGAACATGTGTTTCACGGCGTAACGGGCTTCGGTTTCGGCGATGTTCACCAGGGCCGGATGGCGGGTCACGTCTCCGGCGGCGTAGATGTTGTCTTTGACGAGGCAGTTCTCGTCGCTGGCGAGAAAGCCTATGTCATCCGTCGTCAGGCCGATCCGCTCGAGATTTAAACCGGCCAGATTTGGCGTGCGCCCGATGGAGATGAGGGCCGCGTCGGCTTCGACCACCTCCGAGTGGCCGTCGTCGAAATCGAGGATCACTTCGAGGTGATCGGGCCTGGCGTTGATAGACCGCAGAATGGCGGAATGAAAGATGTCGACGTTGTTTTTCTTGAGGTTTGTACTGACGAACCGGCTGATGTCAGCATCTTCAAAGGGGATGATCCTTTCCAGGTGATCAACCAGGAAAACCTTGGTCTGATCGAAGTTGGAAAAAATCGTGGCATACTCGCAGCCGACGATTCCGGCACCGATGATGACCAGCCTCTTAGGGAACTCCTTGAGGTTCAGAATGCCGTCGGAATTCAGGATCCGCTTCTGATCGACCGTGATGTGAGGAAAATCCCGCGGTTTGGAACCGGTGCAGATCAGGAAAAAGTCGGCCCTGATTTCTTCCTTGCCGCCGTCGCCATTCGTCACCTCGACGCACTCACGTGAAACGAAGGTTCCATAGCCGCGCTTGAAGGTGATCGACCCGGGCCCCTTCCAGCGCAGGGGGGAATAGGTCTCGAGCTGGGAGAGCATCTGGTACTGCTTTTCCTTGACGGCCTGGACCACGGTGTTGCGCACCGCGGCATAGTCGACGATCAATCCAGCGCTCCGGTATCCCCGGTCGACCTTGGCCGCGATGTCGTAGTCCTTGGCCAGCTCCCACATGGTTTTCGAGGAAAGCGCGCCCCACATTACCCCGGTGCCGCCGATCTCGTCGGCCTCGACGATACAGACATGCTTTCCCAGGTCTAGTGCACGAATCGCCCCGGCAAAACCTGCCGGGCCGCCGCCGATGATGCAAAGATCGAATTTATCCGACATGCTGTACCGCCTTCCGGGAGGATTGGCTGTGAGGGATAACGCCCTAAAGGCCCTTTTGCGGCATTATAGGCAATCGTATCCGGCAGGTCAATAGAGCCGCTGATGCATCAGAAATTCCTGGTGAAAGTAAGAATCCCATATATTGTGTTGATTTTAGGCTGACGGCTGTCATAAGAACAGATGCGGGCAAAGGATAGCGACGGGGCACAGTCACCGTTGTCCGGTGACGGCCGCCGGCCGATCGACCATCAACTTTTGTCTGACGGCACCAACAAACCGAATTTTAAAGGAGACTGTGAACGATGGGACAGAAGATCTTGATTGCATTCGATGATTCCGAAAATGCGTTGCGGGCCGTGAAGTACGTTGCCCGGACATTCTCTCCGGACAACCACGTCACCCTTTTCAGCGTACTCCAGGATACGGCCGCTCTTTGCGACATGAACAGTCCGGAGTTGACGCCCTATTTCAAGTCGCAGCAGCAAGCCTTCTGCGCTCTGGAGGACAAGAAAAAGGACTTGGTGTCCACGGCCCTGGCCAAAGCGGCCGAAATTTTGCGGCAGGCGGGTTTCGAAGTCGAAAATATCGCGATCAAGACCGAACCGAAGAAGAAGGGGATTGCCCGGGACATCGCCGAGGAAGCGCGTTCCGGCTACGACCTGGTGGTCCTGGGCCGCCGCGGCATTTCCAGCATCAAAGACTTTTTTTTGGGGAGCATCTCGCAGAAAGTGCTGTCGCTGGCGCAGGAGTCTGCCACTCTCATCGTCAGCTAGTCGGTTGAGTCCGTTGAGCCGGTTGAGTCGGTTGAGTCCGTTGAGCCGGTTGAGCCCGTTGGGCCGGTTGAGTCCCGCCCCGATAGGCGGGATTGACCCGTTAATACGGGTGGGCGATTTTGTTGGGCGAAGTTTGGGGTCGTTGAAAAATCCTCGCCCGAATTCTAAGGAGTTGTACTGTAACTGATTGAATATTATTATATCGGATCGTTTTCCGGTCTGGTGCCGCCGCGGTCAAATAAAATGGTCAGTGAGTAGATACCGTCTTCGAGTTTTGCTTTGATGGTGAGTCCGCTCTTTTCGAACACTTTCATCATGGCGTTGTTCGTCGCCAACACATCAGCGGTAAATCCCTGGAGACCTCGCTCTCCGGCCAGCCGTACCAGCATTTTGACCAGGTAGGTCCCGATGCCAAGGCCCTGATACGCTTCGTCTACCACGAAGGCGACGTCGGCATACGGGCGGCACGGGTCGCGGACAAACCGGGCTTCTGCGATGATACGACCCGCACCGGTTTCGCCGACCAGCCCGACAATCGACAGCGTTCGGCTGTAATCCACGTTGACGTATTTCTGCATTTTAGAGTGCGGCATGGTCTTGACGGGCGTAAAATAACGATAGTAGACCGCTTCGTCGGAAAACCGGTAGAAAAGCCGCCGCATGCCTTCTTCGTCCGACGGCTTGATCGCCCGGAAACGGACCTCGGCACCGCCTTTGAAATGCTGTCGGCTTTGAAGGTGGGCGGGATAGAGGTGGGCGGATTCGGCAAGAAAGATCTGATCGGGATACAGCACGTTTAACTTTTTGGCGGTATCGATCAGAGCCTGCCGATCTTCGGGGTGCGCGATTTCGATCAAGGCCTGGGCCCGCTCCCGCACGGTTCGGCCGCTCAGGCTGGCGACGCCGTACTCCGTTACCACCATGTCCACCGATTCCCTGACGTTCAACTGGTTGGGGTATTCGTCCACCGTCGCGCGGATGTTGGCCTCGCCGCGCAAGTTGCGGCTCGGCAGGGCGAAAAGGCACACTCCCCCGGCCGATATCTCGGCACCATGCATCAGGTCCAGTACATCACCGGGACCGGCCGTGACGTTGCCCTTGCCGACATGCATGACGAGACGGCCGGAAAGATCGACTTTGCGGGCCGGTAGGATTCCCACAAAGCGCGGGTTCAGACCGATCTGTTTCGGCGAGAAGACCTTGTCCAGTTGCTGAAATTCGACCAGCGGGTTGTGATCGAGCCAGGCCATCAATTCGGGTGTTCCAAAGGCATATGAAGTGAGGGATTTGCCGCGGAAGATCTCTTTGTGCCGGTTGGTTACGGCACCGCTTTTGACCAGGTCCATTGCGGCATCGGTGAAAAAGGGCGAGTGCAGTCCGAGGTGACGTTTGTAGATCAGGTGCCGGCCGAGGGCCTCATACAGAGGGCCGATCGAAAAGGCGAGGCAGCTGCCGTCTTCGATCACCGCGGCGACATGGGCCGCCACCCGGTCGAAAACATCGTCAACGGGCCAGCGGGGAAAATAGATCGGCGCTTCGGCCGATCGCACCAGGTGATCGAATTCGGACACATGGACGAGAGTGTCGCCCAGGGTCACCGGAACACGCGGGTTGATTTCGCCGATCTTCACCCGCGCCCGATCGAGCACCAGACGCGCGACGTCGACCGCCATCCCGAAGCTGCAATAACCGTCCGCATTCGGCGGTGTGATCTGGATAAAGGCCGCATCGATCTGGATCCGGCCGGAGGTGATCAAGCGCGGAATTTCCGAAAACCGGCTCGGAATCAGATCGACCTGTCCGGCGTTGATGGCCTCGCTTGCGGCCCAACCCGAGTAAAACGTCTTCAACCGGTAGCGATGCGTGCTCAGGGCCTTGAGGGAAATGGCATCCCCGAGGCTGACCAGTTGAATGAGCTCGAGATCCTGAAGGTGGGTTGCTTCCGTGCCCATCACATGCGTCATCAGGGTGCGGGGTTCGGCCACACCGGTGCCGATGAAAACGCTCATCCCGGGCGAGAGGTTCGCGATGGCCTGCTGCGGCGGCACGGCCAACTTTTCCCAATCGATGCCGGTCGGCTTTTTGGGGGACAAGCTTGCGGGTTTGACGGTTCTGGACTTCATATCTCTGTCTTATAGTCCGAACCGTAAAAAACGGCAACCGTCAAGGATAAACAGATATAATCTGATGCCTCTATGAATATTCCGCTTTGGATCGAAAACGCTTTTCTCCGCAGCGCAGATGCCCTCTTTCGGCTCTATCCGCAGCCCCGTCCAGCGGCAGAGCGCCTCGCGGGTTGCCGGATCATCTCCCACCGCGGCGAACACGACAACCGGCAGATCATCGAGAATACGATTCCCGCCTTTCGGGCAGCCGTCGCCGGCGGCGTCTGGGGAATCGAGTTCGATGTGCGCTGGACCCGCGACCGACGGCCGGTGGTGATTCACGATCCGGATACCCGGCGGTTGTTCGGGCGCACAATCCGGATTCATCAGACGGACTACCGGGTCCTGAAGAGCGCCTGCCCCCTGATTCCCTCCCTCGAAGAGGTGCTGCAGACCTTCGGTCGGCGGGTGCACCTGATGGTTGAACTCAAGCACGAACGGTTTCAGGACATCGGGGAGCAGCGACGCTCACTGCAGGCGCATTTTACGGGCCTTGCACCCGTTGACGATTTTCACCTGATGTCGCTGACGCCGGAAGTTCTGGATGTTTTCGATGTCGTACCGGTTGCGGCACGACTGCCGATCGCGCAGGCCAATGTCGGCGTTATCAGCCGCCTGGCGGCCTCGAAACCTTACGGAGGTCTCCTCGGCCATTATCTTTTCGTGACCGATGCCCGGGTCGGAAAGCATGCGGCACTCGGCCAGAGTGTGGGGACGGGATTTATCGACTCCGTAAACTGCCTGTTCCGAGAAGTGAACCGCCATATCACCTGGATTTTCTCCAACCGGGCCGCCGCCCTTCAAGCCGCAGTCGACGCGGCCCTGAATCCGTCTCCTCTTCGCCGCCGGAACGCGGGTTGATCTTTTGGTGATGAGACGCTAAAGTAAAAGTGCTGGATTTGTTTCCCCATTTGTTGGGAGAAAGGGGTCAAGGATTCGAGGGTTCAAGGATTCAAGTGTTTGTTTTATAAACTTTACCCAATATTTATAATTGTTAACTTTTTTGGAGATTGACGACTATGGAATCGATCCTGAAACCACTTGATCTTTTAGAGGAGCAAGCCGGTGCCGGTACCGGAAGCTGGCTGCCCTGCAGCGGGCCGCGACTCAGCGCCGTGTCGCCCATCGACGGTCGTCAGATCGGCGCCATCCGTTCGGCCGGAAAGGGCGACTGCGATGCCGTTATCTCCAGCGCTGTGAAGGCTTTCAAGACCTGGCGCACCGTTCCGGCACCCCGGCGCGGCGAGATTGTCCGTCAGATCGGCGAAGCCCTGCGGTTGCGCAAGAAGGAGCTGGGAGCCCTGGTCAGCCTGGAAACAGGCAAAATCCGGGCCGAAGGCGAGGGCGAGGTCCAGGAGATGATCGACATCGCCGATTTTGCGCTGGGCCAGTCGCGGATGCTCTACGGTTTGAGTCTGCACAGCGAACGGCCCGACCACCGGATGTACGAGCAGTGGCACCCGCTGGGACCGGTCGGGGTGATCACCGCTTTCAATTTTCCGGTGGCCGTCTGGTCGTGGAATGCCCTCATTGCCTTGGTGGCCGGCGACACCGTCATCTGGAAGCCATCCTCCAAGGCCGCTCTATCGGCGATTGCCGTCATGAAGATCGTTTGGCCCGTGCTGCGGCGCAACGACCTGCCCGAGGGTATATTGAGCCTCCTCGTCGGGGGCCGTGATGCGGTCGGAGACCCCCTGATCAACGACCAGCGGGTTCCTCTGATCTCGGCCACCGGCAGCGTCCGCATGGGCCGTCACGTCGCCCAGGCGGTGGCGGCGCGCCTGGGACGGAGCCTTTTGGAACTGGGCGGCAACAATGCCATCATCGTGACGCCCAGCGCCGATATCGAACTGGCCGTGCGGGCAATTATCTTCGGAGCGGTCGGAACTGCCGGACAGCGCTGCACCACGACCCGGCGTCTGATCGTGCATGCGGAGATCTACGAGCGGATTGCCGCCGAGCTTGTGAACGTCTACCGTCAGATCAAAATCGGCGATCCCCTGGAGGAGGGCGTTCTCATGGGACCGCTGATCGACACCGATGCGACGGCGGCCCTTCAGGCGGCACTGGCGCAGGTCAAGGACCAGGGCGGCCGGGTGCTTTACGGCGGCACGGTTCTCAGCGGCGGTCTTTACGATGCCGGTACGTATGTAACCCCCTGCATCTGCGAAGCCCGGGCCGACATGCCGATCGTGCAGACGGAAACCTTCGCCCCGCTGCTCTACTTGATCAAATACGAAACCATCGAAGAGGCGGTCGCCTACCACAACGCGGTTCCGCAGGGGCTCTCATCGGCCGTCTTCACGCGCGAGATCCGGGAATCGGAATATTTTTTGAGCTCCCGCGGCAGCGATTGCGGCATTGCCAATGTCAACATTGGCACCTCCGGGGCCGAGATCGGAGGGGCCTTCGGGGGGGAAAAAGAAACCGGCGGCGGTCGCGAATCCGGTTCCGACGCCTGGAAGGCTTACATGCGGCGCCAGACCTGCACTGTCAATTGGTCCAGCGAACTGCCGCTGGCACAGGGGATCACCTTCAACCTCGGGTGATCCGGGGGGCAGACCGGGTGAAAAAAGTGGCGCTGTTTGGGTAAGACGGGCGGCACTTTCTTGCCGCAAGAAGGTAAATGATGCCTCTGGGCCCGAGTGGTCGGTGTTCGGTTGCCGGCCTCAACTGAGAGCCCGCTCGGCCGGGACCATTTCCCCGGTTGCGGTCGTCACACCTCGGCCGGCTGTTCAACCGGGACGGTGATGACCGGCACCGGAGAGTGTCGGACCACCTTTTCGGCCGTACTGCCCATGCGGTAGTGGCTTTTCTCGCCGCAGGTCGATAAGACCACGGCATCGACTTTTTCTTTGTCAATCAGTTTGAGGATCTCCTGCGCAGGATCCCCGATCGCCACATGCTTGATGTAAAGCGGACACCCCTCCAGGGAACTGGAACAAAGCTCGTCCAAACGGTTCTTGGCGGTTTTTTCTTCCCATGTCAGGATTTTTTCGATCGTTTCCTGCTGGAATTCTCCATACCAGGACTTGTGGTGGGCGATATCTTCGATGACGTAGAGGACGTGGATTTCGGTGTTGTACTTTTCGGTGAGCGACTTGACGTAGGGAAGGGCTTTTTCAGCACAGCTCGAAAGATCCGTCGGCCACAGAATTTTTTGCATTTCCATATAAGGCTCCTTTTCGCTTCGGATCAAATGCCAATTAGCACATAATAAATCCCCTGAAGCAATTGTAAAGAGGCCGGCCGGTTTCGAGCGCATCCCCTGATGCTGTGATGATGTTTGCGATGGGAAGATCGACATGTTGAAACGGATGCTGCGATTCGTTGCGGTGGCGCTGCTGTTGAACGGAACCTTTGCGTTTGCGGGTGCTCTGGCCGAAGAGGAAGCCCCGGAACCGCTGAGTGTTCGCTTGCAGAAAAAAATTGAGGCCGAACGACGACGGGACCTGTTTACCTGCCGGGGCGAGCTGATCTGCGGGGTGGCGGACCTGCCGCTTTTCTATGCCCGGAGAGGATTCCAGCCGGCCTGGACGGCCGAGGCCACTCTTGACAATGCCGTGTCTCTGGTTGCGGCCATTCACGCGGCCCGCCGCGACGGTCTTCAGACAGAGGACTACCATTTGGCCAAGATCGAGCTTCTGCTCGAAGCGCTGAAACGGGACCGGTTTTTGGGATTACCACCCGATGCAGACCTGCTCGTGGACCTCGATCTCCTCCTGACCGACGCCTTTTTATTGCTCGGTTCGCATTTGCTGGGCGGCCGGGTGAACCCCGAGACCCTTCATGCCGAGTGGATCGCCTACAATCCGAAGACCAATCTGGCTGGGGTTCTGGAGGCGAGTCTTGCTGCCAAACAAATCGAAGCGGCCCTGGATCGACTGCGACCACCGCATGCCGGGTATGCAGACCTGAAGGCAGCCCTGCAGCGGTACCGTGATATCGAGGCCCGCGGCGGATGGCCGCTTTTGCCGGAAAATCTGTCGCTGAAGGAAGGCGATGGCGGTGATCACATTGCCTTGCTGCGGCAACGCCTGTCGGTCTCGGGCGATCTCGGTCGGCAGGAAAACCAGGGGGAGCACCGCTACGACGGGATCCTGGCTGAGGCCGTTGGGCGGTTTCAGCTGCGGCATGGGCTGCCGCCGACCGGTCGCATCGACGAGCAGACGGTTAAAGAGCTGAATATTCCGGCGGCTGTCCGCATCCGGCGGATCGAGTTGAACCTGGAAAGGTGGCGCTGGATTCCGCATGAACTGGGTGCCCGGTACCTTCTCGTCAACGCGGCCGACTACAGACTGACCGTGGTCGACAACGGGCAGCCCCTCTGGGACATGCGCGTCGTGGTGGGCAGGGAGTACCGGAGCACACCGGTATTCAGTGCCGATCTGCAGTACCTCGAGATCAACCCCTACTGGAACGTTCCGCAGAAAATCGCCGTCGAAGACATTCTGCCCAAGGTCAAGCAGAATCCCGAATACCTGGTCCGCAAACATATCAAGGTTTTTGAGAATTGGCGCGCCGGTGCAAAAGAAATCGATCCCCTGACAGTCGACTGGTCGAAAGTGACCAGCAGAAATTTTCATTTCAAACTCAGGAAAGAACCCGGACCGTCAAACGATCTCGGCCGCATCAAGTTCGTTCTGCCCAACCGGTTTGCCGTCTTTCTGCACGACACGCCCAACCGGAAACTCTTTTCAAAAAGCTACCGCAGTTATAGCTCGGGTTGCATCCGGCTTGAAAAGCCTATCGAACTGGCGGAATATCTGTTGAGAGACGATCCGAAATGGACCTATCAGGACATTCTCAGGACCATCGACAGCGAGGAGAACCGAATCGTGCGGCTTAAAAAAACCGTGACCGTCCATCTGCTGTACTGGACGGCATGGGTCGACCCGCAAGGGGTGGTGAATTTTCGTAAAGACATCTACAAGAGAGACCCTCGGCTGGACCTGGCGCTGCGGGAAAGACCGCCACGCATCGAACTGGAGGCGTTCGGCCGGCTGGACAACCCCGGGACCGCTCAGATGTTGACCTTTTCCGGTGCCGGGTCGTCAAGCACTGAAGGCCGGCATGCGACCGAAAACGCGATGAATTAAGCGTTCTTGGCCGTCATGCAGACGGGGCAGGGTTTTGGGGGGTGGCCGGAACGCGACGGATGCTACCAGCAGCGCACCGGGCCGCAATCCACGTGAATGAAATCTGATTCCGGATAATAGCCGACGCCGCCTGCCCGGAGATTGATCGCCGCTGTGTGCACGGCGTTTGTCCTGTAACCCGGGACGCGAAAATCGATTGCCATGCCCTTGGTGTGAAAACTATGGGGTGCAACCCCGGGACTTTTTCGGTGCAGGGCCGCATTCGTGGCCGGGGATCGGTAGCCGGAAATGATGTGAAATGGGCCTGGCGTGTCGAGCCGGCGGGACAGGGCGTAAAGGATGTCGAGCACGCGGGTGTCGATGGCTTTGGTGTCGCCGGTACGGTGATCCCGCAGGAGGTATTTGATTCTGTTCAGCGCTGCCGATCCGTACACACCATCCTGACAGGTGCAGACATCCAGATGCTCGCCGGTGTGGGTGTTGAAAAACGACAGGTTCATTTTCAAATTCAGGCTGTTAGCGACCGCGGCAATGGCGCGTGCCGGCTTAAAGGTTGCCGCGACGGTCGCCAAAACGCCATACTTTATAAATCCGCGTCGGTTCACCTGAAATCGATGGGATGCACCTGTCGATCTCTTGCTGAAACAGGACAATATGCTGAAAACCTCCGGCGTTTTTTTGGGTAATTATATCCGGATACGCTTGCGCTGTCAACCCGGACATCCGCATCGAACATAGCGCTCGATACCGCTGCCTGCTGAATCCCTTCGGAAAAGCGAGACCCCTTTAGGCCGCCTTTTTGGTGCCCATCCACAGTCGCATCTTTTCATTATTAGTAAAAAAAAAATTATTTAGTAATATGTCAATATAGTTTATTCATCATCCTTGACAAAGATAAAAGCAACTATATCTTTTGATCAAAAGTGACGGGTATGAGCGCCTCGATTGCGAATTCCAAGCGATTCGGCGGGGCGAACGTTCAAACATGGAAAGGAGGATTACATAATGATTTACAGGAGAATGTTTGGTTTTCCAGGCTGGGGTGTGGGAAGTCCTTTTACAGAACTCGAGCAGCTCAAAAGGCAGATCGGCCGAATGTACGACGAATTCAGCGGCACGCCTTCTTTGAGAAGTCGAGCCGGGGTTTTTCCGCCTGTCAATGTCACCGAGAACCGGGAAAACTATTATCTGCGCGCTGAGCTGCCCGGTATCAGGGCGACCGATTTGGACATCCAGGCCACCGGCAACACCATTTCACTGGCGGGAGAAAGAAAAATTACCGAGGCTGAAGAAAATGCCCGCTATCACCGCCGTGAAAGGGAAGCCGGCAAATTCTCGAGGGTCATCAGCCTGCCGGATGATATCGAGATGGACCAGGTCAAGGCGAATATGACCGACGGCATCCTGACGGTCGTTGTCCCGAAAGCCGAAAAAGCGAAACCGCGCCAGATTACCGTGAAATAAGCATCATTGAAAGGGGGAATAACCATGGCAGACACTGAAAACAAAGAGTTGAAGGTCAGGGAAAAGCAGGAACTGGCCACGCCGGCCGAGCAGACGAGATCTGGACTGGTGTTTACACCGCATGTCGATATCTATGAAACCGAAAAAGAGATCATTCTTACGGCTGATATGCCGGGAGTCAAAACCAAAGATCTCACCATCGACTTGCGTGACGACACCCTCACACTGTCCGGTGATATCGAACCCTTCGAAAACCCCGACGAGCAGGACTTGATGATCGAATACGAGGTCGGCAAGTTTTACCGTCAATTCACTCTGTCCGAGGTCATCGATCAGAGTAAAATCGATGCCAATCTCAGTGACGGCGTGCTGCGGTTGGCCCTTCCCAAGGTCGAAAAAGCCAAACCACGCAGAATCGAAGTGAAGGCCGGCTAAGGGCGTGATCAAAGATAGCGTAACATTTTAGACGCCGATACATCCGTCCGGTAGCCGGTGCGAAAAAATCGAAATTTTAAGATATGCCGAGTTTTCGCGCCTTACCGGACGGGTGCCGCAAGGCTCAAAACGGCCCGTTTATTTTTAAGCGAACTGCCAACATTCTTTCGGTATTAATCGATTGAAATCATTTTTTTAACGGTTCCAGGCCCCACTTTTAACCATCCCGCAATTTTCATTTCTTAAAGTTTTGCTTCATAAAGGGTAGGCGGTCCGCATGATCCGCCTGGCCTTTATGGCGCGATTTCCGGCCCGGACGACGTTCGGGGATTCACGGTCCAACGACGCCCGCACAAAAAAAGGTTGATGCCTACGAAAAAAAGGTGTTAATGCTTCTCAAATTTCATTCACAGACAATCTAAAAATAAGGAGACCGCGCATGAAAAAAGTACTCATCAGTTATGTCAGCCGAACCGGTAACACCGAAAAGATGGCCGATTACATCGCCGAAGGGCTCCGAATCGCCGGGCATACGGCGGACTTGAAAAAGATTTCGGCCATAAAGAGTGAAAAAGACCTGGAAGGGTACGACGGTTACGTTTTCGGCTGTCCCACCTATCACAGGGACCTGACGGGCGGTATGAAGACCTTTCTGTTCCTGGCGCAGAAGGTGAACCTGCTCGGCAAGATGGGCGGTGCGTTTGGTTCGTATACCCACAGCGGCGAATCGGCCCCGATGATCTTCGACACCATGCAGCACGTCTACAAAATGGACATGGTCGACCTGGGCGCCTTGAGCCTCAAGGAGAGCGTAATTTCGACCGCGGATGGCCGCCGCGCCTGCCAGGATTACGGCCGGTCGATCGGCGAGAAGTTTGTTTGAAATCAATCGATTCAGGGAGGACGGCCGGTGAAAGATCAAACAGTCGTCACATTCAAACCCTACCCCTTCTCGGAAGGGCAGAAGATTTACATCGACGGGGGTCCCCGCAGTGGTGACTGGGAAGTGATCGGGGTGACCGAACGCAAGGTCAAGTTGCGCTGTCCGATCAGCCAGCGTGAATTCGACTGGGACCGTTTCTGCTACTTTGCCGAAGAACGCTCCGGCGTCGAATGGCCTCGAAAAGATTAGAAATGCCTCACTGCCAGCGGATCAGCGCGCTGCCCCACGTCAAGCCGCCGCCGAACACCGGCAGGCATACCAGGTCGTGCGGCCGGATGCTGCCGTCGCGAACGGCCTCGTCCAGGGCGATCGCGCAGGAGGCCGATGAGATGTTGCCGTATTTGTGAAGCGTCAGGTAGAATTTTTCAAAAGGTATGTGCATCGATTGAGAGATGTATTGAAACATGCGGATGTTGGCCTGATGGGGAATGAACCAGGCGATGTCCTTTTCGGCGACACGGTTGTGTTTGGCCGCCTCCTTGATCGCATCCATGAAATAACGAACGGCGACCCTAAAACTCATGCTGGCTTCGATCATGTTCAGAGTGTGCAGCCCTTTGTCGACGCTCGCATGGCAAATAGGCGTGGTCTTCGAGCCGCCGCCGGGCAGAAGGAGGTCTTGTCCGTTGGCGCCGTCCGTGTGAATGTGTGTCGACAGAATTTCCGGCCCCTCATTGCCCAGGGTCAGGAGCGCTGCGCCGGCACCGTCCCCCCAGAGGATGCAGGTCGACCGGTCTTTCCAGTTCAGCGTGCGGGTCATGATTTCGGAGGCCACCACCAGCACGTGCCTGACGGACTTGTTTTTCAGATACTGCTCGGCCACGTTGAGCCCGAAGATAAATCCGGAACAGGCTGCCGTGACGTCGAAAGTAACCGCTTGGGGGGCATCGAGTTTGGCCTGCAACCAATTGGCGGCCGACGGGCAGCACGTATCCGGGGTGATGGTGGCCATGATGATGAGATCCAGGTCGGCGGGAGTCAGACCGGCCATGTCGAGCGCCCGCACAGCCGCCTCGTATCCGAGGTCCGAAGCCGTGACGTCCGGCGCGGCCACCCGCCGCTCACGCACCCCGGTGCGTTTGGAGATCCATTCGTCGGAGGTGTCGAGTCCCGTCGCAACCAGATCGGCGTTGGTCAGGACCCGAGGCGGAACAAAAGAGCCGGTGCCGAGCATTCTGATCGTATCCATATTGTCCGTTTTCATCACTCCTTATTTTATAACTCTTGCACCTTTGAGCCTTAAACCCTGAACCGATCAGTTTAAATATACCTGTCTACCATCTCGGCCAGAAACCGTTCGACCCCTTCCATGCCCTCTTTTTCCTGTAATTCGACAATAAGGTTTTTTATTTTATGGTAGGTCGTCGGATCGGTGCCGAGGTCGTCGAGGGACCGGTAGGCCCCGCTGCGGCGGCCGGCCCGGTAAATAAGGCGATCGGTATCTCCGAGTCCCTGGTAGCGACGAATCACGGCGAGCATTTTCGGCTTGTCTTCGGGCAGTTTGCCGCCGACGTCCTCCAGCAGGTTCATGATGTGGTCACTGGCGACCGTGCTGGTTATTCCGTCCAGGTGTTCGATAAAAAGTTTGATTTCCGCAGCCAGCATGTCGTCGGTCTGCATGGTAAACGAGCCGTCGGCCAGCTTGCTGTGTAAGGGGACCCGCCGCGGCACTCTCAAGCTGCGCAGGCGGATGAAATGCGGGTCGATGCGATTGAGAACATCGGCGGTGGCGACGGCGTGCTCGCGCCACATTTCCCGGCCCCCGAGGCCGGGCATGACATATTCGGACAACTCCATGCCCGCATCCAGCAGCTTCCGTCCGGCATCGACCTGCTGAGCGGCGCTGACGCCCTTTTTCATCAATTTGAGCAACGGATCGTAGCCGGTCTCGAGACCGATGTGAACGCGATCGAGGCCGGCCTGCCGGATCCGCCGGAGAGATTCGAGGGACTTGCGCGCCACCGTTCGCGACCGGGAGTAGGTCGTGACCCGGGAAATCGCGGGAAACTTTTCTCGCAGAAACTCGAGCACCGCCACCAGGTCATCGGTTTTCATGATCAGGTTGTCGGCATCCTGCAGGAAACAGGCATCGGTTTTGTAATAGAGCCAGGCGGCGACGCTCCGGTGCGTGTCACCGTAGCCGGGCTGGTTGAAAAGATGGCTGACCACGCGGTCATCCACCTCACCCTCGCTGCCGAGCTGTCGGGAAAGGGTTGTGATGTCGTCGGCAATGTCTCGGGCGGCCTGGATGTCCGCTTTGATTTCCGCTACTGTGCGCAGGGAAAATTTTCGGTTTTTGTAAACCGGGCAGAAGAGGCACTGATTCCAGGGACAGTTGCGCGTCAGCCTCAGCAACAGGCTGCGGGCCTCATTGGGGGGGCGAATCGGGCCTTGTTCGAAGCTCGCCTTTTTGACGGTCATCGAAGTTGTCCTTTCAATTACCCTTAAAAAATCAATCAAAATCTAAAGCTTTTCAGCTTTTGACGAGAGGTATTCGGCCACCCCTTCGGCGGTCGGTTTCATACCGGTCTCACCCTTTTGCCAGCCGGCCGGGCAGACCTCGCCGTGCTCTTCGGTGAACTGCAGCGCGTCGACCATGCGCAGCATTTCATCCACGTTTCGTCCCAAAGGCAGGTTGTTGACGATTTGGTGCTGCACGACGCCGTTCCTGTCGATCAGAAAGGAAGCCCGCAGGGCCACCCCGTCCGGGTGTTCGATGCCGTAGGCACGGGTGATGGCGTGGCTGATGTCGGCCACGATCGGAAATTTCACCGGGCCGATGCCGCCCTCGGTGACCGGGGTGCTCCGCCAGGCAAAATGGGTGAACTGCGAGTCGATCGATATCCCCACGACCTCGACCCCGCGTTCCTTGAACTGTTCGATCCGGTGATCGTGCGCCAGAATTTCCGTCGGGCAGACAAAGGTGAAATCGAGGGGCCAGAAAAAGAGGACCACGTACTTTCCCTTCAGATCGGACAACGTGAACTTTTCTTCGATAATGCCGTTCGGCATGACGGCCGGTGCCGTAAAGTCCGGGGCTTCCTTGGCAACGAGTACGCTCATTATTTTCTCCTTTGCTGAAATTTCAATATCCAACGATCTAGAATGGGTTCAAGGGTTTCCCGCTCAGGCGGGATTACCGCGTTCAGGGTTGAGGGATTGAAGTCCTTTTTAGAACCCTGTACCTTAAACCATAAACCCTGAACCGTTTTTAAATATTGTTCCGTGACCGGACCTTTTCAAGGGCGGTCGAAAATTTTAAGAGGTCCTAAGGTTCAGTGGGGGCCGTGCCCGTACGTCAAAGCGCCTGCAAGCGGCACCGGGCAATGATTTCCGGCCGCAGCGGCTCAAGGGGACGCGTCTGCAAGCGGCTTCAACAGCGGCATGAACTTGAGGTTGGCCTTGGGGAAGGGAAAGCCGGCCAATTCGTCGAGCTGCACCCAGCGGTGATCCGTGGGCCCGTTCAGCGTCACCTTGCCGGATACGTATCGGCAGCGGTAGACGTCCATCACGATCTTGAAGTGGGTGTAGGCGTGCCTGATGCGGGTCAATTGGGAATCGATTTTGACCTTCAGGTTCACCTCCTCCCGGATTTCCCGCACGCACGCGTTCTGAGGCGTTTCGCCGTCCTTGACCCGTCCGCCGGGAAACTCCCACAGCCCCCCCAGAAGACCTTCCGGGCGGCGTCGCGTGATCAGGACCCGTTCGTTTTTAAAGACCACGCCCACGGCAACATGGTGCAGGGGCGTCGGCGATTTCTGCAGGCGTTTTGGAAAGTCGCCGACCGTTCCGCCACGCTCGGCCCGGCAGTGCGCCTTCACCGGGCAGTCGCTGCAGGCCGGCCGGCGGGGTGTGCAGATCAGGGCCCCCAGTTCCATCATGGCCTGGTTGAACGTTCCCGGTTGCGACACATCGAGGAGCCGGGCCGCCGCCGCCTTGAAAATTTTGTGGTCGGCCGGCCGGTTGATCGGGGCCTCGATGAGCAGCAGCCGCGCCAGAACCCGTTTCACATTGCCGTCGACGACCGCAAGCGGCTGGTCGAAGGCAATGCTCATGACGGCGGCGGCAATGTAGTCGCCGACGCCCGGCAGATTTCGAAAGGTGGTTACATCCGCCGGAACAACACTGCCGTGATGGTCCCGGACGATCCGGGCGGCCCGGTGCAGGTTGCGCGCGCGGGCATAATATCCCAGCCCTTCCCAGATCATCAACACGTCTTGCAGGTCGGCCCGGGCCAGGTCCTGCAGGTCAGGAAACCGTTCCATAAACCGTCGATAGAAGGGGAGAACCGTGTTGACGGTCGTCTGCTGCAGCATCACCTCGGAGATCCAGACCGGGTATGGGGTGGTCGTGCCGCGCCAGGGCAGCGGCCGGCGATGGATACGATACCACGCAACCAAGCGCCGACGCAGATGCTGTCTGTCTTTTTCAGGCAGCATCGCCGTCCCGCTCAAGGTGATGGTAGGGCGGCAGGGTCGTCAGCCGGGGGTCATCGACCGGTCGGCCGACCGTAAAGTGGTAGAGGCTCTGCCAGGTGCTGTCGGCGATACCGGCCAGGTGGTGGACCGGGTCATCGAAAAAACAACCGATGCCGGTCCCGCGAGCGCCTTGCGCTTCGGCCTCGAGGTAGAGCACCTGACCGACCATTCCGGTTTCCCAGAACAGGTGGCGGTATCGGTACGGTGTCGACCGCAGGGTTTCCCCGAAGCGCGCGATCATGCCGAGTGAAAATGCCGAAAAACCGGCGATCTCCTGGTGGCAGCTGACCTCGATGGCTTCGTGACGGACATCACCGCGCTCGAGGAGATACAGGGGCAGATCATCGGTTATCGGCTCCCACAGGAAATCGGGTCGAAAGGCGTTGCGGAGTGCTTGAAGATCTTCGGGAGTGCGGCAGAAAAAGTAGAGTCCCCGGGCCAGGGGCGGGACGTTATGGATGAACAGCAGCAGGTGGACCGCCGTGGCCCCGAGACCGACGTCAAAGGGCGGACAGTGGTTGCGCGGAAGGGTTTTGTCGAGCAAGGCGAAGAGGCATTCCTGATCGATCGATCCGTCCGGGTCGAATGCGGTGGCGCTGCGGCGCCGGCGGATGATGTCGGCTGCCGTGAGGGGAGCCGGGGAGTGGGCGAAAAAAGGGTTGTCGCCATAGTCGCAGCGGGCTTCCTCGGTGCGGGGCTTGCGGCAGTGCTCGGCCGTCTGATAAATAATCTGCCAATCGATCGGGTTCGGGCTCAGGCGGTTCGGTTTTCCGGCAATCGTCAGTTCGGCAAAAGCCCGTATCACCGCTTGCGGCAGCGTACGGGAAACCGCGGGCCCATTTTGTTCCTGCACGAAGCAGATCAGATCGGGGTGCTCGGCTTCGAGCGGTTCCCAGGCCGTCCGGTCGAAGCCAAGCAGGGTTTCGATATCGGCGTCCGCCAGATCGTTCAGGCAGGTGAGTTTCCAGCCCTTGAGGGCGGCCGAAAAGCCCAGGGCCGCCAGCGCGTGACCGACGTCATGGTTGCAGTACCTGAAGGCCCGTTCGCCATATTTCCAGGCTTCACGCCAGAAAATGCTGCTCAAAGCCACCATGAAGCCGTCGGTGTTGAAATGGCCGGTGACCTGTCGCCACAGGTCGAGCGGAAGGGCCGCCCGATGTTCCAGGACGTGCCGCAGCGGGTTGTAATGATAAAGGCCCGCCTCGAGCCCTTTCATTGCCGGCAGGAGCAGATGGGCCTCTGTGGGGTGCAGGTTGCCACTCGATGGGTTCATGCGCAGCGACCAGCGGCTGTTTCCATAGACTTTCCAGGCCGACAGGCCCAGCGAAAGCTCCAGAAATCCGGCCACGGTGGATAGATTGAACGGTTCTCCGACCACTTCCCGCCGCCGGTAGAGGGTCATGTGCTCGAAGGGCGGGTCCTGTGCTGCAAACGGCAGCGGGATCGTAACGGTGCCTTCGAAGAACCGGAACGGGTTCGGCTGGTTGTTCCAGTCCATGTGGCCCGGCGAACGGGCGTAGCGGTTGACGTGATGCTTCGTCTGTTCGTGGTAACGGGCGATCTCTGCGGCGGTTTTATCTACCATCGGGTGCCTTCGGTGCCTCCAGATGTCCTCGTCGAAAAAAATTCCGGTCAGCCGGCCATGTAAAGCCTCACAGAGAAACATGGTCATCCGGTTCAGTCCGGGCACGTTTCAATGGCCCGGGTCAGCACGCGCATGTGGGCCTTTTCCGCCTGGGAAACGGAGAGCAACGAACACACAATCTGCCGATTGTGGGCTTGTGCATCGGTAAGAAGGGGAGTTTGCGACCGAGCAGAAAATAGAAAAGGGGCAACATCTCGAGGTGTTGCCCCATAAGTTTCTTAAAAAATCAGACCTCGCAGGAACCGCCGGAGCCGCAGCCGCCGCAGCCCGATTCGATTTTGATGCTGCTGGTCAGTCTGAAGCCGTAGTCGATGAAATCGACCTTGACCGGCTGAGCTTTTTTTAAAAATTCTTTGTCGATGACATAGGTAAATCCGTCGACGGCTTTAACCTCATCGGTTTCTTTCGGCTCGTCCAGAGCCATTGCCAGCGAAGGTCCACCTCACCCGCCCTCATTCAAAAAGATCCGAATCGGCGAGACTTCCCGTCCTTTGAAATATTCACTGATCTGCCGCGTTGCCGCTTCTGTGACCTCAACCATTTTAGTCCTCCTTGCGTATCAAACCGAACTGCGCAATCGCATTTCGTTTATTTTATCAGCGCTGCTAAACTAATTATACCGCTCGTATTTGTCAATCCAAAATATTTCCGGGGCCGGCCAGATAATCGGCGTACACCTTGCGGTCTCCCTCTGAAAAAAGAACGAATATGACTTTTTTGACGACCGTGTCGGTTTCCAGAAAGCGGATGGTGGTGTCGATCGCCACCCGGCAGGCTTTTTCGATCGGGTACCCGTAGACGCCGCAGCTGATCGCGGGAAAAGCAACTTCTTCGGCACCATTTTGCGCCGCCAGGGCGAGACTGTTCTCGTAGCAGCGCGTCAGCAGCCTTTCAGCCTTTTCCGGTGTCGAGCGGTGGTAAACCGGGCCGACCGTGTGGATCACGAAGCGAGCCGGCAGGTTGCAGCCTCCGGTAATGCGGGCTTCACCGGTCGGACAGCCGCCGATGGTGCGGCACTCTTCCAGAAGCTGCGGTCCGGCGGCCCGGTGGATGGCGCCGTCGACACCACCGCCGCCCAACAGTGACGAGTTGGCGGCATTGACGATGGTGTCGACGGCCAACCGGGTGATGTCGCCGCGCCGGATGTCGATTCTGTCCCGAACATCGGTGGTCATTGGCGGCCTCATCATTTCGCCCTATCGTCACAGATCATAGAGCTTTTCATCCCGGGCCGGCTCCGCCGTCGCCGAGAGGCCTGCGCCCGATTTCTTGGCCGGCATCAAAAAGGGGTCTTCCCCTTCGAGCAGATCGCCCATCTCAGCCTCGATTTTGTCCGGGTCTTCCCCCCGTTCCATGCGGCTCAGCGCTTCCTGCATCCCATCACCGAGTTTCATGCCCGTCATGTCGGTCAGCTTGCGCATGAGGTTGGCGGCCTGGCGCGGATCATCTTCGTTGATTTTTTCAGCCTCGCCGGCCAGCATGCCCATGGCCTGCTCCATTTTACTTTCATCGAACGGCAGGTCGTCCAGGCCATCCCCTTCTTTGGCCTTGCCGGCGATGGCAAAGGCGGACATCCGGCGTTGAAGGTCTTTTTTGCTGCATTTTGGGCACTTCGGTTTCTTGGTGGTGTTGACGGTCCTGGAAAAGAAATTGAAGATCGTGTTGCAGCTATCACAGTAAAACTCGTAAATCGGCATGCGGCTCCCTCCTCTGAAGGTGCTGGTCATAGTTGCGGTAACGATAGTTTTAAAAATGATAAAATTTAGCTCTTTTTTTGTCAACTGAAGGTTCTGAGTTTCGAGTTTCAAATTTCTATTTGCGGGCTCGATTCTATTTTCGACCTCAAACGCGGTCACCCGGCGCCCCGCACAAATATACCCCAGACCGTTGGAGCGTCGCGGCCCGTGTTGACTTGCCGCCGGCCATTTGGTATTTGGGCCTGAAGCCAAGCGTGCCCGGCGCTGTTTATGCCGCCCGCCTGCCTGAGGGCCTGCTCGGCCCGCCTGGAAAAGTTTTTTTGTAAGCGTTCTCAGGGCACCGCATCGGCTGGGTTGTCGGACGCTTGAAGTGCAAGAGTACGTCTGCGCGCCTGACGCCTTGCACCCTGTAAACGCTTACCGTAATGAAGCGGCCCGCCGGCAGGACGGCGGCCGGTTGATGAAAAGGATGAATAGAATGGAGAGAACTCTTTCGATTGTTAAACCGGACGGTGTGGCTCGGGGGCTGATCGGTGAAGTTGTCCGGCGGCTCGAGAAAAACGCGCTCAAGGTCATGGCCATGAAAATGCTTCACATGACCAAGGACCAGGCCTGCGGGTTTTACGCGGTGCACCGGGAGCGCCCTTTTTTCGACAGCCTCACGGATTTCATGTCTTCCGGGCCGTGCGTGGTGATGGTCCTTGAGGGCGAGAACGCCATCGCCCGCTACCGCGAATTGATGGGGGCCACCAACTATAAGGAAGCGGCCGAAGGGACCATCCGGCGCGAGTTCGCCACCGACATCGAAAAAAATGTGGTCCACGGTTCGGATGCGCCCGCTACCGCCGCTTTCGAGATCGGCTATTTTTTCAACCGGCTCGAAATCGTCAGCTGATGCGAGAGGGCATCGACCTGGATCATATCACCATCGTCCTCAACCGGCCCCGCTACCCGGAAAACATCGGCGCCGCCGCCCGTGCCATGCGCAACATGGGGGTCAAAAACCTGGTGGTGGTTGCCCCGCAGAATTGTGACCTGACCCGCATTGTCAAAATGGCCACCCATGCCGCCATTGATGTGATCGAAGACATGCAGGTCTTTGAAACCCTTGCGGAAGCCCTGGCTTCCTTCAATCTGGTGGTGGGCACCACGGCGCGCCTCGGCCGCCAGCGCACGGTCATCGAATCGCCGGACCGGCTGGCCCGGGACCTGATTTCGATCAGCCGCAACAACAAGGTGGCGCTGCTCTTCGGGCCGGAAGACCGGGGACTGACCAACGAAGATATCCGCTTCTGCCAGTGGCTGGTCAATATCCCGACGGCGGCGTTTGCATCTCTCAATCTGGCGCAGGCCGTCATGGTCATCTGCTACGAGCTTTTCACGGCCAAGCGGGCCGATCCCGGCACCTTCGCGCCCCGACTGGCAAACCGTCATGAACTGGACGGCATGTTCGACCAGTTGAAGGACATTCTCGTGCGCATCAACTACATCAACCCGGAAAACCCGGACTACTGGATGGCCAGGATCCGCCATTTCTTCACCCGGATGCAGCTCAGGGCCAAGGAGGTCAGCATCATCCGGGGAATTTGCCGTCAGATCAACTGGTATGCCGGGAAGTGCTTCGAAGACGGCCGTAGCAGCAGGGAGCCATGACCATGCGCTTGATTCGTTTCGGACCTAAAGGAATGGAGCGGCCGGGGATCGAGATCGAGGATCGCATCGTCGATCTGCGGCGGTATTTTCCCGACATTCCCGACATCGGTGCAGCCTTTTTTCGCAGCGGTTGGCTCGACAAGGTCGCCGGCCTCGAAGCGACCGGCGAGCCGATGACCGAACGGCGCGGCTGCCCGCTCGATCGGCCCTCTAAAATCATCTGCCTGGGGAAAAACTACGCCGAACATGCCAAGGAAGGCGGGTTCGACCAACCGGACAAACCGCTTCTCTTCTGCAAGGGATCGAATGCCCTCAACGGCCCTTACGATCCGATCCTGCTGCCGCGCAGCTGCGGGAAAATCGACTGGGAAGTCGAACTGGCCGTGGTGATCGGAAGAGAAGCAAAGCGGATTCGCAAAGCCGATGCCCGTGAGGTGATGGCCGGTGTGACGATCATGAACGACGTTTCCGGGCGTGAGGCCCAGTTTGCCGACTCACAGTGGTTCCGCGGCAAGTCCTACGACACTTTTGCCCCCCTGGGACCGGCCATTGTGACGATGGAAGAGATCGGCGACATCCAGAATTTGCAGCTGACGGCTGTGGTGGACGGCACCCTCATGCAGGACGGCAACACCCGGGACATGATCTTCGACGTCGCCACCCTGATCGAATTCATCAGCGAGGACATGACCCTTTACCCGGGAGACGTGATTTCAACCGGCACACCGAGCGGGGTGGGGTACTTTCGACACCCGCCCGTCGCGCTGACGGCCGGCAGCGTCGTGGAGTGCCGGATCGAAAAGATCGGCGCCATCGTCAACCGCGTCGTCGACCGGTTGCCGGAATAAGGGCCCATTCACTGCGGTTGCTTCGGTTTCATTAAAAGTATTGATCGGGAGGCAACTCGTGTCCATCTACAGGTGGTAGACTGATGCCGCCTGTGGATGGCTAACTCTGTTTTCGCATACTCGTCAGCCTCTGAACCGCATCCTCAGGCAGTCGGCTGATCTCGCGGCCGCTGCACAGCGCATAAAAATAAGCCTGAGCCGTTTTTTCCAGCAGTTCCGCATTGTGCATCGCTTCAGCGAGGTCCACACCAAGGCAGAGCGCGCCGTGGTTCTGGATGATGTAGCAGCGGCAGCCGTTCTGCAGCCCCGATACCACATTGTCGACCAGCGCCGGACTGCCCGAGAGGGCATAAGGAATGACGGCGACTTCGGCACCGATTTCATA
>JBAVJU010000433.1:0-5795 GCA_049687935.1 Desulfobacterales bacterium | reverse complement strand
GGGAAAACGGGAATCCCCCGCCGCCGCATATAGAGAAATATGAAAACGGTGGCCACCAAGGATCGCAGCCCCGCCATGAAAAGCGGGGCCACTTCGCGTGCGGCAAACTTGATGAACGCCATGTTGGCGCCCCAGGTCATGGCCAGGGCCAGCAGGATAACCACCGTCTGCCAGCGCAGTTGAGCTCTATACATTTTGATGCTCCGAAGAAGGAACACATCGGGAACCGATTCCGACTCAGTAATTCTCAACGAAAATAACGAACCGATGGATTTCGCCGGGCGACCGAATTTTAAAGCGCTCAGCCGCCGGCCAGCATGAGCGTAATGTGGATCCGGTCCCCGTCGGTGGTCGGTCGGGCCAATTCATCCGGATAGGCGCTCGCCATGTTCAGATAGATTTCGACGGTTTTTTGAAGCCGGCCCCCCCCGTCGAAAAGCTGAGGCTTTAGCTCCGGATAGAGGTCGACCAGGTTTCGGAGGCACTCCCCGACCGTTTGTCCCTCGATGTCGACCCTCTCCTTCCCTGCTGTGAATCGGCGGTGGGTCTTGTGCAGATGGATGGTGACGCTCACGCGAATCTCCCGTGCCAACGAGTTCGTGTTTTGGTATTAGAGGTGGATGGGGACTAGTTAGTCTTATTTCAATTCGAACGCAAGCCTTTCACTCAATTAACTCAATAAACCAACTCAACTGACCCAACCGGCTCAACCGGCTCAACGGACTAAACCGACTCAACCGACTCAACCGATACAGCACAAGGATTCCGCCATGGATTTCAACCTCACCAAAGAACAGCAGGACATCGTCAAGGCGGCCCGCAAATTCGCCCTGGGTGAATTCCCCGGCCGTGCGGTCGAATTCGACCGTGAAGAGAAATTCGACTACGCCATCTGGAAAAAAGCCTGCGATCTGGGTTTTGTCGGCGTCTTCATCGACGAGAAGTACGGCGGGGCCGGTTACGGCTTCTTCGAACACTGCTTGTTGAACGAGGAATTCTGGGCCGTCGACCCGGGCATCGGCAGTGCGATTCTGGCCACGACCTTCGGTTCCGAACTGCTCCAGATGTACGGCACGGAAAAACAAAAACAGCTGCTTCTACCGCGACTGGTGTCCGGCGAGGCCATCATGGGCACGGCCATCACCGAACCGGATGCGGGCTGTGACGTCAGCGGCGCCGTCACCACGGCCGTCAATACCGGCGATGCCTGGGTCATCAACGGTTCCAAGATGTTTGCCACCAACGGTACCGTGGCCGATTACATGCTCATTTTCTGCCGGACGGAGCCGGAAAACGAATCGCCGCACCGGCGCCACAGCTTCATACTGGTGCCGACCGACACACCGGGATTCAAGGCCGTGAAGATCAGGGGAAAGCTGGGTATCCGGGCCTCGGACACGGCCGAACTCGTCTTAAAAGACGTGCGCGTGCCGTCTGAAAGCCTGGTCGGCGAGCAGGGGCAAGGATTTTACCAGCTGATGGCGTTTTTCAATCGCACGCGGCTGCACGTCTGTGCCCAAGCGGTGGGACTGGCGCGCGGTGCGCTCGAAGAAGCCGTCCGGCATGCAAAGGGACGCTGTCAATTCGGTCAACCACTGGCCGCATTTCAGGTGACCCAGTTCAAACTGGCCGAAATGGCCACCCGCATCCGCGCCGCCCGCAACCTCTACTATGAGGCCGCCTGGCTGGCCGACCAGGGAAAGCCGGATCACGCCCTGGTCGCGATGGCCAAATGGTTTTCGGGCAAGGTGGCCGTGGACTGCGCGGACGAGGCATTGCAGCTACACGGCGGATATGGGTACATCGACGAATACAAAGTGCAGCGGCTCTACCGGGATGCCAAAATCCTCGAGATTTACGAGGGCACCAAGGAAATCGAGAAGACGATTGTGGCCCGGTCAATTCTGAAATAGTGGAAGCGGAGCCTTCATAACGTCGGCGGCATCAGATTTCCCAAGTGATTGCCCCCTTTCACTTAAAACAAATCTTTCTGCCCTCCGCACAATTTGATGAGGTGGGAAAAGGCGCGCGCGAGCTTTTCGCCCTGACCCATTGCAAAATTGACCGGCACGCTGTCCGTCATCTTGTGGTCAACAGATTCGGCCTTCGCGTTTCGTCGTGATTTGACTGTTTGATCGACAAAAGCGCCATCGTTTGCGGTCATCAAAAGCACCCGTTGATCGTCACCCTTCACATCCGCTGGATTCAGTTGGGCGAGCGGCACTTTCATCGTCTTTTCAAACATCAAGACATCATTTTCCAACCGGGTTTCCCTGATGGTGAGGAGGCAATTTTCAATGGTTGCATATTGAAGGTGTTTGACAATCAGTTTGACCGTTTTAGACTGCGTCCGGACCGAACCGGTGCCGTCTTTTAATTGCACTTCGTTGATCCGTGCCAGAATATAATCGATGGTCTGCTCTTTGGTCGGTTCGGTCTGCTCTTTCGTCGAAGGGGTGTCCGCTGCGGCAGCCAGGGTCGTGATCAAGAAGCACAAACAAACGGCAATTTTCGTACACAATGACTTTCTCATGGATAACCTCCGTTCACGTCGTAAGCGAAAAAGATAAAAGCCGGGCGTCGAAGCCGATCAACACGACACGATTCAGCCTGATTCGTCCTGTTTTTCGAATCTTCATCATGGACAGTAATAAAACCGTTCAACTTTATCAATAGAGTAATGAAAATGTCGATACCGAACCCGTTAATATAATATGCCATAGCCATTTTGCCCATTGACAGAATCGAAATGAATGCAATACGAAGTCCATTAATAAAGAAAGAGGTGACTGATGAGAATCGACTATAAATCAGTATTGGGCCGGGCGGAATTCTACAAACCGGCCATTTCCCGGTTCCTGCGGGATATGATCGCCATCCCCAGCGAAAGTTGCCAGGAGAAAGAAGTTATCCAGCGCATCAAAAATGAGATGATATCCGTTGGGTTCGACAAGGTGGAAATCGACCCCATGGGCAACCTTATCGGCACGATCGGAAGCGGCAAACGGTTGATCGCCTTCGACGCCCATGTCGACACGGTTGGCGTCGGCAATATCGAAAATTGGGAACATGACCCCTACCAGGGATTCGAAGACGAGGAGATCATCATCGGCCGCGGCGCCAGCGATCAGGAGGGGGGAATGGCGGCCATGGTCTATGCCGGTAAAATCATCAAGGATCTCGCATTGGAAAAAGAGTATACGCTTCTTATGACCGGTACCGTGCAGGAAGAAGACTGCGACGGTCTGTGCTGGCAGTATCTCATCGAAGAGAGTCATATCCGTCCCGAATTTGTGGTGTCCACCGAACCGACTTCCTGTCGAATTCATCGGGGCCAAAGAGGCCGAATGGAAATCAAGGTCGCGGTTTCCGGTTTGAGCGCCCATGGATCAGCTCCGGAAAGAGGCGACAATGCCATCTTCAAGATGGCGCCGATACTCGCCGAACTGCAAGAGCTGCACGGGAAACTGAAAAACGATCCCTTTCTTGGGAAAGGGTCGCTGACCGTTTCGGAAATTTTCTTCATCTCGCCGTCGCGCTGCGCCGTCGCCGACAGCTGCACGATCTCCGTCGACCGCCGTCTGACCGTCGGCGAAACCTGGGAGTCCGCCCTGGAAGAAATCCGCGGCCTTCCCTCCGTGAAACGCTACGGGGCCGAGGTTTCGATGTACGATTACAAGCGTCCCGCCTACACGGGTCTGGTGTACCCCACCCAATGCTACTTTCCCGCCTGGACCCTGGCAGAGGAACACGCCGCCTGCCAGACTCTGGTAAAAGCGCACACCTCCCTGTTCGCGGAAAAACCGGTTATCGACAAATGGACGTTTTCCACGAACGGCGTCTCCATCATGGGACGCTACGGCATACCGTGCATCGGATTCGGCCCCGGGCACGAGGACCAGGCCCATGCCCCCAACGAGCGCACCTGGAAATCCGAGTTGGTCAAAGCAGCGGCCATGTATGCCGTCATTCCTTTAGTTTACGTGGAAAATGTCACCGAAAATTGAATCGGTTTTCACATCATCAAGCCGGAATGGAGGCCTCAAATTCCGATGAGCATGCGCATCATTAATCGTCTCGCCGATCGGTTGAACTGGATCGTCGAACGCGCCTGCGCCTTGTTGGTGGGCGCCATGATCGTTATTATATGGTTCGGCGTCCTCGAACGCTATTTCCTGGAACTGGGAGTGACCTGGACCGAAGAGCTCTCGCGATACGTTATGATTTGGGCCGCCTTATTAGCCGTCTCCTGCGGCGCGTATTACCGTGAGCACATCGGACTCGAGCTGGTCCTGCAGCGTCTGTCCCAAAAGGTCGGGCGGTATCTTGTCTTCGCTCTGGACATCATCAGCCTGCTGTTCTTTGTCTTTCTCACTTACTACGGCATCGGGATGACCCAGTCCGGTGCCAGTCAGTATGCGACCATTTTCGGTATGACGATGATGGTCCCGTTCGCAGCGGTTCCGGTGTCTTCAGCCCTGACAGCCATTCAGATCTTCGCGGCAATGATGCGGAACCTGCGCGGGTCGACAGGGCAGACTGTGCAATAGGGGGGGGCCATGACCGTTGTTATCGTGTTGTTCTTCTTTTTCATGCTCATCGGTCTGCCGGTCGGCGTCACCCTCGGTGTGGCCGGTGTGGCCGGCCTGCTGCAAATCGGGGGGGAGAATTTTCTCACCATGGCGCCAAAACGGTTTTTCGAGGGACTGGACCTGTTCACCTTCATGGCGATGCCCTTTTTCATCCTGGCCGGTGAAATCATGAACCGTTCGGGCATCACCGAAAAACTCGCCGCCTTCGCCAATGCCCTTGTCGGCTTCCTTCGCGGCGGCCTGGCGCACTCGAACATGATCGCCTCGGTTCTGTTCGCCGGCATGACCGGTGCAGCCGTGGCCGATTCGGCCGCCTTCGGCAACACACTGGTGCCGGCGATGGTCAAGGAGGGCTATACCCGGCCTTTCTCCTGTGCCGTGACAGTGGCCGGTTCAATCATCGGGCCGACCATCCCGCCATCCAACCTGATGGTGATCTACGGTTCGCTGATGGGCGTGTCGATTGCCGGTCTTTTTGCCGCGGGAATTCTCCCCGGGCTGCTGATCTGCCTCATGTGCATGGCAGTGATCGCCGCACTGGGGCGCCGTTTAAACTTGCCGAAGAGCAAGGAACGCTTCAGCCTGATACGCATCCTGTGGGCCTTCAAATCAAGCTTCCTGGCCCTGCTGATGCCGGGAATCATCCTCGGCGGGATCCTCGGCGGCATCGTCACCCCGACCGAAGCGGCGGCGATAGCCGTATTCTACGCGCTTTTGATCAGCACGGTCGTCTACCGGGCGCTGACATTCAACGACATTCTGGAGATGCTCATCCGGACCGCCCGTATCACCGGGATTGTGTTTCTGATCATCGCCAGCGCTTCGATTTTGAGCTGGTGGATGACCTTCATGCAGATCCCACAAAAAATTGCGGCCTTTTTCCTTTTTCTTTCCAGCGATCCCCGGATCGTCATCGGTCTGATCCTGACGCTGCTGCTGGTTGTCGGCATGTTCATGGACATCAATGCCGCACTGATCATCCTGGCGCCCGTGTTGGGGCCCCTGACCGCCACCATCGGGATGGATCCGGTTCACGCCGGCATCATGATCGTACTGGCCCTCAACATTTCACTCATGACGCCGCCGGTGGGGGCCTGCCTGTTTGTCCTCTCCTCGGTCACCGGCGAGCGGATCGAAAAGATCAGCGTGGCCCTTATCCCCTTTCTGGCCGTGGAAATTCTCGTTCTCATTATAGTGGCCTAC
>JBAVJU010000432.1:0-2360 GCA_049687935.1 Desulfobacterales bacterium | reverse complement strand
GCCTGGAGCAGTTCACTGTCCCGGAAACTGGAGTTGATGATCTTGAAGATTTTTTCGATCGACCTGAGTTGCAGAAAACCGCGTTCGTTCTCCTTGATCAGCCGCAGGTTCTCGAAAGTGAAAGCGGCGTTGCTAAGAAGCGGCGTGAGCGCCTCGATGTCTTCCTGACCGTAAACCCGGGCGTCGTCCTTGCGCGAAAGCGTCAAAACGCCGATGATCTCCTTGCTGGTCTTGATCGGCATGCAGACAAAGGATTTGGTGCCGTAGTGCGGCAGATTGGCCCGGCCGAAGCGCCGGTCTTTTTCTATGTCCTTGACCACCAGAGGCGACTTGTTGATGACCGCGTACTTGGCAATGCTGGTTTCGAAGTCAATGCGGTCGCCCAGTTTGACGTATTCACCCAGGCCGACGCTGGCTTTGACCACAAATTCTTTGCGCGCTTTTTTTTCGATGGTCAACACCGAGCCGAGGTCCGAGCGGGTCAGCATCAGGGCGCGCTCCAGGGTGACGTAGAGGATTTCTTCGGGATCGAAGGTGACATAGCACAGTTCCGAGAGTTCTTTGAGGATCGATATTTCCGAAGCCTTCTTTTCAAGCTGGTGAAAGGTGCTGCCGAACTGTTTCTGGAGAGCCGAAAAAGATTCGACGATGTTCTGCAGTTCGTCCGCGCCGGTCTTTATTTTCTCCCCGGCCATGTCGGCGATAAAGTCTTTCGTCATTTCCTGCGAGATGGTGGCGATTTTGTCGAAAAGGGTTCTGAGGATGATGAAGCCGACCAGTGAAAAAACCAGCACCCCCATAAAAAAAACCGGGACATAACGGTCGGTGAGGATATTGTACTTGTAGCCGAAGTAAAGAAAACCGAAAACCGGAAAGAGGAAAAAAAGGCCGAAGATGATGTTGAGCTTGTAAGACAGGTTCTTGTCTTTCAGGGATGCTTCACCCAGCCATCTGTTTAATTTCATTTCCTGATCCTCTGGCGGGCGAAGCCGGCCGCTGGTCGAAATCAACTTGTGTTAAGACGCCTAAATTATACCCGAAAACGCTGATTTCTTCAAGAACTATGGATTCTTGCGGCTCTTGACTTTACAGCCATGGTCGCATATAGGGCCAGTCGTTTCAATGGCGTTGCCATCGACATCCCTTCCCGTTGCACGCCCGACTGGAAAAATCTCTTGCGACAGAAAGGAAATTGGAGCTTGGAGCCTATCGCAACCATTTCCGCCGAACTCAACATTGCGACGAAACAAATCGACGCCGTTGCCGATCTTCTCGCCCAGGGCGGCACCGTGCCGTTCATTGCCCGGTACCGCAAGGAAGCCACCGGCAGCCTCGATGAGGTTGCCATCACCGCCATCCGCGACCGGCTTCACCAGCTCGAGGAGCTCGACGTCCGCAAAGCGGCCGTGCTAAAGTCCCTTGAAACCAACGGCCACCTTACCGGCGAGCTGAAGGAACAGGTGTCGGCCGCACCGACCCTGGCGATGCTCGAAGATCTCTACCTGCCTTTTCGGCCCAAGCGACGCACGAAGGCCACCGTGGCCCGCGAAAAAGGCCTGGAGCCGCTGGCCCGGGAAATCCTGGAACAGAGTGGCCGTGACCCCGTGCAACTGGCCGCCGCTTACGTTGACCCGCAAAAAGGGGTCGAATCGGTCGAGGCCGCCCTGGGGGGTGCCCGCCACATTATCGCCGAAATCATCAACGAAGACCCCCGGGCACGTGACCGCATGCGTGAGCTCTATCTGCGCAAAGGAATCATCCGGAGCCAGGTGGCCACAGACAAAGAGACCGAGGGAGCGAAGTATCGCGATTATTTCGACTGGAACGAGCCGGCGGCGACCGCGCCCTCCCACCGGATTCTGGCCATGCGGCGCGGAGAGAAAGAGGATATTCTCAACCTGGCCATGGCGCCGCCGGAAGCCGACGCCTTGGCCCTGCTCGAGGATCTCTTTGTGAACGGAGAGGATCCGGACGCCGCCCAGGTGAGATTGGCGTTGCACGACGGATACCGGCGGTTGCTGTCGCGCGCCATGGAAACCGAACTGCGGCTGGTCACCAAACAACGCGCCGACGAACAGGCCATCCGCATCTTCGCCGGCAACTTGCGGCAGCTGCTGCTCAGCCCGCCGCTCGGTGCCCGTCGCGTGATGGGCATCGATCCGGGCTATCGCACCGGCTGCAAAATCGTCTGTCTCGACCGCCAGGGCAAGCTGTTGCACCACGAAACGGTTTATCCGCATTTAAGCGAGAGACAGGATCGACAGGCGGCCGAAAAAATTGCCGAACTCTGTCGTCGGTTTTCGATTGAAGCCGTCGCGATCGGAAACGGAACGGCGGGTCGCGAGACCGAGGCCTTCGTG
>JBAVJU010000431.1:0-5898 GCA_049687935.1 Desulfobacterales bacterium | reverse complement strand
GCCATATCCCGTTCATTGATATCCGCTACTCCCAGGATCTCCGGCTTCTTTTCGTCAAAGTCTTCGCTTAATATGACCTGCAGAAAAGCCTTGCATCTTTGGCCGCCGCCCAATAGTGCAATTTTTTGTCTTTCTATCTTATCCATTTTAACACTGTGCGAAGATACAGTTATCAACAGAGCAAATACTCTGTTGATACCGAACGACCCAAATTATTGCGCGCACATACACGGCGTTCTGCGTGTTTAACCCGATAAGGTGACTTTAAGTTCAGCGATACAAAGGGCTAATACGAAATTTGTTGTGACGCTGTGTATAGATGGATGAAAACAATCGAGGAGACAGACCGCCCTGTATCGGCAAACTAATCGTACGTGTAAACCTTGTACTCAGTCGGCGCACCTATAACGGCATCAACTTTGCCCTCGAGGTCTGCCCTTTTCTTATTTGCAAACCACCTCTGCCAATCTTGAACCGATTTCCATGTGCTGATCACCAGATATTCATAGGGATCCGCCACGTTGCGCAAGGTCTCTCCGGAAATATACCCCGGCTGCCGAAAGGCCATAGATCTCAACTCGGTTAACATCGGAACCAGTTGGGGCAGCAGCTCTGCTTCCAATCCACCTGTCAAGCGCGGCAACTTTCTGATCATCAGGACGCGTATCGTCATTTTTTCCTCCTTCGATTTTGTCTTGGGCCAGATTTCATCAGCCACCAGAGGCTGACGACCCATCACACCAATAAATTTTTCAGCGTTAACAAAACCCCTGCGGCCACCGCCGATCCGATCACGCCCGACACGTTCGGCCCCATGGCGAACATTAAAAGCATGTTTTCGGAATCCGCCTCAATTCCCAGCTTTTGACTGACCCGGGCGGCCATGGGCACGGCGGATACTCCCGCCGAACCAATGAGCGGATTGATTTTCGTTTTTGAAAACAGGTTCATCAGTTTGGCCATCAAAATCCCTGATGCCGTCCCGATACCAAAAGCAATCACGCCGAGGAGCAATATTCCCAGTGTTTCCACATTAAGAAAACTTTGGGCGGACAAACGGGACCCGACCCCCAGACCGAGAAGGATGGTGACGATGTTGATCAGGGTGTTTTGCGCAGTTTTGGAAAGGCGATCCACGACGCCACACTCCCGCATCAGGTTACCGAACATGAAAAAGCCGATAAGCGGAGCGGCCGAGGGCAAAAAGAGCAGACAAAGCCCGAGAACCGTCAGCGGGAAAACGATCTTCTCCACCTTGCCCACATATCGCAGCTGGTTCATGCGGATTTTCCGCTCCTCGCAATTGGTCAAAGCCCGCATGATGGGCGGTTGAATGATGGGAACCAGCGCCATATAGGAATAGGCCGCCACGGCAATGGCGCCGAGCAGATCGGGAGACAGCTGGCTTGCCAAAAAAATGGCCGTAGGCCCGTCAGCGCCGCCGATGATGCCGATGGAGGCCGCGTCGAAAAGGTCGAAATCTATTCCGGGAACGAATTGCGATAATGCCAACGCACCGATGAGCGTGCTAAAGATCCCGAACTGCGCCGCTGCACCCAGAAGGGCGGTCTTGGGGTTCGCGATCATGGGCCCAAAATCCGTCATGGCCCCCACACCCATGAAGACAAGCAGCGGAAAGACACCCGTCTTGATACCGATTTGGTAGACATAGTAGAGGATGCCCCCCGGTTCGGTGATGCCTGACATGGGAATATTCGCCAGAATACATCCAAATCCGATTGGCACAAGGAGCAACGGTTCGAACCCTTTGCGGATAGCCAGAAACAACATCAAGAGGCCGACTCCGACCATGATGATGCGACCGATTCCTTCGGTCCATTTCCCTGAAGCAGGGAAGAGGTAGCCGAAAATGCCGGTGGATTTGCTGAACTCTGCAAGCATGCTGCCCATGGGCGCCAAGGATTTTGGTGCCTGTGCGGCCCCGGTCGTCTGGTTACCTGCCAGGACAACGGCGGACGCGGCTATAAGCAATATAAGCGTGACAAAGACCAATAGTCGTTTGGTGCGCATCTTCGGGTCCTCCGCCCTAAGTCCATCGATTCATAAATTCGATGACGAATTTATTTAGACTTCGACCGAGCTCAGTCGAGGTCCTCGGAACTTAGTGCTGGGTGAGTATTTGACCAATTTCGATTTTTCAAAATACGATATCGTATTTCCGGATCGACGCACTAAGAAAGTGTTGCGACCAGCTGCCCGGGTTTTACCACCTGATTTTTTTCGACTTCGATGCTGGCCACCTTGCCGTCGCTTGGCGCGACAACAGGTGTTTCCATTTTCATGGCTTCAAGAATCATGAGTGTGTCGCCTCTTTTAACCCGATCGCCGATTGAAACAAAAATTTCATAGACGATACCCTGTAATTTGGCCTTGACTTCAATCGTCGCAGCCGGTTTGGCCGCCGCGGCGGCAGCCGGTTTAACCGTGGTCACTTCACCGGTGGACGCCTCGACCGTGACCTGGTATGCCTTGCCTTCCACGGTTACGGTGTAATCGGCAGGTCCGCTTTGCGGAGTCGCCTGAGACGCCAGCGTCGCAACCGGTGCGTTTACCGGTTCGGTTTCCTGGGTCACCTTGCGGACATTGATCGGCTTATTGCCTTTCAGAAAATCGAGACCCTTGTTACCGCCGGCAGTCGCCAAGGCGCCTACGATAAAGATGTTTTCGTCGGTAATTGGCAGGCCTTCCTGTTCAAGGATTGCTTTGGCCTTGGGGATACCGGGTTCAAGGGTGTCCAGGGGATCGCCTTTAAACACGGGTTTCCCAAGCTGCTCTTCCGCAATCCGAACAATCTCGGGATCCGGCTCCACCGGTGTGCGGCCAAAATAGCCAAGCACCATCTTGCCGTAACCGTCTGTTATTTTCTTCCAGGGCCCCTGGGTCACGTTGACATAGGCCTGCTGGAAATAAAATTGCGACACGGGCGTTACCGAGGTGCCGAACCCGCCCCGGGCCACACATTCAGACATGGCCTCTATGACCCTGGGATAGAGGTGAAGCGTTCCGGTATCCCGCATCATCATGGTGTTTGCCGTTAATGCGCCCCCCGGCATGGGGGACAGGATGACTTCCGACGAGACCTTCTGCGCTTCAGGAGGGAAAAAGTAGTCTTTGAGGCACTCCTGAAGGACATGATTGGCCTCAAGTATTTTGGTGACGTCGATATCCAGGGTATAGTCTGTGCCTTTGAGCGCATGCCATAAGGAAATTATGTCCGGTTGGCAGGTTCCGCCGGATAGGGGCGAACGCGCCAGGTCGACCCCGTCGGCCCCCGCCTCGATGGCGGCCTTGTACTGGGTGATGCCCACACCGGCGGTTTCATGGGTGTGCGCCCATATCACCGCGTCATCACCCAGAAGCTTTCGCGCGGCTTTTATGGTGTCATACACCTTTTGAGGGTTGCAAGTTCCCGAGGCATCCTTGAAACAGATGGAATCGTAGGGCAACCCCGAATCGAGTATTTCCCGTAATGTTTTGATGTAAAACGGTGCATCGTGGGCGCCGCTGCAACCCAGCGGCAGTTCCATCATCGTGACGGCCACCTGGTGGTGCAAGCCGGCATTTTTGATGCACTCACCGGAGTAGATGAGGTTCCGAACGTCGTTTAAGGCGTCGAAATTCCGAATGTGGGTCATCCCGTGTTTTTTAAACATCTTGGCGTGAAGATCGATCATATCCCTCGGTTGGGCGGATAGAGCCACCACATTGATGCCGCGGGCCAGTGTTTGAAGGTTGACAGCAGGTCCCGCTGCCGCGCGGAAGCGGTCCATCATGTCAAACGCAGATTCGCCGCAATACATGAAAAGAGCCTGAAAACGGGCACCACCGCCGGCTTCCAGATGTTCTATGCCGGCATGCACCGCCACTTCCACCGCAGGTATGAAATCATCGGTGAGTGCTCGTGCGCCAAAGACCGACTGGAATCCATCCCGCAAGGACGTATCCATAAAGCGTATTTTTTTCATCATGGTCGTTCACCGCCTCCTGAGAAAAATTAGGTAAATTAATAAAAAAATCTTCCCTGGCAACCAAACCGGAACAATTGAGCCTTTAGCTTTCCGATTGTCCGTGCCGGGCACGGTGTGCAGCAACGGACGCGCTAATGATAGCCACCAGCATTTTGTCTTCTGCCGCCAAAGCGGTTTTTTTTCTTCTCCTCAGCTCTGCTGCTTCCATTTCGGTAAGCTCTTTGGCACTCCCTGCAGCCAAAAACTTATGGGAAATATTGATGATCAGAATAAGCAACAGGAGAAAGAGAATGACAACCCCCATCCCCAGAAAAGTCAGTTTGAGTCCGGCAATAATCATGCCCGTTCCTTTTTTAAACAGTATCTTAGAGACCTCTGCGGAAATCGTCCAAAAGTTTCATAACAGATAAAAGTTACCGCATATACGAAGGTCTCGCCATTATAATCCTGCATTTCGGCATCCTATTTTCGAGAACGCTAACCCCGAAAACCTTAGCACTAGCTAAGTCGGAACAGCCAATCTCATCGATGAGCTTTTCCATTTGTCGGGACCACGCTTCTTTCACTCTTTTTTTATATATACCTCTGCAGTGTTGTCCACATATTTTTCGATTTTCTTTCCGAATTGACCCGCTGCAACTTTGAGAAGGGTATCACCATCCCTCTTGTTGATGACATTGAAGACAATCAACTCGGCCGATTATTTTTCGGCGAGGGTGACGCCATGTGCCAATGGTATCTTTTGAACAAGTGGATATTTCCTGTCAGGTTTGGCGCAGTTGAAGCATCGAGTGGCATGATGTATGCCGGCACGAGAGGGAAAATATACGATGTAATATCAGACAGATGAAATTGGGCCCGCAATTCGCAGCGATCTATTTCCTGTGCTGGAGGAACCGGTTTCTGGTCAGGCAGGAAAATTAAATCGACGGTTTCATTTTTAAACCACGGTTTAAACGCGGATTCTCTCTCATGTGAATATTAGATCGCAAAAACCAAATATTATTTTGGACAAAGATGGAAGGATCATTTATATTAAAAAGGCATGCGGGTAAATCTTTCATATAAATTCTGGGGTTTAGTACTCTCCGTGCAATAATCGACGTTCTGCGTTGATGGTTCTTTGGTCGCCGCGCGCTGAATGAGTACGCGCGCGAAGGCCGCCAAGCGAATAGACCAATACGCATATTTTTGATGCCTACCTGAACGGGCGAACGATTGCAATCGACCTATTCGGTCAATTTGATTGGCTCAAGGGAGTGTGATCAAGATGAAAATACTTATTCTGGTCAGACACGCCAAATCAAGTTGGAAAGATCCCAGCCTGGTCGACTTTGACAGACCTTTGAACAAAAGAGGTAAAAGGAATGCGCCGTTTATGGGGCAAAAACTAAAGGAGCGAAAAATGATGCCCGACCTTCTTCTGTCAAGTCCTGCAAAAAGAGCAAGAAAAACGGCCATAGCTGTTGCCAAGGCACTCGATTATCCCCCAAAAAAGATTATGTTTTTAGACAAAATGTATCATGCCAGTGCACGGTATCTTTTTGATTTGTTAAAGAATTTGGATGATGAGAATGAAACCGTCATGCTTTTTGGCCACAATCCAAGCCTCAATGATTTTGCCGATATGATGCTTAAAAGAAATCCGATAGATAACATCCCAACTACCGGCGTATGCTGCATCAGGTTCGATGTCGACCAATGGCAAAAAATCAAGGAGTCTAAAGGCGAATTTGTTTTTTTCGATTTCCCAAGGCGCTACAAGGATGAGTCAGTTTAGGGTTCACGAAAAGATCAGAAATGATCAATTAACAATTCGACTCTTTTAAACAAATTTCCATTCGGGTAATTTTTTTTAATCCCCCAACATGTGAATGCCTGCAATTTTTTTGAGGCCTCGATAATGAAC
>JBAVJU010000430.1:0-2238 GCA_049687935.1 Desulfobacterales bacterium | reverse complement strand
CCCAGGCTCCGGCGCCTCATTTTAATGCACCGTGGTGGCCCATAGGGCCATGAGTGTTTAACATTAAATATTTTGCAGTCAAGCGTTCGTTGGTGTAAAATATTCGTACATGGCACCGCATCTGCTTTGTTGTCGGGCACTTGAAGTACAAAAGGTCGTCTGCGCACCCGACGCCTTGCATCTGCCTGCCCCATGAAATGCGAAGCCTATTTCACTGGGGCGGCACCCTGTAAACGCTTACAATGAGGTGGTTTGAAGCGCATCGGACTTTGCAACCCTGAAAACGGTTACCAGTATTCGGTAGACGAGCAAGCTGTTTAAACCGGAAAAGAGGTGCCTCTGACATGCTGAATCTTGAGAAAATTAAGATGAATTACTGCGTTGAGCAACTCAGCAGAGCCTACAGACAAACCTACAGTAACATGGGCCAGGAACTCGGCAACGTCATCACCTGGTCCTCACATCTCGCCCTGGAAATCATCGCCAACTCCGATGCCCTGTATCACAACGTCGAGCACACGGTCATGGTGGCCCTGGCCGGACAGTCTATACTGGAAGGAAAGCACCTTTCGGAGGGTGGCGTATCACCCGAAGACTGGGCGCATTTCATGATCGCTCTTTTGTGCCACGATATCGGCTATGTGAAAGGGATAAGCAGTGGTGATATCGGCAGCACAATTTCCACCGGTATTGACGGACAAAAAGTCGCCGTAAAACCCGGCGGCACGGACGCGGCGCTGCTGCCGTATCACGTCGATCGGAGCAAAATGTTCGTGCGCGAGCGTTTCGGTAAGGGAATGCTGACGGAAGGTCTGATCGATGCCGAACGGTTGACCGCTTACATCGAAATGACCCGTTTTCCTGTTCCCGACGGAGAGATGTACCAAGACACCAAGGGATACCATGGGCTCGTGCGGGCGGCCGACCTCATCGGTCAACTCGGCGACCCCTACCGCATCCAAAAGTGCACGGCGCTTTTCTATGAATTCGAGGAACTCGGCCTCAACCAGCAATTCGGGTACAAGACGCCCGGGGACCTGCGGAAAAACCACGCCAAGTTTTGCTGGAGCCATGTCAACATGTATATTCAGGAGGCCATGCGCTACCTGCGCGTCACCCAAGACGGCAAACAGTGGATTGCCAACCTGCAGGCCAATGTCTTCGATAGATTATAGTCCATGGGGGATATCCTGTAATCCTCCAATACAGCAATATTTATCTTGACGCCGAATTTTGTGAGGCATAATATGATTCATCATGTATCAGGAGGTGAGTCATGTCACAAATCACTTTACGCGGGTTGGATCCGAAGACCGAACGTGAATTGCGCCGGATTGCAAAAAAAAAGGGGAAATCCCTCAATCGCGTTCTCCTGGAAATAATCGACAAGTCAACCGGTTCCAAAAAGAAACCGCCGTCCGAATCGTTGCGCAAGCTTGCCGGTCGGTGGACTGAGGCAGAGGCTTCAGAATTCAGCGATTCGATTAAAATTTGTGAGCAGATCGATGAGGTTATGTGGCGATGAAAATCCTGCTGGATACGAGCGCTTATGTGGGGTTTAAACGCAACAAACCGGAAATTGTTGAGGCCATTGTAGGAGCCGAATTGATACTGTTTTCCACAGTCGTTCTGGGCGAACTACTTTTCGGTTTCAGAAACGGCAGCCGGTTCAAGGAAAATTTGGCTGACTTGAATCGTTTTATGGAACATGAGGCAGTTGAAACAGTGTCGGTCGGAAAGATCAGCGCCGATCGCTATTCGAGAATTGCAGCCCAGCTCAGGCAACAAGGCACACCGATTCCGACCAACGACATTTGGATTGCGGCCCAGACGATGGAACACGGCGCCGAGTTGATCACGACCGACGAGCACTTTGAGAAGATCAGCGGACTCGTTTACGCCAGGTTTTAGACCTTTGATTGCACCTCTTATATCGAGAAGGTCCAAACGACGTCACGATCGAGCATCCTGAAAAAAAGCGTATTGCCCTGTTCCAGTTTTTCCCATTCCGGCAGAGAGTAGACGATGATTTCCGCCGGAACCGGCAAGCTGATGAGATCCCATTCGAGTGAACGGCGTTCGAACGGTTCGGCGGTTTTTCTGACGATCGAAATGACATCCAAATCACTGCCCACCCCCCAGTCGCCTCGAGCGTATGAGCCGAAATAGCCGAGCCGGACAATCTCAGGCCGCATCCTCACCTGCTCGGCCGTCCAGAGCCGCATCGCTCGGTCCACT
>JBAVJU010000429.1:0-3941 GCA_049687935.1 Desulfobacterales bacterium | reverse complement strand
GTTCCAAACGGTGCGAAAATGAGATCTAAAATCGCATATCAAAAAAAGATATCCCAGTAAGATACCGGCATCATTTTGGATATAAAATTGTGGTGCCGAAGGCCGGACTTGAACCGGCACGGCTTTTGGCCACTACCCCCTCAAGATAGCGTGTCTACCAAGTTCCACCACTTCGGCACATATGTCTGACCGGCATTACTGGGATTTCTTCTCTGCGCTCGGGGCGGTTCCCGTGGCTGCCGGTGCCGGTTCTTGCTGTTTCGCCGGTTCAGCCGGAGCTTTATCCGTGGTCGCTGGTGCCGACGGCGCCTGATTCGCCGATTCGGCCGGTGTCGTTTGTTCGCTAGCCGGACCGGCTGTTCCCGGTTGGGGTGCAGCCTGCTCGGTGACCGGCGGCGGGTTTTCCATCATGATGGAGCTTCTGGCCCGGTTGCTCGAATAATAGGCCAAAGCCAGAGATGTCAGCATGAAAACGACTGCGGCGATTGTCGTCAGCTTGCTCAGAAACGTGGAGGCCCCGGAGCTGCCGAAAAGGGTCTGGCTGGAACCACCACCGAATGCCGCACCCATGTCGGCGCCTTTGCCGGTCTGAAGAAGAACGATCAGGATCAGCGCGATGCTGACCACGACATGAACAATGATCAATACGTGTGTCATGACGACTTTCGGTGAAACGATATTATGTCGATTGATAGTGAACGATCTTGCTGAACGTTTCGGCATCCAAACTGGCACCGCCGACCAAGGCTCCGTCGATGTCCGGCATGGCCATCAGTTCGGCGATATTCTGGGGCTTCACGCTCCCGCCGTAAAGGATCCGGACGCTTTTGGCCAAGGATTCACCCTGCATTTCCGATAGGTTGGATCTCAAAAACAGATGAACTTCCTGAGCTTGCTCGCGCGTGGCCGTTTTTCCGGTCCCGATGGCCCAAATCGGCTCATAGGCGATCACCAGATTTTGTAAAGCATCCGCAAAAAGGCCTTTTAACCCCATTTTTAGTTGTTTGTCAAGCACGGAAAAAGTCCTGCCGGCCTCACGCTGTTTCTCGGACTCACCGATGCACATGACCGGGATCAGTGCGTTCTGCACTGCAGCGGCGATTTTTTTATTGACCGTTTCGTCCGATTCGCCGAAGTATTCGCGCCGCTCCGAGTGACCGATGATAACGTAGCGGCATCCGGCCGCCACCAGCATGGCGGCCGAAATCTCACCCGTATAAGCCCCTTCCTTCTCCCAGTGCATGTTCTGGGCGCCGACTGAGATCGGGCTTCCCTGGAGTGCTTTCGAAACCGGGAACAGGGCCGGAAAAGTGGGTGCGATCATAATCTCGGCACCGGTGACGCCCCCTGCCAATTCATTTAAGCGGCCAGCAGTCTGGACCGATTCGGACACGTTCTTGTACATTTTCCAGTTTCCGGCGATCAGCGGTATGCGCGTCGTCATGATCTTCTCCTATTTGTTGCGGGCGAAAACACACCCGTATTTTTCATATTCCGCCTTCGTTATCCTCAGGACGTCAAGAGCGGTCGGAAGTTTCCGGACTTTCCGGCGTGTTTGAGCATCGAGGGCGTTGCGGCGAGAATCAACACGTCTCCCAGCGGTCCGACCCCGGCCAGCAGAACGACGGCCAATCCGATAAAGCCGTTGCCGGTGATGATGCGTGCGGCGTCCGGGAAGACGACAAAAAACAGCAGGTCGAGCACGCTGGTGACCATGAGACCCCAAGCCGCCCATTTGCGCAGATTCCAGACACCAATGCCCGTGACCAGGAAGGGGACCAGCATGATCAAAAACTTGGCGGCCATTCTCTCCGCTATTGGGCTGGGCGCGACCGGATCGGTGGACAGCCATAGAAGCGCCTTGAAAACCGCCACCCATCCCGCGGCCCATATCGGCCAGGGAAACCCGCGAACCATCCGCCACTTCGGGAAAAGGACAAACGGCAGCGGCTTGACAGGCGTCATGGCTTTTTTTTCGTTGAGGTCCGCGTGTGCTGACTGCTTTTCTTTACGGGTCAATTGGGTCGTTCCCTTCGGCGATTGTGTCGATAGCGATATGCTCATTGGTTTCCGTCCATAAATGGCCCTTTTCCGCAATTTCGGCGTCAATCACGCCAAGGCGTGACAGGTCGACGGAATCGCTTGTGCGGCATACAGAAGTATGCCTCTGTGCAATTCCACCAATTTTCTTGAACTTGCGAAAAATTGCCCATTTCTGGATCGGGAACTTATCAGTGCTCTTCATGTAACCGCGGATGGGCATTGATTGGGCCTTGTGGAGAGCCCATTTACAATTGAGATCCGATCAGCGCGGCCAGATCGACCATGCGGCTCGAGTAGCCCGTTTCGTTATCGTACCAGGCCAGAACTTTTACCATGTTGTCGACAACATAAGTCGTGGGGGCATCGACGATCGATGAAAATGGCGAACCGTTGTAGTCGGATGACACCAATGGCAGGTCGCTGTAGGCCAGAATGCCGCGCAGGGACTCCTCGGACGCCTTTTTGAGGGCGTCGTTGACATCGGAAACGGTGAGTCCCGATTTTTCCACCGTCGCCACGAAATCGACAATCGATACGTTGGGCGTTGGGACCCGGATTGCCAGGCCGTTCAACCGGCCGGCCAGATCCGGCAGTACGAGCGCCACTGCCCGGGCGGCACCGGTGGTGGTCGGGATCATGGACAGAGCCGCCGCCCGGGCTCGTCGCAAATCCTTGTGGGGAAAGTCGAGCAGACGCTGGTCGCCGGTGTAGCTGTGGATGGTGGTCATCAGACCGCTGCGGATCCCGAAGTTTTCGAGCAGTACTTTGGCCACCGGCGCCAGGCAATTGGTCGTGCAGGAGGCATTGGAGATGACGTGATGCTGTCTCGGATCATAGCGGTTCGAATTGACGCCCAGCACGATGGTAATGTCCGGATCTTTAGCCGGTGCGGAAATGATCACTTTTCGGGCTCCGGCGGCAAGATGTTTTTCGGCATTCTCCCGGTCTCTGAACAGACCGGTGCACTCGGCGACGATATCCACGCCGAATTCCTTCCAGCGCAACATGGCCGGGTCCTTGATCGAGGTGATCGCCACGGCTTTTCCGTCGACGTCTATGGCGTCGTCTTTGGCGGCGATCGACCGATCGAGCATGCCGTGCACGGAGTCGTACTTCAGCAGGTGAGCCATCGTGGCCGAGTCGGTAAGATCGTTTACGGCGACCACCTCGACATCGGGATGTTTCAGCGTGGCTCTGAATACCAGACGTCCGATTCTTCCAAAACCGTTGATTCCCAATTTTACACTCATTGTGCCTCCTCCAGACTTTTCATCATTATTAAAGCGTCTTCGCCAGTGTCCATGTAGTATTTAGGCCGCGTGCCGATGATCTGAAAACCGACTTTATCATAAAGATCTATAGCCGACACATTGGAGCGACGAACTTCCAGGTACACCTTGCGCGCGTCCCGCCGCTGCGCCAACCCAAAACAAAAATCCAGCAACCAGGTCGCCATTCCCCTCCGTCGCCAACGGGGCGCCACCGCAATTTTGAGCAGGTGAATTTCGTCCAGGGTCAACCGCAGACAGGCATAGGCAATGATTTGCCCCCCGAGCGGACCAAGAACGACAACATCCAGCGCGTCCCGGCAGGACAATTCATTGAGAAAGGAAATACGCTGCCATGGTTGCTGAAAAGATGCGTTTTCGATGGCGATGATACCGTCGATGTGGCTTTCATCAAGGGTAACGATCGACCACCCCGGCACGGCTACCCCCGTTTGTTGCCTTTTAAAATGCCGCTGGCCATCGATATGCTCTTTTTGCCGAAGGCTTCGACGGTGGCGGCCAGGAGTGCGAGATCCTGTTTGCCGCGGGTGTTCAAGGCCTTGACCAGCATCGGCAGGTTAACCCCCGAAACCACTTCGACCCGTCCTTCTTCGAGAAAGGTGTAGCTCA
>JBAVJU010000428.1:0-5531 GCA_049687935.1 Desulfobacterales bacterium | reverse complement strand
CAGTCGTAGACCAACTCCCGGATCAAGTTACCATATTTTGCTTCCGGATCATTGACGCTGACGCCGACGGGGCCATTCCGGTTCAAGCTGATAGCGGCAACAGATCTTTTGGCGGCGGATGAATTGGTCCACAGAGTGGCGCCGCTTCCGGATTCCAGGAGCCTGACGGTCAGCACCCCTTCGAGATACGCCTCGGCTTTAACAGTCGTCGTCGCCGCATTCCAGCGGATTTTAGGCTTGATTTCAGAGATCTCCAGGTGGCCTGTGAAGACGGCATTGACATGGTGTTTTTCAGCAAGAGCCATGAGAATATCCGGGTTGAGATGATCGGCACCGAAAGACGTCAAAATCGGCGACATGGGACCGAGTTCGAGAAACCGCACACCCGGCTGCGCAGACTGTGCCCGCTGCATGAAATTCTGAGTGACGGTCTGATGGAGGTTATCATTTACGTTTGAGGAAAAGTCGATGATGCCAATGGTGTTAAAAGGTGACAATACGATTCGAGGCGGAACCATTACTTTCTGTTTGTGTGTGCAACCGACCAGCAACAAAACGGTCAGAAATAACCACACGGCGGCTGCCCAACTTTGTGCTGAAAGGGCTAAATGCGCACTCTTCCGCTGCCGGGTCCTGTCACTCCCCATTTGGTTCAACGTTTCGGTGTGTTATGTGTAGAAATCTGAATTTCGCGGGCGCAAAAGGTGGCTGCAAGAATCAGACCACGCCTGATTTAAAAAAAACGTCGTTATTTAAGCCGATTATGATTTAACACCGACGACCGATCCGGGGATTTTGACGGAACGTGTCAAATTTACAGCGACTGATTGTCGTCTTCCTGGGCCCGGGGCAACCCAGCGGAACAGAGGAAGTTCTCCGGCCGGTGTTTAGGTACAGCCGCAGGGAATGCGGCAACGGAAAACAACGCGGAAGCTTTTCGATTGTTGCATTATTCTTTCACACGCGACATAAACCGGACCAACTCGATGTTGATGCGCACGACTTCTCCGGCTGCAAGGTATTCGGGGACCATTACCGTCACCCCGTTTGAAAGAACCGCCGGTTTGTTGCGGTTGGTGGCCGTCGCTCCCTTGATGACCGGTGCGGTTTCAGCAATTTTAAGGTCCACGGATGCCGGCAGTTCGATGGCGATGATATTCCCGCTCAACAGCAGCGCCGTAATGCCCTCGAGCCCTTCGCTCAGCCACAGAGCTTGCTCCCCCAGGAGTTCTTCGGCCAAGGTGTACTGCTCGTAATTATCCGTATCCATGAAGGTGAAGAAATCCCGGTCCTTGTAGAGGAAGTTGATGGGACGACGCTCCAAGTCCACCTCATCCAGCGTATCGTTTCCTTTGAACGCTTGCTCGAGCTTTTGACCGGATGGAATGGCGGCAAAACGGACCTTGTAAAGCGTATTGGCTCCGCGGGCCGATGGGGTTTGGACATCGATTTGTTTGGCCTGGTAAGGGTGGCCATTTATCAGGACGATATGACCCTTTTTCAGGTTGGATGCTTTCAACAAAAAAAACTCCTTGGTTGATCAATCTGCCGGACACGCGCCCCAAAGCCAGGATTTCGACATGGGCCAGTGCTAAGGGCTCACTCAAAAATAAATTCACATTTTGGACGCCGATACATCCCGGCCGACTGCGTTGTGAAAACTCGGAATATCCAGATATTCCTGCGTTTTCGCGCCTTGCCGGTCGGGCGCCTCAACCCCCATAATTGCGACCTCATTTTTTCGTGAACCCTGAGTGTTGGCATCGGCAGTTACCACGAACGGCGTCGTTCGTCAAACTTTAGCGGCTGCGTCGACCGGAAACAGCTGGAAGCCGATATCCGGCTGTGTTAAGGATACAGTATGGGTCCAGATAATAATGCGATGCGCTACACGCTGCGGCTGGTGAAAACTGAGTCCGGAACCGGTTACTTCTCCTGCTTTCCCGAATCGGACCACGATTTCGATACCAGCCTGCGCTATGCGCGGGCGCATCCGAATGATGAGTTCATCCGCAAACACCTGCTGCGGCTGATCAACGGTTGGGGCAGGGACGCGCTGAAGCAGGCCATCCAGGCGGCCGATTCTTCCGATCTCTTCCTGCTGGCTCTGTTTTTCGAGGCCTGCCTGCTTAACCGCGATTTCGACCCCCTGCAACGCCTTTTTGATCCCACGGTGGTACAACGGCTGTCCGCTTACACGCCGCTTGTTTTTATCGGGTCGACTCTCCTTTCGGACAGGATGCGCCACGAGGCGTGGATCCAACTTTTCCGAGGGAACATCGCCGAGCACCGCGAGCTTCCGGCACCGGATGAAGTGAACCTGACCCCACCGTTTCCGGATCGGTTGATCTCAACGGCCGGGGAGGTGAAACATACCTTGCAGGAGGTGTTCGATCGGATGCCGGTCGGCTTGGAAAGGCTGAATTCTTCGTCTCCGGGTGCCGTTGAAACAACAGCCATGGCGCTCGATCGGTTGGCGCGGGCCGGCATTGTCACAGGGCCTGAAATGCGTCACGAAGCGTCTCTCAGTCCGATTGCCCTGCTGCGGCAGTGGGAGATGAAGACAACCGTGCACAATGAGCGGCACCACTTCCGTTTTGAAGGGGAACAAACCGCTTACGGTCGGGGACTCGACCTCGAATCGGCCCGTGCGGCTTGTGCCATGGAGATCGTGGAACGCTGTTCCGCCTATGCCAGTTTTGTTCCCGGCCGGGTCATCGGGTATCGGAAGACGCAATCCCTTGTGCACGGTCGCGCTTCGGATCTGCAGCGAGAGCATCTGGCCCACCTCGATCCAAACCGGTTGACACTCGAAGTGCCTTATGCGGACGCCCCTCTCTATTGGATCGAGGGGGAAGAACCGGACGGCAAAGGATCGCGATCGGTATTCGTGCCGGCCCAATGCGTTTTTTTATTCTGTAATCTGGATGAGAGCAAGCTCTTTTCCGCACTGGGTTCCACCGGTCTGGCTGCCGGCAGCACCATGGAGGCTGCTAAGGTAAGTGCTCTGCTTGAAGTCATCGAACGCGACAGTGAAAATGTCATGCCCTTTGCGCGGGAGCGCTGTTTCGAAGTTGAGACAGAGGAGCCTGCCCTGGCCGCCCTTTTGAACAATTACAACCGTCTGGGCATCCAGATCCAATTCCAGGATGTCACCACGCCGTTCGGCGTGCCGTGCTGCAAGTGTTTCATCGTTTCCGGAGAGGGACGAGTCGTGAAGGGAACCGGGGCACACCTGAATGCGCGCCGCGCGCTGCTGGCAGCCATGACGGAGACGCCGTATCCTTATCCCGGTGGCCCGCCGTCGCAACCGGCCATGAATGGGCTCTTGCGGGTACCGTTGGAAAAACTGCCGGATTATTCGAGCGGAAATGCTGCAAGGGACCTGAACCTGATCGAAACGCTGCTCGATTCCAACGGCTTCCGACCCATCTATGTCGATCTGACCCGCAAAGATCTTGGAATTCCGGTTGTTCGGGCGATCGTGCCCGGTATGGAATTATTGGGTGATTTCGACCGTTTTGCGCGGGTCAACCCCCGGCTCTATGCCAATTATATCAATATGTTTCGTTCTGAAGGCTGATTCAATGGCGGGATGATGAACCGATCACGGATGCGGTTATTTGTAAAGCTTTTGGATGCAGGTTTCAAAAATTCTAACGATGTTGTAAAGCGCGAGCCGCATAAACCAGTCATAGCACGGATGCTCGGGAAATTTGGGAATGGCATACTTATCTTTTTTTTGTGCCAACGCCCGAATCCCGAATTCTCCAATGTTCCACATCAGGGCCGCATACGCTGCGGTATTGAGATCGCGGGCCCAAACAGTGCGTTTGTCGGTGGCCAGAGCCTCTCGATATTCTTCTGAAAAAACAGGCTCGTTAAACCCTTCGGCTTTATTTTCCAGGCTGAACTCACAACCGTAGACCAGGGCAATGCCTAAAACGGCGCCGTGCATGCGCAGTTGCCAGACCGAATCGATCTCCGTGCGAGGCAGGGGATATGCACCGGTTTCGAGATTGATCAGGCTTGAAATGGCACCGAATTCACCCGCATACCGCAGCAGCAGAGTCAGGGAATATTCATCAACCGTCTCGACCCATTTCTTCAATTTAGACATCGGCACCCCTGCATTAAGGATGGTGATTCATCTTTTACGACCCACAAAGTGTACACGAATAAAAGACCGGTTATGAATCGGCGGCACCCGTATGGTGCACTCGATCAGACAGTTCTCTTTCACAACCTCCCGCATCAAAAAAAAACCGAGTTGCTTTTATGAGGCAACCCGGCGTTCGTGATGTTCCCCGGCAACCCGGCTGTCTACATAAGATCCGTGGCTTTCCGTCCCTGCCTCGCGACAGGTTTGGCCTCTTGCGGGAAGTTGTTTATTTTAAATGATTATACGATGATGTGTCGGGTTTGTCAAATTTTGATGTGGAAAATTACCGGGCTGCGGAAGGGTCGATGGGCCCGGTTTTCAGAACCGGATTTCGACCTTGTCCTGCAGGAATTTTTTGACCGCGGCAATCGGCACCTCATGCCGGTGAAAGATGCCGGCCGCCAGGGCCGATTCGGCCGCGGTGTTGGTAAAGACCTCCAGGAAATGGTCCGTGCGACCGGCTCCGCTGGAGGCGATAACGGGAATAGAGACCGCTTCCTTGACCGCCTTGATCAGCTCGATGTCGAATCCGAGCCGGGTGCCGTCTCGATCGATACAGTTCAACAGGATTTCACCTGCCCCCAGATCTTCGCAGGTCCGGGCCAGGGTCACGGCGTCCAGGTCCCGGCCTTCCCGTCCGCCCTTGATAGTGCATTGGTACCAGCAATATCGCTCGCCATCGGGACCGGGTATACTCGTTTCGATCACCGGGTGACTGACGGCATCCGGCGAGGGCACATATACCCTGCGCGGGTCGATGGAGACGACGACCGCCTGGTTGCCGTATACCCGTGCAATTTCCTCGATGGCGCTATGGCCGGATTTTACCCCGGATTTCAGATAGTCTTCCACGACCAGAACCGCATCACTGCCGATGGATACCTTGTCGGCTCCGGACCGGAAATACTCTGCCGCGACCTCGAGGGCGGTATAATGGCGACCGTTTTTGTCGGTGTAGTTCCTGATCCCGCCGCCGATGGTCAGCGGCACGAAAACAGTGCGGGAGGTCTGTTTCAGCACCTCGAGCATCGGCATGTCTTCCAGCGGAAAATCCCTGAACCCGGTAATGTTGAGAAAGGTGATTTCATCCGCGCCTTCCTCATAGTAACGCCCGGCCAATTCCACCGGCCGGCCGAGATTGCGGACGGCTCCCTCTTCGCGGACATCGTACCGGTCGCCTTTCGTGACCACGAGATCGCCCTGATCGTTTGACCGGACATCCAGGCAGGCGATGATCCGCTTGGCCAGGCGGGTAGAGTTCGCGGCGCGAGCGGGAAGAAACGGGCGGGAACCGGCTTCCAGAAAATTTTTTAGAAGGCGGAGTCCGGCGCGGCCGCTTTTTTCGGGGTGGAACTGGGTGGCGATGATG
>JBAVJU010000427.1:0-7023 GCA_049687935.1 Desulfobacterales bacterium | reverse complement strand
GGGGGTAGGTGTAGACGACTTTTTCCAGCAGGGCGGCCTCTTTGGCCATAAATGCAGAGAAATCTTTACATTTCCCTTTTTCGATGCTGTCGAGCAACGCGTTAAAGGCGCGCGTTGCCGTTGCCGTATGATAGTCGTTCATACCCGTCAGGCTGCTGATCATTCCTTTTTCGGCCACCTGAAGATTGAATTTGAACAATTCGAGGTAGTCTTTGAGGGATTCGATAGGATGGTGGCGGACGAGTTTGTCGCTTTCAGTCGTTTGGAAGGCGTTGAGGGCAGTCCAGTAGGGCAGCATGAATTCGTTGGTGTAACGGTACACACCGATCCAATATGACTGGCAGGCCGTTAGAACGTCGCCCGCGAGCTTTAGAAAAGCGGGATCGATGTCATCGGATATCCGGTTGCTTTGTTTCTCGCCGTCGGTTTTCATATGTCGTGTCTCGCACGCCACCACCTCGAAGTGGCCATTATTTGGATTTCGATTTTTGGGCAGCGTCGAAAAATTCCGCCACCTTCTTGTAATTGTCGTCAGCGGTTTTTTTGAAATCCTGGCACCCTTTGTTATAGGCATCGACCCATTCCTGAATGAGTTTTTTGCCTTCTTCGGGAAGCCAGGTGGCCTGTGTCAGGAACGTGTTCATCATCTTTTCATTCTGTTCGCCGATTGTCAACATGGCTTTGAAACTGTTGTCAAAGGCCGTTTTGTTGAAGTCGAGCATTTGCTTCAGCATTTGATTGGGTTCGAACATACTTGCCTCCTTTTCTGTTGTCTACTGTTTTTCGCCGAATTACTTCGCTTTTGGCATTGGGGACGTCTGGGGTTTCTTCAGCGTGGGAACCGTTTCGAAAAGATCGGCCATCTTCACGAAATTCTCGTCGACAGCCCCCTTGAATTCGGTTCGACCTTTTTTATACGCGCCGACCATCTCATCGATAACCCGTCGGCTCTCCTCGGGCAGCCAGGTTGTCTGCTCGATCATGGTGTTGAACATCCGCTCGGCCTGGTCCTGGAGCATGGTCACCGCCGTGAAGGTGTTGTCAAAAGTTGTTTTTTGAAAATCGATCATTTGTTTTGCAAATTTTTCCGTCTCCATGATATAAAATCCTTCCTGTTTAATTTGACGTTTTTGATACGCTGATCCGCAGCTGACGCTACCTTAATCGTGGAAATGGTCACTATTTAGATTTCGATTTTTGGGCCGCGTCAAAGAAGGCCGCTACTTTCTTGTAATTCTCGTCAGCGGTTTTTTTGAGATCCTGGCACCCTTTCTTATAGGCATCGACCCATTCCTGAATGGGTTTTTTGCCTTCTTCGGGAATCCAGGTGGCCTGAGTCAGGAACGTGTTCACCATTTTTTCATTCTGTTCGCCGATTGCCAGCATGGCTTTGAAACTGTTGTCATAGGCCGTTTTGTTGAAGTCGAGCATTTGTTTCAGCATTTGATTGGGATCGAACATACGGATCTCCTTTTCTGTTATCAACTGTTTTTCGCCGTGTCACTTCGTTTTTGTGATGGGTGACGCCTGGGGTGTCTTCGGTGCGGGAACTGCCTCAAAAAGATCGGCCATCTTCACGAAATTCTCGTCGATAGCCCCCTTGAAATCGGTTCGACCTTTTTTATATGCGCCAGCCATTTCGTCGATAACCCGTCGGCTCTCCTCGGGCAGCCAGGTTGCCTGATCGATCACGGTGTTGAACATCCGTTCGGCCTGGTCCTGAAGCATGGTCACGGCCGTGAAGGTGTTGTCAAAGGTTGCTTTTTGAAAATCGATCATTTGTTTTGCAAATTTTTCCGTCTCCATGGTATGCATTCCTCCTGTTAAAATTAACGTTTTTGATACGCTGATCCGCATCTGATGATCAGTTAATATAATTATCTGCGGTTCGATGTCAAGACATTTTTTTGCGTTGCACAAAAAAATATGGGGTTGCGTCAGATCGGCTGAAAAGGCAATAAATTTAATTATTACATTGTTATTACTGAAATAATTTAATTTTAGCATTTTTTCCGACTGCTCCATCCATAAACTTAACTTGTTTTTTTGCTGCGTTGTGACAAGATGAGGGCCGCCGTTGATACTGCATTTCCCTTTATGGATGGACATTACTTTAAAAGGATAAGCTATGTCGGATAAGATCATATTGAAAAAATACGCGAACAGGCGGTTATATGACAACACCCGCAGCGCATATGTTACGCTCGAACAGGTAGCGGAGATGATCAAGGGAGGCAGTTCAGTGGCAGCGATTGATGCCAAAACGGGTGAGGATGTCACCGCCTTTGTCTTGACTCAGATCGTGCTCGAGGAGGCCAAAAAGAAAAACGCCTTGCTGCCGGCGGAACTGCTGCACATGATCATCCGCTACGGTGACAACATTCTCGGTGAGTTTTTTGACAAATATCTGGAGCAGACGTTGAAAAACTACTTTTCTTATAAAAGCCGGGTGGATGAGCAGTTCAAACAGTGGTTGGATTTTGGGTCAGATTTGTCGGCAATGGCCCAAAAGTCCCTGACGGGGCTATCCCCCTTTACGACGGTCTTTAAAAAGAGCGGTGATACGGAAGACAATGAAAAAGAGTAGGCGACCCTTCGAGCCGATGCGATGAATTTAGACCAATTCTTCAAACCCTTTGTAGAATTTGATTCAGTTTTTCCATATCGACATGATTTTTAAAATGATCTGCCAGCAGGTCATACGCCTTTTCTTTGGCCACATGGCCATACGCGGACGGGATGTCGATATGCCCCAGCCCCACGAGTTGCAGCCACTGCCTGGTAATACTCGGGTTATCAAACAAACCGTGGATGTATGTGCCGGCTATTTTGGAATTCAGAGTGATGCATCCATCTTCTCTCCGGCAAGAAGCGCCATTCTGCTCAAAAACGTCAAACAAGGGAGAACCGCCCAGGCGATCGGTTTGGCCCATGTGAATTTCGTAGCCCATCCCCTGGTTCGTACCCCACGAGAATCGCGTTAGCGTCGTTGTCTTGGGCGCTCTTAAAATCGTCTCAACCGGCAATAAATCGAGTCCGTCCGATGACCCCGGATTGCCTTCCAACCCCTCCGGGTCATGCACTCGGCGACCCAACAATTGATACCCGCCACAGATCCCCCATACATACCCACCTTGCAGTGCATAGGTGTGGAGCTGGTTACGCCATCCTTTTTGTTTCAGCCACTCAAGGTCAGCTCGCGTGCTTTTCGAACCAGGTAGGATGACAGCCTCAAACACTGAAAGTCCCTGAACCCGCTCCAGAAAATAGACGTGGAGGTGGCGTAAGGCTTTCAGGGCTTCAAAATCGGTAAAATTAGAAATATGAGGTAGCCGAATGACGGCAATCGCCGGCGGTTTGATGTTTTCAGGTGCAACCGGTTTGGGAGCTTCTATTATCACCGAATCTTCAGAGTCGATGACAAAATGGTCGTACCATGGCAGCACCCCGAAGACCGGCTTGCCGGTCTTTGTTTCGATCCATTTTACCCCGTCTTCAAAAAGGCGGACATCCCCCTGGAAACGATTGATCACGAATCCGATGATGCGATCGTGTTGTTTCGGCGAGAGACATTCCATCGTACCGATAATTTGAGCAAACACCCCCCCCTTGTGAATGTCGGCAACGAGAATGACCGGGGCATCGGCATACTCCGCCATTCGAAAATTGACGATATCACTCGCCATCAAATTCACCTCGGCACAAGATCCGGCGCCTTCCATCACGACGATTTCATAATCGGCCCGCAGACGATCCAATGCCTTACACGCTTCGGAAAATAATCGCTCCTTTCTTCGATGGTAGGCGCCGGCCATGCTGTCAGCAAAGACTTCGCCCAACAAAACGACTTGTGAACCGATCTCACTGGTCGGTTTCAATAAAATGGGGTTCATATCCACATGCGGTGCAATCCGGGCGGACTCGGCTTGAGCAATTTGGGCACGACCCATTTCGAGCCCCTCGGGCGTCACCCCTGAATTATTCGACATGTTTTGCGCTTTGAAGGGCGATACCCGCAATCCGTTGTTTACAAAAATGCGGCACAGTGCGGTGGCAACGACACTTTTGCCCACGTCGGATCCGGTGCCGAAAACCGCAATACAATTACCGTATCTGTCTGGACTAGCACCTATTTCCAATGCTGATTCTCCATTCGCTATCCGCGGACATGCTCGGCAGCCTTCTTTGGTGGACAACGCTTTCCGGCCGTTCCCCGGAAAGCGCTACGCTGGTTTACGGCGGCATCGATCACTTCACCCGGCGGAAAGTGGCGGTCCGTCCCGGGTTTGCGGTCTGACCTATCAACGCCCACCAACCCGTTTCGCAGATTTGACGAGCAATTGGTAGAGCCTTATCATCAAAAGTAAAAGGTTGGAAATCGAAAAAGGCGGGGAAACGCCAAGAGGCTTTCATTTTCATTCAGGCGTTTGAAGGTGTTGCTTGACAGCGGAAGACGGATTCGATTCAACGATTGCCGGGGTATCACCCGTCAATTAATCGATCATTTCGGCTGCAGTGCAGTGGTCCTCCGGGATCCGTCCCGACGCCGGTCGCTGTGTTCCAGCAGGAAGTCCGCAATTTTCGCATAGTAATTCTCCAGGATCTTGTGCGAGCGAAAAAGCCCCATGTGCCCGCCATCGCACAGGAGAGCCAACTTGCGCTCAGGCGGAACGGATGTGATCAGCTCCATGTGCCCGGTTGCCTGAAGCGGCGGGGCGATGGTGTCTTGTGTTCCACCCAGTGCCCAGATGGGAACCCTGCCCGGATAATCAGCGATACCGAACTGCCTGCTGCCGATTTGAAGTGTCCCTCGCACCAGTTCGTTGTGGATGAATATTTTTTTGAAGGTATCCCTGATGAAACCGGCGGGAAAGTGCTGGACGCTGTTGTACCATTGATAGAAGGCCTTCTGTCTTTCCGCCCCCCGGCGATTGCCTGTTTTGAGGTCGGCCAGCAGATTTTTCAGGTTCCGGAAATGCAGATCAAAGCCCATCAGGTAAAAACCGAGCACCTGAAGTCGACCGTCGTAAGCGGTTCGGCCGGCGCCGGGACAGTTGTCATCGATTCGCAGGCCAAACAGAGCCAGCAGTCGATCGATGTAGGATTCGCCGACTGTCCGCGCAAAATCGGTTAAAATACCGCTCTCGGCCTCGGTGTGCATTGGGGAGCCCGCCGAACCGAACGTCTTTGCAAGGCCTGGGTTCAGAATCAACGTTGCCATCAGCAGCGGACCCGGTTGGCAAATGGCGATCAGGTGTGCCGGACGTCCGGTGCTTTTTTTCAGGAATTTCAAAACGGCTGTGTACTGATCGACCTGGCCTTCGAAGTCTTCACGGTGGCGCCGCCCGTTGACATATAGCGGGATTTCTTCGGCGCACTTCTGCTCCACCACGACCATGCGTGTCAGGCCTTTGTCCCGCAAAAAAAGAGCCACCCTTTCGGCAATATTGGAGTGGTGGCCGGCACGCGGAGCGAAGATGACGGTGGCGTTTTGAATGTGGTGGCGGGTTTCGGTCGAGATGTCGATGACCTTTAGGCTCGGCAGATCGAGCAGGACGCGGGCGTGGTCATGATCGACAGTCCAGTCCTGACCAGTTGACGTATCGGTGAACAGTTTCAGAAATTCCAATTCGCCGGAGCGTTCCTGGCGAAATCGGTCGAAACCGGCAATCGCCGTTTTTTTCAGGCCTTCGACAAGAGGTTGCGTCCCGCCCTGACTCAGGTTTAAAAGGGTCTGAAAAGGACGGGTGTTCCAGAGCGGAGAGAGCTGACTTAATTGCCGCGTCAGATTGTAAAAAAAATTGCGGTTGTTTTGCCAGCAGTCGATGCCGGTGGAAATTGATCGCCTGAGGGTTTCCGAATAGCTCAGGCTTGTCTGCAATGGTACTTTCAGGGTTTCAAGGTTATTGAGGACATGCGGAAACAGGGACATAACGGAATTCGGCATATCGATTCTTTCTCCCAGGAACGGTGATTTTGTTTGAACGGACGTTTCGAGCGTATGGGAAAAGCAAGAAAAATGCCATTTCCGGTGCTGGTGCCTTGTATGGTTATAGTTGTTTGAAATCAATATGTTTTATTTTTTCTTGGTGACGTTCGGCAGGATTCGGAAAGTGTAAAAGGTTGCAATGCGTCAAAATAATGTTGTTATACAGCTTACAGCTGATTTTTTTTGACACCTACCAGCGGTCAGCGGCGGAATTCTGAGGCCGGCCTTAGTCGGTAAGGTCGACCGTAAATCTTTGAATCGATGGGAAACAGAAAGGAGGAAGTTGCATGATAGGATTATCAATTGACAAACTGAGCGTGGGGCAGAGTGCCCGGTTTTCAAAGACAATCACCGAGACGGATATTTACCTTTATGCCGGTATTTCAGGAGATTTCAACCCGGCCCACGTGAATGAGCAGTATGCTGCCACGACTTATTTCAAAACCCGCATCGCCCATGGGATGCTGACGGCCAGTTTCATATCCACCCTCATCGGGACGATTCTCCCCGGGCCGGGGTCGATTTACATGCGCCAGGAGCTCAATTTCCTGGCGCCGGTCAAAATCGGCGATACGGTGACCGCCATTGCCGAAGTGGTGGAGATCATCGCCGACAAAAAGCGGGTGCGGCTCAAGACCTGGTGCATCAATCAGGAAGGAACCACCGTCCTCGACGGTGAAGCGCTTGTGAGCCCGCCGAGGACGGCGAAATAGTATCCATCCATAGGTAACCTGGCAATGGTTGTCTGTTGAGAGGGAAGGCGCGCGGAAGCGCGCCAGGCCCTCCCGAGTAAGGTTAGTCAGCCGCTCGGTAGTGTAAAGGTCCGGCAGTGGAAACTGCATGGACATAATAAGCGAGAGCAGCGAGGTGAAGGGTGTAGCCCTGAATCTGACACCTAGCCCCGAGAAGAACGAATTTTGGGAACGTGCCGATCCTCTTATGGAGGGCGCAGGCCATGCGGTGAGCGCGTTAGAGACGAGTGCAAAGCCGACACCTCGGGGTCTAAGACAGCATCGAGTTGCCCAACGACAGGC
>JBAVJU010000426.1:0-5968 GCA_049687935.1 Desulfobacterales bacterium | reverse complement strand
GCGTCTCTACAAGGAGACGGTCTCGATGGCCGAACACGAACGCGGTGTGCGCCGGATGTTCCAGAAATTTGTGCCCAAGGCGGTTCTGGAAAACATCATCCAGGGTGAGCGCACCGGCCGGAGCGTCGTCGACGAGGTCAAGACCGTCACCTTGCTCAACATCGACATCAGAGGGTTTACCGAACTGGCCATGGAAATGGGCCCGCAAAAAACCGTTTCGATCTTGAACAATTTCTTTTCGATCATGGGAGAGATCGTCTTCAAGCACAACGGCATTGTCGACAAGTATCTCGGAGACGGCTTTCTGGCCCTTTTCGGTGCGCCGGTATCGAGCGTGCGGGATGCCGACAATGCCGCGGCCGCGGCATTGGAAATGAAAGAGGCGATTGCTCCGATCAACAAGACCTTCGAAAAGGAAATGGGAATTGCCCTCCACATCGGCATCAGTGTGCACACCGGGGACGTGGTGGTCGGCAACATCGGATTCGACAAGAAAATGGATTACACGGTGATCGGAGATGCCGTCAACACGGTCTTCAGGCTGCAGGAACTGACCAAATCTTACCCGAACGGCATCATCATCGGCGAGAACACCCGGCGCGCGGCCCAATCCAAGTTTCGGCTCCGCAACCTCCAAAACGCCCTCGGCGATTTGAGTCTCTACGAACTGATCGGCATCGAAGGCCGATAGGGTCCACTCCATAAGTGGCCTTCTTTCGGCTGTGTCCCGCCGCGGCAAGGCTATCCGCAGTTTCTATCCAAGAAGCCATGAAAAATCTCATTAAGGCACGGAAACAAGAACCACGCGCATATCCATCACATTGGTATTGGTGGGGCCGGTGAACAGCAACTCTCCGGTTTTTTTAAAGAAACGGTAAGAATCGTTGGCCTCCAGGTAACGCCGATAGTCCAGACCCAGGGTTTCGGCCTGTGCGATGGTCGTTCCGTCGACGATGGCCCCGGCGGCATCCGTCGGACCGTCGGTTCCGTCGGTGCCGGCGCTCAAGGCGACGACGCCGGTGAGGCCGGCGATTTGCGGAGCAAGGGCCAGTGCGAATTCCTGGTTCCGTCCGCCGAGACCCTTGCCGCGAATCACGACCGTTGTCTCTCCGCCGGAGAGGAGACAGGCCGGCGGTGGTACCGGGTGACCGGACTTGAGCACCTCCTTGATAATACCGCCGTGCAGAAGGGCTGCCTGACGGGTGTCGCCTTCCAGCATCGAGGACAGTATCAGGGGCGGGTAGCCGATTCGTGCCGCTTCGGCGCCGGCCGCCGTGACGGCATCGATGTTGCTGCCGACGACCAGTTGAAATCCGTGCCGAAAAACAGGATCGCCCTCTTTGGGCGTTTCCGGTATATTGCCGGCCGCCCCGGCGCTCAGGTGTTCAACCACAACCTCCGGCAGTTGGTCGGCAATTCGGTAGTCGTCCAGAATGGCCAGGCAATCCTCGAACGAGCTGGCATCCGGAACGCAGGGACCCGAGGCGATCACATCCAGATCGTCGCCCACAACATCCGAGAGGATCAGGGTTACGAGCGTCGCGGGGTGCACGGCCCGGGCCAATAAACCCCCTTTGATGGCCGAGGTGTGCTTGCGGACGGCATTGATTTCGTGAATGGTCGCCCCGCTGGCGATCAGTGCTCTTGCCGTAGCCTGTTTGTCGGCCAGACTCAGCCCGGCAGCCGGCAGCGGCAGGAGGGCCGATCCGCCGCCGGATATCAGGCAAAGGACAAGATCGTCGTGTCCGGCTGATTTCGCGAGAGCGAGGATACGGCGGGCCCCCTCCTCGCCACGGCGATCCGGAACGGGGTGGCCGGCTTCGAGGATCCGGATTCGGCTCAGATGGGCCAGGTGACCGTATTTCACGATGACGATACCCGCTGTGATCCGCCCGCCCAGCAGCCTCTCCAGGGCCTTTGCCATGGCGGCGGCGGCTTTACCGCAACCGATCACGTAGATGTTTTTAAATTCGGAGATATCGTAACAGCGGTCACCGACCCAAAGCCGCTCGGCTTCGATCCGGCAGTAACGCGCCACCGCCTTTTCAGGCGCAACGGCCGCCAGGCCGGCCCTAAAGATCGACTCTGCAGCTGCACGCATTTTCTTTATGTTTTTATTGACCTTTTGCAATGACGTCTCCATTACGTGACCGTCGTTTCAACGGCCAGCTATGGGTCATGAAACATCGGAAACTAATCCGTGCCCTTAATGAAACCGTGGATGGGCACCGATAGAATAGGAAAAATTCGCCCAACTGTCAAAAATATTGATCTTCTCGCCAACTTGACAAGCCGCACGGTTATCAGTAATGAGTTGCCATTCCGAAGCATTTTTGATCAGGAGACAATTATGGAAACCATGGCGGGAGAACTCAAGGGCCATTTTTTGATGGCCATGCCCGGATTGCTCGATCCGAATTTCAACCAAACCGTCACAGTCATTTGCGAACACAACCAGGAAGGTGCCATCGGCCTCGTCATCAACCGCTCGCACTCCTTCTTGACGTGCGAAGAGATCTTCAAGGAGTTAAAAATAGAATACACGCCGAAGGCCTCTTCGCTTCCGGTCCATATCGGCGGACCGGTTCACACCGGTGAGATTTTCATGCTCCACGGGCCGCCCTTTTCCTGGGATGCCTGTTTAATGATCAGCCCGACTCTCGCCATGAGCAACAGCCGCGACATTCTCGAGGCGATCGCCATGCGTCGCGGGCCGCAGGATTTTATTCTGTGTCTGGGGTGTGCCGGGTGGGGGCCGGGACAGCTGGAAGCGGAAATAAGAGAGAACGCCTGGCTGACCTTCCCGGCCCAGGAAGAGATCATCTTCGGACGGCCGATAGAAAGCCGTTGGGAGGAGGCCGTGAAGCGCTTGGGCATCGACCCGTCACTGCTCTCGTCTACGGCCGGAAATGCCTGAGCGGACCGTCTGTTTTTAACCGGCGGGCCATCGGTAAGGATGCTGTTGGAGGTGTAAGGAGGGAAGCAAAAAATCGGCGGCCTTTAGCGGGTTAACCTTTCATCTCGGCACCTTGCTCTACCTTCGGCTTCTTTTTTTTGAGACACGCCTTGTCTTTTCTCACAAAGGCGCATAGCTTGGGATTGTGATATTCTTTGCAGTTGAGCGGATTGTACAGCGGACATTCTGGGTGTTTTTCTGACATGGACAGACTTTTTCCTTTAAATCTTATACCGACCGTCCGAAATCGCATCGGCCCCTCATAGGCGCGGGTCGTATCCGTTTGGCTTCCATAGCACGAAACCCCTATCCGCACAACCGCCGAAATTCAGCCGGACATATGCAGCGGCAGCGGAACCGGGTGGCGGTGCTGCAGAAACCATCAATAGTAACGGGGATAATGGATCGTTATCGTGATTACAAAAAAGAGCTTCTGATCATCAATCGCGGCCTCGAGGCGCTGCTCTCCTCGGGGGCATCCATACCGGGGATGCCCAAAAGCGCTTTCGAGGATTGGAGTCGATCATGTCGAACGTTGAAGCGCCAGCTCTCAGAAGAGACGCTTCGCATCGCCGTGGTTGGTGCCATTAAATCGGGCAAGAGCACCTTCTTGAATGCTCTGCTGGGAGGCGATTATTTGAAGCGTGGGGCCGGGGTTGTCACCTCCATCGTGACCCGCATCCGCGCTGGGAAGCATCCCAAGGCGCGGCTGATATTCAAGTCATGGGACGAAGCCAACCGGGAAATAGTTGCGGCCCTGGCCCTTATTCCGGCGGGAAACAAGCTGGCCGACAAGGACCAATTCGATATCCGTGACACCGAACGGCGCACGGCGCTCAGGTCACTGCTCGACAGTCTTCCGGTCGAGCAGCAGGTCTCCCAGGGCGCACGCAATTTGAACACGGCCCTGCTGACCTGCTACTCAAATGGCTACGACCGAATCCGGGATTTTCTCTCGACCGAGAATGCCGAGAGGATTCTTCATGACGGCGACTGGCACGACCACTGGCGGTTCGTTAGCGATGATGCCCTGGCGGTTTATCTCAAAGACCTGCAGTTGGAGTTGGTGAGCCGGAATCTGGACAGCGATACCGAATTTGCCGACTGCCAAGGCAGCGATTCGCCCAATCCGCTACATTTGGCCATGATTCAGGATTATCTTCAGCAGGCGCATTTGATCATTTATGTCGTCAGCAGCCGCACCGGTGTGCGGGAAGCCGACATCAAGTTTCTGTCCATCATACGGAAAATGGGGTTGATCGAAAACCTTCTTTTCGTGGTCAATACCGACATCAGTGAGCACGAATCGGTCAACGACCTGCAAACCCTGGCAGGTCGGGTGTCCGACGAGCTGGGATTGATTGCGGCCGCACCTGAACTCTACACTTTTTCCGCCCTTTACCGCCTTTTCGGTGAGATCACAGAGAGCTTGACTGAAAAGGATGCACTGCGGCTGGCGCAATGGGACACACAAAGGGAAATTGTCGGTTTTTCAAATGCCGAACAGCAACGGTTCACCAGAGATCTCGAACATAGATTGGTTCGCAAACGCTACCAATTGATGCTCAAAAGCCAGATCGAACGTCACGGCGTTATCCTGGCCGGCGTGAGTGATTGGATCGGCATCAACCGCGAGTTGTTGTCCCGCAGCGACGGCGATGCCCGCCGGATTGCCGACGGCATCGCGCAGCAGCAGGAGCGAATCAGCCAGATCAAAACGGTTGTTGCGACCACAATCGCCGGAGCCGTACCGAAAATCAAAAAAGAATTAACCGCCGACGTCAACCGATTCTTCGAATTTCCTTCCGGAGCATGCGCCAGCCAAACCATCGGATTTGTCCGTGATTACCGGGTCGATTTCACCCAATTTCAACAGAGCCTGCAGGACAACGGCTTCCTCAACACCCTGTACCTGGTCTTTCAAGAATTCAAACTGGCCCTCGATACGACGATGACAAACGTCGTCTACCCCGAGATCGTTCAATTCGTGCGCCGGGAAGAAGAAAAGATTCAACACCACATCGCCTCCATTTTTCAGCCTTACGAGGGGATTGTCGATCAGGGACTGTCGGAATTGAGAAACGTGTTGAACGGATTCGACATCGATCGGCGCCCGGACCGGCATTTCCGCCCCCAGGACCTTCCGAGCGTTGCCGCCGTCAAGGAATCCGCCGGCTTGAAGCTGCCGCCGCTGGTCGCGTTTTTAGGGTATTCTACTCAAATAAAAACCGAAGCGTTCATCTCACTGGGTTTTTTTTCGGCCACCAAGTTTTTCAAGACGGTTTTCAAGAGAAAGGAAACTGGGCCCAAGGGTTCGCATGTCAAGGCGCTCCAGAAAAGTGTGCGCCGGATGAAACGCTTGACCGAAGATTCTCTTCAATTTCAATTCAAAGATTACAGGGAAAACCTGAAGTTCACCTACCTGTTCCGCTTGCTGGAGGAAGTTGCGCAGCGCCTGGTCGAAACCCTGACGGATCGTTTCCAGGCATACGGCGGCGACACGACCGACATCTCGGCCCACTTCGACCGGCAGCTTTCCGACAGACAAAATATTGCAACTCGTATCAAGGATATGCAGATCACGGCCGGTGATATCGACGACATGATGTCGCGGTTGCGGCAGGCGGTCGAAAACAATCAGGCCTGAGCCCTCGGGCCGACTGCCTCCGAGCGCTTTGGGGTCATGGAACTAAATAATTCGACAATATGGCGCCGAATGTGGGTTCGTCGCCAAGGCGCATCCACCGGCGCATATCGGGATATGTGCCGGCGGATGGAACGCGGGTGACGGAACCACAGGCCAGCAAGATATGAAATATTTCCCCCCCCAGGGCCCTTAGACGCGGGCGGGTCCGATCAAGGTCTGGGCGAGCTTTGCGAGATTTTCGCGGGCAAAGGTAATCGACGGATCGATTTCAAGCGCCATCAGATAATAACAAACGGCGTTTTCCTTCTGCCCGAGGTCCCGGTAAGTCGAGGCGATGTTGGCGTAGTCGATAGCCGAAGAAGGAT
>JBAVJU010000425.1:0-3416 GCA_049687935.1 Desulfobacterales bacterium | reverse complement strand
GGATGCAGTCCGATCGTCGGCTCATCGAGGATGTAGGTGACGCCGGTGAGGTTCGATCCGAGTTGGGTGGCCAGACGAACCCGCTGGGCCTCGCCGCCGGACAGGGTTTCTCCGCTGCGTCCCAGGGAGAGGTAGGAAAGACCGAGTCGATTGAGGAGATCGAGCCGGATCCGCAGTTCCTGCAGGATCGGATCGGCAATGGGCTTTTGGGGCGCGTCGAAGTCCAGTTTGCCGAGGGTGCGGGCCAAGCGATCCGACGGTTCACGCACAAGGTCCCAGATCGTTTTTCCGCCGACCTTTACCGCCAGAGCCGCCGGATTCAGGCGGCTGCCGCCGCAGGCGCCGCAGACCTCGGCCTCTGTTTCCGGTTCGTCGGTTTCGTTCACATCGACGACGCCCAACCCGTTGCACTTCGGGCAGGCTCCCTGCCGGCTGTTGAATGAAAACAGCCGGGGATCGAGTTTGACGACGCCGATACCGCAGGACGGACAGGTGCCGTGGACGCTGAAAATTTCTTCACTGCCCGCCGGATCCCATATCACCAGGCTGCCGTCGCCCTCCTCCAAGGCCCGGGCGACCAGCCCATCAACCGGCGTCCGCCGATCCTTCAGTGTCCCGACCACCAGGTCAATGGTGTGTTCGTGGTAGCGGCTGAGGCTCATTTTCGGCTGCAGATCATGCAGACCGCCATCGATGCGGGCGCGCGCATATCCTTTTTTGAGCGCCTGGGCGATCACTTCCTTGTGAAATCCTTTTCGCCCTGAGACTTTGGGAGCCAGCACCAAGGAGGAACGACCGCGGTAGCGACGGCGGACTTCGGCCGTGATATCTTCGGCCGACCGGGCCGTCAACTGACGACCACAACCCGGGCAATGCTGTGTGCCGAGTTTGCTGAACAGCAGCCGCAGGAAATGATAGACTTCGGTCAGGGTGGCGACCGTTGAACGGCGGCTGGCATAGCTGACGCGCTGCTCGATGGCAACGGTGGGAGAAAGCCCGGAAACCAGATCGACATCGGGCCGCTCCAACACCTTGACGTATTGGCGGACATAAGGCGCCAGACTTTCGAGGTAGCGCCGCTGCCCCTCGGCAAACAGGATGTCGAAAGCCAGCGTCGATTTGCCGGATCCGGACACCCCGGTCAGAACCACCAGCTGATTGTGCGGAATCAAGAGGTCGAGGTCTTTGAGATTGTGTTCGCGGGCACCCTTGAGGGAGATGACGCTCGCGTCGCTCCGCGGCAGAAAATCGGCTGCCGGTTCACCGATCTGCGGGACGTGGGGGCCTGTATTGAGGCGCCCGCGGCCTGCCAGATAGTGCTGCAGGTATCGTCCGGTATGTGAGGCGCGATCCACCGCAACCTTTTCGGGGGGTCCGGCCGCCACGACCCGGCCGCCGCCGTCTCCTCCTTCCGGGCCTAAGTCGACGACCCAGTCTGCGGTTTTGATCACGTCCATGTTGTGTTCGATCACCAGGACGGTGTTGCCTTCGTTCACCAGGCGCTGGAATGCCTGAAGCAGGGTGGCGATGTCTTCGAAATGCAGACCGGTGGTCGGTTCGTCGAAGATGAACAGGCGCCCGGTGCCGGCATCGTGTTTGAGGTACCGGGAGAGTTTGAGGCGTTGGGCTTCTCCGCCCGAAAAAGTGTTGATCGGCTGCCCGAGGCGGATATATCCCAACCCGACATCGGCCAGCGGTTGGAGGGCTTCACGGATGGCAACATGGCGCTTCGACGGCCGATCAAAAAACTGCAGGGCCGCGTCGACGGTCATGGAAAGGAGGTCATCGATGCTGCGGTCGCGATAGGTGACGGCCAGGATTTCGGGTTTGAACCGCCGGCCGTTGCATTGCGGGCATGAGATGAAAACGTCCGATAGGAATTGCATCTCCACCTTTTCGTACCCGTCCCCTTTGCAGGCCTCACAGCGTCCGCCTTCGACGTTGAACGAAAAGTGGCGCGGTTCGAGTCTCTTTGCGCGGGCAGCAGGCGCAGCGGCCAACAGTTGGCGGATCGGATCAAGGGCTTTAGTGTAAGTCAACGCGTTGGCCCGTGGCGTCCGTCCGATCGGTCGCTGATCCACCAGGATGATCTCCGTGAGGTTCTCCAATCCGGATATCGACCGATGGATGCCGGGCCGGGCCTCGGCCGTCCCCAGGAAACGGCTTGCGGCACGGTAGAGAATCTCCTCGGCCAAGGTCGATTTACCGGAACCGGATACGCCCGTCAGGCAGACGAACAGGTCGAGCGGGATGCGAACATCGATTGATTTCAAATTGTTGGCCTCGGCACCCTTGACCGTGATCCACCGGCCGCGTTGAGGCCGGCGGCGGTTTTGCGGCAGGGGGATGCGCCGTACACCTCTCAGATACTGACCGGTCAGCGATCCGTCGACCCCGGCGGTGGGTCCGGAGTACATGACCCGGCCGCCCTGTTCACCGGCGCCGGGGCCGAGGTCAATCAAGTAGTCGCTTTCGCGGATAATCTCCGGATCGTGCTCAACCACGACAACCGTGTTGGCTCGATCCCGCAGGTCTTTGAGGATGCGCGCCAGGCGGTGGGTGTCGCGGGGGTGCAGGCCGATACTCGGTTCGTCGAGGATATAGAGGGTGTTGACCAGGGCGGCGCCAAGGGAGGAGGCCAGGGCGACCCGCTGCACCTCGCCGCCGGAGAGGGTCCGGGACTGGCGGTCGAGGGTCAGGTAAGCCAGTCCAACGTCTTTGAGGTATTTCAGTCGGTTGTTGACTTCTTCCAGGATCAGTTGAGCGGCTTCGTCCGCCTCGGGTAGCTGAAGGTCATTGAAAAACGCGGCCGCTGCGGTCACATCCATCGCATAGATTTGAGCAATGGTGCAGTCGGCTAAACGGTAGAGGAGGGTTTCGACCTTGAAGCGCGTGCCGTTGCAATCCGGGCAAGCGTCGTAGCTCCGATAGCGCGATAGAAATACGCGCACGGGCATTTTATAGGTTTTGGTCTCCAGCCACTTGAAAAACCCTCTGATGCCGTAATAGCCTTCGGTTCCCTCGATAATGTACCGTTTTTGGGATTCGTTCAGGTCTTGGAAGGGAATATCAACCGGAATCTTGCTTTTGCGACAGAAGTCGATCAGCTCATCGTATTCGTGGCGCGGGTTCGAGGGATTGCCCCAGGGCTTCACGGCCCCTTCGGCAATAGAAAGACCCGGATCGGGTATGACCAGGTCCAGGTCGATGTCGATGGTGCGGCCGAAGCCGCGGCAGGTCTCACAGGCACCGATGGGGCTGTTGAAGGAAAACAGGTTGGGCTGGGGTGGCGTGTAGCGCGTTCCGCAGTAGGCGCATTCCAGCGTGCTGCTGACGGCCAGGTGCTTTTGGCGATTGATCCAGATATCCATCCGTCCGCCACCGAACCGGAACCCCAACTCGGCCGAGTCGATGAC
>JBAVJU010000424.1:0-1672 GCA_049687935.1 Desulfobacterales bacterium | reverse complement strand
GTCGGTTGAGTCAGTTAGGTCGGTTGGGTCGGTTTTGTCAGTCAAAAGATATCATCACCCGCTGCTTGACCGGTTTTTCGGCATCTGGTATTTGTGAGCCGCCGCAGATTTGCGGTGTTCTCATTATACGGTTAAAATGTCAACCGCTTTTTACGGTCGTTTTTATCCCGATTCGATCGGTAGACTCTTTTTCCGGTGGAATCGCAGCTGGTTGAAGACCGCCGCCCGGAGACGGTGTCGGGCGAGGCGGAAAGGATGAAAAAAAATGAATCTTCAGCGGTCGGAACTTCTCTATCAACAGGCATTGGCCTGCATTCCGGGTGGCGTCAACAGTCCGGTTCGCGCCTGCAAATCGGTCGGCGCCGATCCGCTCTTTATCGACCGTGCCGAGGGCAGCCGGGTCTTCGACGCCGACGGAAACGCCTATATCGATTACATCGGCTCTTGGGGGCCGATGATACTGGGGCACCGGCATCCGGTGGTCATCCAGGCGATCCGGGATGTGCTCGAACGGGGCACCAGTTTCGGCGCCCCGACCGACCTCGAAGTGCAGCTGGCCCGGATGGTCATCGAGGCCGTTCCCTCGGTCGAGATGGTGCGGATGGTGAACTCCGGCACCGAGGCCACAATGAGCGCCGTGCGGCTGGCACGCGGCGTCACCGGCCGGGAAACGATCATCAAGTTCGACGGCTGCTATCACGGCCATGCCGATTCGCTGCTCGTCGATGCCGGCTCGGGAGTCGCCACGCTGGACATTCCGGGAAGCCCGGGCGTTCCGGCTGCCTTTGCAGCCCGCACCCTGTCCTTGCCGTACAACGACCCCGACACGCTGCGTGCGGTCATGCAGGCGAAGGGCGACCGGATTGCGGCGGTCATCGTGGAGCCGGTGGCCGGCAACATGGGACTGGTGCCGCCGGCGGACGGTTTTCTCGAAATGCTGCGGGAGGTGACGCAGCAGCACGGCGCGCTGCTGATCTTCGACGAGGTGATGACCGGCTTCAGGGTCGCCCACGGCGGTGCGCAGGCCCTCTTCGGGATTACACCGGATATCACCTGCTTCGGCAAGATCATCGGCGGCGGGCTGCCGGTAGGTGCTTACGGCGGTCGACGCGAGCTCATGGCGCACATTGCACCCCAGGGGCCGGTCTACCAGGCCGGCACTCTGTCCGGCAATCCGCTCGCCATGGCGGCCGGCATTGCCACGCTGCAGCAGCTCGAGCGACCCGGCTTTTACGAGGCGCTCGACAAGGTCTCCGCGAAACTGGCCTGCGGGCTGCAAAAAGCGGCGGCCGATGCCGGCCAGCCGGTCACCGTGAGCCGGGTGGGCTCGATGCTGGGCCTGTTTTTCACCGCTATTCCGGTGCGAAATTTCAGCGATGCCAAGACCAGCGATCTCAAGAAGTTTGCCGCCTATTACAAGGGAATGCGGGAGCGGGGCATTTACCTGGCACCCTCCCAATACGAGGCCCTGTTCGTTTCTGCGGCGCACACGGACGCGCAGGTCGACGCCACGGTGGCGGCCGCGGCAGAGGTGCTGAAACGGTTGAGATGACGTCTATCCCTCCTGAGCAACCATGAACATGAATCGCAACATTATTCCCGAAAAAGTCGACACCATCCACCTGATTGCCGTTTGCGGCACCGGCATGGCCGCCCTGGCCGCGATGCTGAA
>JBAVJU010000423.1:0-2737 GCA_049687935.1 Desulfobacterales bacterium | reverse complement strand
GCCTGTTGAAAGGCGACGATGCCTACTTTGACAAAACGGCCGCCGCTCTCGAAACCGATAAAAACACCCTGGCGTTTGTGGCGTATAACAGCATCAAGCCATCGGTGGCCCTTTGTGCCGAACAGCTGTCGGGCTATTTGAAGGACCTCGTCGGCTGGGAAAAGGGGTATTGCCCCGTATGTGGCAACTTTCCGGGATTGGCCGTCCTTGATCACGACGGTCGGCGCCTTTTGCATTGCAGTTTTTGTTGGACCACCTGGCCGGCAAAGCGGATTTTTTGCCCTTTTTGTGAAAAAACCGGCGGGAACAATTTGCATACTTTCTCCAGTGAACAGGAAAAAGACTTGCGGGTGGACGTCTGTGATGACTGCAAAAAATACCTCAAGACGGTGGACACCCGAGCAACAGAACGCATCATCTACCCTCCCATGGAACAGATCGCCTCCCTGCACCTCGACATCAACGCCCGGCAAAAAGGGTATGATAGTGGAATGGAGCTGGTGCTGCCTGACGCGCGTGAATAAAATCCTTCTGATAGGCACTTTTATGAAAGCACTGCCGTCGTGATTCGACCGAAATGGCTGACCGCCAGCGCCTGGATGATCCTGTTCGGCTTGCTGCTGCTGGCGGCTCGGGAAGGCCCGGCACAGGATTCCGGGCTGCTGTCGCCGACTGCATCGCGAGAGGACGCCTCGGATGTCGTCTCCGTGCGTACCGCCTGGGCGGTGGATCGCGCTCGGCCGGGAGACCGCTTGACCCTCGCAGTGGTGCTCGACATCGCGGCCGGCTATCACATCAATGCCGACAGCGGCCAGATCGAGCCGCTGATTGATTTCAAGCCGTATCCCACCCGCGTAGCCATTACGGCAGCCTCCGAGGGGCTCACCGTCGACCCCCCGTTCTACCCGCCGGCACACCCCGTAACCGTCGAATTTGCCAGAGACCCGCTGATGGCTTTTGACGGCCGGACAATTGTCTATGTTCCGATGACGCTCGAAAAAAAGGCTCTTTCCGAAAAGGTGCAGGTCAATGTAACGATTTCATACCAGGCCTGCGAGAACCTGGTGTGCCTCTTTCCGCGCCAGGTTGTCACGACGGCCGACCTGCCGGTTGTTGTATCAGAAGAGGCCCCGCAAGCTGTCAATCAAAACCTTTTTGTCGGTTACCGCCTGGCCACAGCAACCGGAGCCGGGAAATCTGTCGGCTTTTCCCTTTTCGGCTGGGATTTCGCGATCAGCACGGCCACCGGATTGGGGTTCCTTCTGCTTCTTTTAACCGCTGCCTTGGGCGGCATGCTGCTCAACTTGACACCCTGCGTGCTGCCGCTGATTCCGATTAAAATAATCAGCCTGTCAAACGCAGTCCAGAATCAGGCCCGCTGCTTCGCCTTGGGGCTCGCCATGTTTTTAGGGGTGTTCTTTTTCTGGCTGGTCCTTGGCGCGGCCATTGCCTTGGTCAGCGGATTTACCGCCACCAATCAACTCTTTCAATATCCCTTGTTCACGATTTCCGTCGGCCTCATCATTGCCGTGATGGCGATCGGCATGTGCGGCCTTTTTTCCATCCGCCTGCCCTCTTTTGTCTATCTGTTGAACCCGAAACAGGAAACTCTCGGGGGCTCCTTCGGACTCGGCATTTTGACCGCGGTTCTCTCAACGCCCTGCACCGCCCCCTTCATGGGGGCTGCCGCTGCCTGGGCTGCGGCCCAGCACCCTTTCACCACCTTGAGCGTCTTTGCCGCCATCGGCATCGGAATGGCGCTGCCCTATTTGCTGCTGTCGGCCTTTCCCGAACAAATTTGTAAAATGCCCCGCACAGGACCCGCCAGCGTGCTGGTCAAGCAAGTGATGGGCCTGTTCATGCTGGCGGCAGCCGCGTACTTCATCGGCACCGGGGTAAGCGCCCTGCTGATGACGCCCCCTTCCCCGCCCGGAAAGGGGTATTGGTGGGCGGTGATGGGGTTTATCGCTTCAGGGGGATTGTGGTTGGCTTACCGAACGATTCGAATCGCTTCCAAAAATTTTCAGCGCCTGCTGTTTGTCTCGCTGGGCGCGATACTCGTCACCAGTTCATTATACGGCGGGATGCGGTTGACGGATCGGGGCCCAATCGACTGGATCTACTATACGCCGCAACGTTTTCAGCAAGCGATTGACCAGCGCAAAGTCGTGGTGATGGTCTTTTCGGCCGAATGGTGCCTTAATTGTAAAGCCTTGGAGCAGAGTGTGTTGACCAGTGCACCGGTGGTCGAGCAGTTCACCCGCGCGGACGTCGCACCGATCAAAGTGGATATTACGGGAAACAACCCTCAAGGCAAAGCCAAACTTCAGGAAATTGGCCACTTGACAATACCTCTTCTGGTTGTTTACTCGCCGACAGGAAAGGAAGTCTTTAGAAGCGATTTCTACACGGTTGACCAGATTCTCGCGGCGGTCAACAAGGCTCGTGCGGAGGGAAGCGCCGCGGCGCCCGGCGGCGACTGATTATTTTTAGGGCATCGTCAGGAAAGTCTCTATTTTATCGGCGAAAAAGGCCCTTGAATGCAGACCAACGACTTTCTCGGCGACCGCACCGTTTCTGATGAATATGAGCAGCGGAATGCCGCTTATCTCGTAGGCTTCGAGGGCTTCTTCTCCCAGCCAGAATATCGGAAAATCCACCTTCAAACGGTCCACGATCGGCTGAATTGCCGACGGTCCATCGAAGTCTACACTGACCCCCACCATTTTCAGTCCGC
>JBAVJU010000422.1:0-3339 GCA_049687935.1 Desulfobacterales bacterium | reverse complement strand
GTCTCATCGGGCGCAACAGGGTGCTGGCGCGGTTGGTCAGAGTGTTGCAGCCCTTCGAGAAAAAGGTGCCGGCAGCGCTGTATCCCTTTTTTATTTCGCTCATGAAAGTCCTGGTCTCGGCCTTGATACCATTGATCCTGATAGGAGGATTTTCTCTGATCGATGCATTCATCAAATACCAGGCGGCCTGGTTTCAGCTGACGGGGCGATTTTTAATTTTGTGGGCTGTCGGGGCGCTGGTCATCGGGATTCTCAGAGAGGCGTTGACCGAGAATCTTTTTCCAAGGACCGCCGCTTACGGCAAGCGCATATTCAAACTGGCCCGCCTGATCCTGTTTTACGTGTTGGCCGGCATTGCCGTGATATGGGCTGCCCAGGCCTTTCAGATTCGCGCCGAGATTGTGGCATTTCTGGAATTTGTCATATCGATTTCGATCGTGGTCGTCCTGTTCTTGCTGCATATGATGAAGAAGCCCCTGATGTCGCTGCTGCCCGATTTGCCGTATCCATCCTATCAGGGGTTCGTCCGGTTGATGGACCGGTTTTTCTATCCCTTCATTATCCTCTCCTTCGGCGTTGCCCTGCTCTGGTGTCTCGGTTACCGGCAGTTCGGAAGGGTGGTCCTGCTCAAGACCTGGTCAACCGTCGGTGCTTATCTGCTCATCATGTTGGCTTATCACATTTTGCGGGGTTGGCTCATTAAGTGGTATGCCGACAAGGATTCCCGCAATGAAAGCGCCAGCTTTCTGTTTCGATCCTTAAAAACCATGCTGCTGTATGCCACCGCGACCGCCACGGTGATCATCATTTTAAACCTGATCGGCTTGCTCGACCCGCTGCAGCGGTTGATGTCGTTCCCGGTGGCGACCCTGGGCACCACACCGATTACACTTTGGCTGATTTTAAAAGCGGCCCTTATCTTGCTGGCCTTCGTGTTTACCTCCCGCCTGCTGCAGGCGTATCTCGACTACCGTGTGTATCCGGCTCTGGGCATTGACTCCGGGCTCGGATATGCCCTAAACATTTCGTTGAAATACACCCTTATTGTCATCGGTTTGTTGATTTCCCTCAAGGCGGTCGGTCTGGACCTGCGCTTCCTGCTGGTTTTTGCCGGTGCCGCCGGAATCGGCATCGGCCTCGGTCTCCAGAGCATTGCCGCCAATGTGGTCAGCGGTTTCACTCTGATCTTCGGTGCCAAGGTACGAAAAGGCGATTGGGTCGAAGTGAAGGACACGCTCGGCTTCGTTACGGACATTTTCCTGAACTCCACCCGCATCCGCACCCGCGACAATATCGAGTACCTGATTCCGAATTCGAATTTTGTCTCCGATACGATCGTCAATTATTCGCTGACCTCGCCCATGATCCGCATCACCGTTCCGGTGGGGGTTTCCTACAATGCGGACCCGCGGGTGGTCGAAAAGATTCTGCTGGATGTGGCGTCAAAGGAGCCGATGGTGACCGATTATCAAAAGCCGGTCGTCCGTTTTGTCGAATACGGTGACAATTCCATCAACTTTGACCTCCTGGTCTGGATCGACGTACGCGAAACGCCCCGCAGAAAATTGCGCAGCGGCCTCTATTTTGCCATTTTTGATGAGCTCAAAAAGGCCGGTATCGAGATCCCCTATCCTCAGCGGGATCTACACATTCGCAGCTCGGATCTGAAGCAATTAAATTAACAGCGGTTTTTCAGAAATTACCGCCCGGCCGGATTCTGCCGCGGTCCAGGCTGCGGTACTGGATGGCTTCGGAGACATGTTCCACGGCGATGTCGCCGTCACCAGCAAGGTCGGCGATGGAACGGGCGATCTTGAGAATGCGGCTGTAAGCGCGGGCGGACAAGCCCAGCTTGTCGATGGCGGTTTCCAGCAGACGCTGGGAGTCGTCGTCGATGCGACAGAAGCGTTTGATGTGGCGGCTTCCCATCTGAGCGTTGCAGTGGAGTTTTGATCGCTTGAAGCGGTCGGCCTGAGCGGCGCGGGCATCGCCGACCCGCTTCCTGATGGCGGCCGAGGATTCCGCGCTTCGAAGGGCGGCCAGATCTTTATAGGGGACGGCCGGCACCTCCACGTGGATGTCGATCCGGTCAAGCAACGGCCCAGAAATCCGCGTCCGGTAGCGGTGGATCTGCTGAAAACTGCAGCGGCACTGATGCTTGGGATCGGACAGGTAGCCGCACGGACAGGGATTCATGGCTGCCAGAAGCATGAAACTCGCCGGGTACGTGATGGCCAGGGCCGCGCGCGAGATGGTAACCTTCAGGTCTTCCAGCGGCTGGCGCAACACCTCGAGCACGTTTTTCTTGAACTCCGGCATTTCATCTAAAAAAAGCACACCGTTGTGCGCCAGGCTGACCTCGCCAGGGCGCGGGATATGACCGCCGCCGATCAGGCCTGCGTCGGAAATGGTGTGATGAGGCGAGCGGAAAGGGCGTCGGGTGATAAGGGGTTGGTCGGTGCCCAGCAGACCCACTACGCTGAATATCTTGGTGGTTTCGATGGCTTCCTCGAAGGTGAGCGGCGGCAGGATCGTGGGCAGACGTCTGGCGAGCATGGTCTTGCCGGAGCCGGGGGGCCCGATCATCATGAGGTTATGTCCGCCGGCCGCGGCCACTTCCAAAGCGCGCTTGACATGTTCCTGACCCATGACTTCGCTGAAGTCGACCTCAGCCCCGTGGTCGTGGTTGAAAATGGCATTCAGATCGGTTTCAATGGGGGTAATATGCGCTGTACCGCGTAAAAATTCCACGAGACCGGAAAGGGTGTTGACCGGGATGACATTGATTTTGCTGACCACCGAGGCTTCACGGCCGTTTTCAAGCGGCACCACGATACCGCTGTAGCCGGCACTTTTAGCCGCCAGCGCCATGGGCAGCGATCCGTTGACCGGCTTGATGCGCCCGTCCAGCGACAGTTCTCCCAACACCAGGTATTCGGCGGCGATGGATTTGGGCACGATGCCGGTAGCGGCGAGAATTCCCAGAGCGATGGGCAGGTCAAAACCGGTGCCCTCTTTTTTGATGCTGGCCGGGGCGAGGTTGACGGTGATACGATCATCAGGGAAGCTGTAGCCGGAGTTGTTGATGGCAGACTTGACGCGCTCCTTGCTTTCCTTGACCGATGCCTCCGGCAATCCGACAATGGTGAAGGTCGGCAGGCCGCGCGCGATATCAACCTCGACTTCTACGAGATAGGCGTCAATGCCGATAACGGCGCTGCTCAAGACCCGGGCCAACATGTCTTCACCCTTTGCGAAGGAGTGGTTTCAAAACCAAGCCTTCAGAAAGATTAAATTTAGTTGAATACTCGCTTCTCGCAAAGAATAGGCATCCGACGC
>JBAVJU010000421.1:0-2938 GCA_049687935.1 Desulfobacterales bacterium | reverse complement strand
CCCTGTTTCTGGTCGGCTCGGAGACGACCCTGCCGATAAATCTCTATCTTCAGGTACGTGACGGCAGCACGCCGGTCATCAATGCGATTTCCTTTCTACTGATCGTCGGCACCTCGCTGCTGGCGATGGTCAATTTGTATTTCGGTAAAAAAGAGGCATAAAAAAACCGCGGTACGGATTCTCGTACCGCGGTTTTTTCCCCGGGGAGGGAAGGGTGGGGTGGTTTATTTTTTATCTTCCTTGACCTCTTCGAAATCGGCGTCGACCACGTCTTCCTCGGGTGCCTTGGCACCGCCGGCTCCGGCGTCACCACCGGCTCCGGGCTGCTGTGCGCCTTTGTGCGACGCCTGCTGATACATGGCCTCGGCCAGCTTGTGCGACTGCTGAGTCAGCTCTTCGCTGAGACGCTTTATTTCCTGAACATCGTCTGTTTCCATCGCCTTGCGCAGTGCAGCAGCAGCATCCTCGACCTTCTTTTTCGTCCCCTCGTCGACCTTGCTTCCCAAATCCTTGATCGACCTTTCAGTGGTGTAAATCAACGTGTCGGCGGTGTTGCGCGCCTCGACGATCTCTTTTTTCTTGCGATCTTCATCGGCATGCAGTTCGGCGTCTTTGACCGCCTGCTGTATCTCCGCTTCGCTGAGTCCGGAGGAGGCCGTGATCTGAATCGACTGCTCCTTGTTGGTGGCCAGATCTTTGGCCGAGACATTGACGATGCCGTTGGCATCGATGTCGAAGGTCACCTCGATCTGAGGTATGCCCCGCGGTGCCGGGGGAATGCCGACCAGTTCGAAACGTCCCAGGGTTTTGTTGCTGGCGGCCATTTCGCGTTCCCCCTGCAGGACGTGAATCGACACGGCCGGCTGACTGTCGGCCGCTGTCGAGAAGATCTGGCTTTTCTTGGTCGGGATGGTGGTGTTTTTTTCGATCAGTCTGGTCATGACACCGCCCAGGGTTTCGATACCCAGAGACAGCGGGGTGACGTCCAGCAGCAGAACGTCTTTGACGTCGCCTTTCAGCACACCGCCCTGGATGGCGGCACCGACGGCCACGACCTCGTCCGGATTAACGCTCTTGTTCGGCTCCTGACCGAAAATCCGTTTGACCCGTTCCTGGACTGCCGGCATACGGGTCATTCCGCCCACCAATATCACCTCGTTGATCTGGGAGGCGGAGAGGCCGGAATCCTTCAGAGCCAATCGGCAAGGCGGCTCGAGCTTGTCGAGCAGGTCGCTGACCAGGGATTCGAGCTTGGCGCGCGAAATCTTGAGGTTCATGTGTTTGGGGCCGCTGGCATCGGCCGTTATAAACGGCAGGTTGATGTCGGTTTCCATCGAGGTCGACAACTCCATCTTCGCCTTCTCAGCCGCTTCCTTCAATCGCTGGAGTGCCATCTTGTCTTTGCGCAGATCGATCCCCTGGTCTTTCTTGAACTCGTCTGCCAGGTAGTTGATCAGGCGCAGGTCGAAATCCTCTCCACCCAAGTGGGTGTCTCCGTTGGTCGCCTTGACCTCGAACACGCCTTCGCCGATTTCGAGGACTGAAATGTCAAAGGTGCCGCCCCCGAGGTCGAAGACGGCGATTTTCTCTTCGCGCTTCTTGTCGAGACCGTACGCCAGAGAAGCGGCCGTCGGTTCGTTGATGATCCGCAGCACATTCAACCCGGCGATGCGCCCCGCATCCTTGGTGGCCTGTCGTTGACTGTCATTGAAATAGGCCGGGACTGTAATAACGGCATCGCTAACCGGCTCGCCGAGAAAGTCTTCGGCGTACTTCTTGATATATCCCAGGATGTAGGAGGATATTTCGGCCGGGCTGTATTGTTTGCCCCGGATATTGATTCGCACATCACCGTTGGATGCGCGTTCGATTTTGTACGGCAGAATCTTCATGTCCTGCTGGATTTCGTTCGATTCGAATTTTCGTCCGATCAACCGCTTGACGCCGAAGACCGTGTTTTCCGGATTGGTAATCGCCTGTCGTTTTGCAATCTGCCCGACCAGCCGCTCTCCACTATCGGACATGGCAACGATAGAGGGAGTTGTGCGCCCTCCTTCCGGGTTGGTGATGACTTTGGCATCGCCCCCCTCCATGACCGCCACGCAAGAGTTGGTGGTGCCGAGATCGATACCGATGATTTTACCCATTTTTTTTATTCCTCCTTCGCGTTGAACATTTTTCTGGAGATGCCCACCCCGTTCTATGAATTTGGGATTTGCGGATCAGTTGTTTAAGGTTATTCTTTGTTCTTCGGCATAGCCACAACGACCATGGAGGGTCGGAGCAACCTGTCATGCATGAGGTAGCCTTTCTGCAATTCATTGACCACCGTGTTTTCCGGATGTTCAGCGCTTTCTTCCCGCATTACCGCTTCGTGAAAATTAGGGTCAAACGGCTTACCGAGCGCTTCGATCGGTTCGACGTGAAAATTTTCGAAGACTTTAAGGATTTCCTTCCGGGTCAACTCGACACCGTCAAGCAGGCAGGTGTTGGTACTATCGGCAGTTTCTGCGGCCGCTTTGATGGCCAGTTCGAGGTTGTCGATAATGGGAAGCAATTCTCTGAGGAGAGACTGGTTGGCATATTTTTGAAAGTCCACCATTTCCCTGGCAGTTCTTTTTTTATAGTTCTCGAACTCGGCCGAAACCCTCAGCAAACGGTCAAAGTTTTCCTCGGCTTCTCCGGTTTTGGCTTCGAGTTTGGATCTCAAGTCCTTGACCACTTCCGACTCGGGGCTTTGCGCGATATCAACCGGTTCAATTTTCGGTTCCCGGCTATCGCCTTCCACGACGCCATGGCTCTTGACGCCTTCGGTCGAATTTTCCTGAATTTCGCTGCCCTCTTCTATTTTTATCTTCTTTCCTTCCGGCATCAGGCGATAATTCTCCTGGAATTTTAAATAGTTTTTAGCCAAAATTGATCAGCCGCCCAAACAACG
>JBAVJU010000420.1:0-1584 GCA_049687935.1 Desulfobacterales bacterium | reverse complement strand
TCCGGATAACGCTCACTCATCCGGTCGAACCGGGTAAAGGTCAATTCTCCAGTTAAATTTTCCCGATCGGTGTTCACGGTCTGCTGCTTCTTTCCATTCTACGGACAACCGACGCCGACAATATTACCGCAGCGTCGGCGTCAGGCCGACGCTGCGGTCAGACGCCGAAATAGGCCGAGCGGACATCCGGGTTGTCCATCAGTTCCTCGCGCGTGCCCTCCAGAACGGCCGAGCCGTTCTCCAGAATGAAGGCGTAGTCGATGATCGGAAGGACCGGCCGGGCATACTGCTCGGTGACGATAATCGATATTCGGCGCTGGTCCCTGATTTCCCGGGTGGCGCGCATGAGCATGGCCTGCATCAAGGGGCTGAGGCCCAGCAGGGGCTCATCGAGAAGCAGTAGTTTCGGCTGGGCCATCAGCGCCCGGCCAATCGCCAACATCTGCTGTTCGCCGCCGCTGAGGAAGCCGCCGACCCTGTTTTTCAGTTTTTTCAGGGCCGGGAAAACCGTGAAAACATACGCCAGCGTTTCTTTTGACTGGGCGGGGGTGGCCAGGTATCCGCCGATTTTCAGGTTTTCCAGAACGCTGCTTTCTTTGAAAATGCGCCGGCGCTCCGGGCACAGGACAATTCCCAGTTTGGCCCTCCGGCTGGGCTTCATCGCCATCAGCTCGCGGTCCTTATAGCGGATACTGCCGCTGATCGTGATGCGCTCGCCGCCGGCCATGGCCTCCTTTTTGCGAATGTCGAGCATAATGCCGGACAGTGCGTACATGAGCGTCGATTTCCCCGCACTGTTGGCGCCGAAGACCCCGACGATCCGGTTTTCGCCACACTGGATGCTCACGTTGTTGAGGGCCAGCATGTTCTCGTAAAAAACCATGAGACCGGAGGCCTCAAGCATGTTTCATCACCTCCTCGACGCTTTCCGATCCGAAATAGGCCTCTCGAACCCGCTTGTCGGCCATGACCTCGGCAGGGGGCCCTTCGATCAGTTTTTCGCCGAAATTGAGCACCATCACCCGGTTCGCTACTTTGAACAGCTCCCGCAGCCGGTGTTCGATCATGATCAAGGTGATGCCGTCCATCTGAAGCCGTTCGATCAACGGGACCATGCTGGCGATTTCGCTCATACTCAGACCGGAGAAGACTTCATCACAAATGATCAACTCCGGCTTGAGTGCCAGGCAGCGGGCCAGCTCCAGGCGCTTGAGGTAGCCGGTCGGCAGCGTGGCGGTCAATTTATAGGGGACATACGAGTCGCGTTCGAAGCCGATTTCTTCCAGAATATCGATGCCGACCGTGTTGCGGTCGCCCAGTCGACCGCCGCCACGCCAGCCCCCGGTGCGCCGGGCGCGGGGAGAAAAGAGCGGAATGACCATATTTTTGTAAGCCGGTAGACTGTAATAGGGGCGCATGATCTGAAACGTTCGTGTGACCCCCATGTCGGCGATCCGGTGGGGTCGCATCCCGGTAATGTCGCGACCGCGAAAAAGGATACGCCCGGAGGAGGCCTTGGCAAAACCGGTGATGCAATTGACCACCGTGGTTTTACCGGACCCGTTGGGACCGATGATGCCCAGG
>JBAVJU010000419.1:0-2519 GCA_049687935.1 Desulfobacterales bacterium | reverse complement strand
TTGGTCGTTACCGGTTTCTTGGCGGTACCGAACATCATCTCAGCGCCACTGCCGTATGCCATTTTGGTAATTTTCTTGCGTGCCATTTTTTCCTCCTTTTTTGATATTTAAACGCTTCCGGATAGTTTCTGCGGTTGGTAATGGCTCCAGGCCTTTTTGCTTCACCTCCCTTCTTCGATTCGAAAATCAATTTTTTATACGGTTAGCAATGTATGATAACTGCAATTGCGGTGCCACAAGGTCCGATGGCACATCTTAATAACCATATGTAATTATTAAAAATTAATTTGACATACTCTGGTTGATACAAGTCTCCACGCGATAGTGTCACCTAATGTTACAGTACGTCTTTTTACTGTGACCTGAGGGGACAGTTTCATGCCGTCGCAAGCCCATACTGTGAAAGCCGGAGATACAGCCGACGCCGGGTAATTCCTATCATCCTGGCAGCCGCGGCCTTATTCCCAGAGGTCATTGCGAGAGTTTTCAGAATCAGTTCCTTTTCCACTTCGGACAAACAAGCGCCCCCATCCGGTAAGTCATTGAGTACATTCGCGGTTTGAGGTGCAGACGCAGCCTCCTCGCGTACCTCTTGGGGCAGATCTTCGAAACTGATTTTCCCGTCGGGACACATCGTTAAAAGTCGTTCCACAATGTTCGCCAACTCGCGGACATTGCCCGGATAGCGGTAATTTCTCAACGCGTTCAGGACCTCTTCAGAAAGAACCGGCGGGTAATGGCCCATTTCTGCGGCTGTATGATTGAAGAAATGATCCAATAAAAGCGGAATATCCGCCCTTCTTTCTCTCAAGGGCGGAACATTCACCGGGATGACATTAAGACGGTAGAAAAGATCATCACGGAAGTGTCCGGTTTGAACCGCCTGGCTCAAATCCTGGCTTGTAGCCGCTAAAATACGGACATCGGTCTTATAGGTGTTGTTTCCGCCGACGCGTTGAAATTCTTTCTCCTGCAGCACTCTCAGCAACTTGACCTGCAGCTCCCGGTCCAGTTCACCGACTTCGTCTAAAAAAAGCGTTCCGCCTTCGGCGATTTCAAACTTCCCTTTTCTTTGCGTAACGGCTGTGGTGAAGGCCCCGCGTTCATGCCCGAACAACTCGCTTTCCATTAAATTGGCCGGTATGGCACCGCAATTGATAGCGACAAAAGGACGATGTTGCCGCTGGCTGGTCTGGTGGATGGTCTGGGCAATCAACTCCTTCCCGGTTCCACTCTCGCCCTGAATCAAAACCGTGCTGGATGATCCTTGCAAGTGGTCAATCAGCCGATAAATCGCGTTAATGCTTTCACTCCGGCCGATGATAGCGCCTAATCGATTCTTGCGCTCGGGTTTCCGGCCGGTTTTTTTGCGGGATATCTGCCCATTGTCCATCTTCTGGACGATACTCAACAGAATGCCGTTGATATCCTGTTTCAAGCCGGGACCGGAAAACTCATAGAAGTTGCCGCCCTGATATAAAAATGGACCCAAGGGACCGGTAATCAGAACCGCGGCGTGCGGTGCCAGATGCCTGGCGTGCTGCAAAAACCCGCCGCCCCCCATGCCGGAGGATTTCAAATCGATTATGATAATACGGATCCTTGCCGGTTGGTCTTGCAGTGCCACCAGTCCCTGTTGTTCGTCCGGCACCCAAACAGCCGTAAATTCTTGCGGTGAGATCAATCTGGCCAACGCTCGCAGCACGCGATACTCATCGTCGACAATAAGAACGACCGGCTTGTTATGACCATTGTTGATCGCATTCTTAATTGCAAGAGAAGTCATTGGTAAGTCTTTGATAGGATATTACGAGCCGATCGAACCTCTCGCGCCTTGCTTGATCTTTCGGCTCTGCACACGATTAATCGTTGCAAATCACCGCAGCCCGGACTAAAAGGGAAGTTTACCGGCAACCATCAGCCAGAAACCCGGGATCCACAAGCCAACGACCACCCAGATGATCAGGGACCACGCCAGTGCCTTGGCCGGGAACTTCCCAAATGCATTGAGCCAGACCATAAAGGTCAGCGCCGCGTATCCCGCACAACCCAGTGCCAGATATTTGCTCGGGGCAACAAGCTGCTTGCCGTCTTGCAGGACCGGGCCTCCGGTTATAAAAAGGACCGTGAAGATCGTTGAGACGATAGCGGTTGCCAGGGCAACATTTCCGACCGAGCGGAGATCTTCCTGCCCGGTGAAGAGAGCCCAGGCGACCGCGCAATAAAAGGTGCCATGCATGAAAAGCAGTGTCGGCAAAACCGGATCCTTGAAAAGTGCGACGTGCACCATGGAGCCGACCAGGACGAGCGCACCAACGACTCCCGTGATAAACCCCGTACCCTTGGCTTCTCCTTTACCCAGGAAAAGCAGCGCCACGGGCAACCACATCGCACCAATGACGATTACAACTGGTATAAGCATTCTGGGACCTCCTTTCCCCCTGAAATCGATGGTAAAAAATATATCGATTTAAAATTGCTACTGCAATTCCTGCGTCATCAGCAATAGGGGGTGGAAG
>JBAVJU010000418.1:0-6033 GCA_049687935.1 Desulfobacterales bacterium | reverse complement strand
TCAAGGATTTCTGTGAAATCTATCGCCCCTTTCCGGAAGAAACCCTGAAAAGCCAAGCCGCCCGGTGCATGGACTGCGGCGTACCCACCTGCCATGCCGGCTGCCCGCTGGGAAATCGGATCCCGGACTGGAACGACCGCGTCTACCATGGCCACTGGCGCAGCGCGCTCGATCAACTGCACGCGACCAACAATTTTCCCGAATTCACCGGCCGGCTCTGTCCGGCACCCTGCGAGGAAGCCTGCGTGCTGTCCATCAACGAGCAGCCCGTGACCATCGAGCAGATCGAAAAAGAGATCATCGAACACGGGTTTGGAGAGGGCTGGGTGCAGCCGCAACCGCCCCGCCATCGCACCGGCAAATCCATTGCCGTCGTCGGTTCCGGTCCGGCCGGTCTCGCCTGTGCCCAGCAGTTGAACCGCGCCGGACACGTGGTGACGGTTTTTGAACGTGACGATCGTATCGGCGGTTTACTGCGCTATGGCATACCGGATTTTAAATTGGAAAAACAGGTTCTTGACCGGCGCCTGGCCCTGATGACACAGGAAGGCGTCGACTTCAGACCGGGCGTGAACATCGGGGTGGATCTGAGCACCGATGAGCTGAGCGGCTTTGATGCGGTTGTGCTTTGCTGCGGCGCCACCCGGTCGCGGGACTTGAATGTCCCGGGCCGTGAGCTGAACGGCATCTATTTTGCGATGGACTTTTTAAGGCGGCAGAACCGGTTGGTTGCCGGCGACATCACCGCCCGCCATGAGGGCCTCAACGCCAAGGGTAAAGACGTGATCGTCATCGGAGGCGGAGACACGGGCAGTGACTGCATCGGCACCTGTCGCCGCCAACAGGCGAAATCGGTCACCAATTTCGAACTCATGCCCCAACCCGTGTTGGAAAGGCCGGACCATCAACCCTGGCCTTTCTGGCCGGTGAGACTGCGCACCAGCAGCTCGCATGAGGAGGGGTGCTACCGCCACTGGAGCATATTGACCAAAAAATTTGCCGGAAAAGCGGATTGGGTAGAAAAACTGGTGACCGTCGATGTAGCATATTCAGGCGGCGAATCGGGGCACTCCTCAATGCGCGAGGTTCACGGTTCCGAGCGCGAATGGCCGGCCGACCTGGTTTTATTGGCCCTCGGCTTCACCGGTCCCGAACCCGATACCGTGGTGGCCCAATTCGGCCTGCGCCTCGACGCACGGGGCAATATCGAAACAGATTCAAACCACATGACCAGCCGGCCGGCGGTTTTCGCCGCCGGTGACGCCCGCCGCGGTCAATCCTTGATCGTCTGGGCCATCTCCGAGGGACGCGAAGCAGCCCGATCCGTGGACACCTATCTCATGGGCCGATCAAAGCTGCCGACCAAGGGGTGCTGCGACCTTCCCCGGGTGTAAGATCTGTGATGGCTGACGTTGTAGGCGCCAACCCGTCCGCCGCTTATCCGAGTTACCCTTTAAAACCGACAACCTCAGGGACGATAAAATATTCCCGGATGGTGTTCTAGTCGGTCTTGCACTGATTTTTTCGGTATTTGACCGCGTTACAGCACGCTTTCCGTAACGGAGGATAACCATGCTGTGGCCATCTAATCCCTTTCGTGATTCTCGGTGGACTTTTAATTGGAACCGGATGACCGGGTTTTAAAATGATCAACTGTTCGAGTGCATTAGTCCCGCGGCGACAGGATTGAAACCCGGTTATCCGGCGTAATCTAAGGGACTTAATTTTCTCCGAAAATTTCTGCTGGCGCTTTATCGGACTATCTTTTTGGACGGATTTATGGCATATTATTTGACCTGAATGTATCAATGCTTCGAGCCATTGAATGCCGGAGAGGAGGCGGGAAGAATGACGGATAAATGGCAAAGCGATCTCAACTGCGCTATCGCTTGCGCGCGCTGCAATAAATCACTGAAGGCCGATGATCGACGCATCCTCTCGGTCTACGATCACCAGCCGATCTGCATGGACTGCAAGAAAAGCGAGGAAGAGCGGCCCGACTACCCCGAAGTTTCCCAAAAAATGATCGGGACCTGCATGGCCGAAACGGAAGTCATGTACAGCGACCCGGGCGGGTATTGCTTCTATCATTTCTACCCTTTCAAATGCTGAACGTCCAACGGGGAAACCGCCCGCTTAGTGGTCCTGTTCATCAATACGGTGATGCACCGAAACGGCAGAGGCGCCCGCAGCGCTGGGCGCAAGAAGCGAGCATGCCAAGCGTATGAAGCCGCCGAGCAACAAGGCGCGTCGAAATGCATCGCCATAACCGTAAAAGGGGTGGAATGAACAAAAAAGCGACCCTCAGAAAAATCGATCATCCGTCACCATCCTCTCCCGATAGACCAGCCAACGAGTTCGAACGCGCCGTCGAGGCCCTTCACGTCAGTGAGGAAAAGTATCGCACCATCATCGACAATATCGAAGACGGGTATTACGAGGTCGATCTAAAGGGAAACTTTACCTTCTTCAACAGCGCCATGACACGCATCACCGGTTTCAGCCGCAACGAACTATTGGGCATGAACAACCGGGATCTAATGGACAAGTTCAACACCAAACAGGTGTTCCAGGTTTTCAACCAAGTCTACCAGACCGGCCTGGCCACCAAGGCTTTCGATTGGCAGTTGATCCGAAAAGATGGGTCCCGGTGCACCCTGGAAGTGTCGATCTCCCTCAAAAAATCGATCATCGGGGAGCCGCTCGGTTTCATGGGGATTGCACGCGACGTCACGCAGCGTAAATTGATGGAGCAGGCGCTGCGGGACAGCGAAGAAAAACACCGCATGATCATCGAGAACATCGAAGACGGGTATTATGAAGTCGACCTGGCCGGAAATTTCACTTTTTTCAACGACGCTTTGGCCCGCATCACCGGCTACGCCCGCAAAGATCTGATGGGCATGAACAACCGCGACATCATGGATGCATTCAACGCCAAGCGCGTTTTTTCACTTTTCAATGGCGTCTACGGCACCGGTCTGGCGACCAAGGCCTTCGATTGGGAGCTGATCCACAAAGATGGCTCCAAACGATACGTTGAGGTGTCGGTTTCCCTGAAACGCGATTTGAAGGGTCGCCCGGTCGGCTTCATGGGCATCGCAAGAGACATCACGGAGCGAAAGGAAACCGAAGAGTTGCTGCGGAAGAGCGAAGAGAAGTTACGTGGTAAAACCAGGAACCTCGAAGAGGTCAACACGGCGCTGACGGTGCTGCTGAAAAAACGCGAGGAAGACAAAAAAGACCTCGAGCAAACCGTGCTGACCAATCTAAACGACATGGTCAAACCCTATTTGGAGAGAGTCAGGGCGCGGGCCAAGGATCCAAAACAAAAAGACAACCTGGCGGTTCTGGAAGAGAATTTGAACGCGATAACTTCACCGTTTTCGTATCGGTTGTCTTCGCGCTACCTCAACCTGACCTCGTCCGAAATCGAAATAGCCAACCTTGTCAAGCAGGGTAAGAGCACCAAGGATATCGCCGACCTGTTGAGTGTTTCCAGCAAGACGATCGAGGTTCATCGCCTCAACATCCGAAAGAAACTGGGGTTGAGCAACAAGAGGGCCAGTTTGAGAACCCACCTGTTATCGGTTCGCTGACGAAAGAAGATTATTGAGTGGGCCCCTGCTGCCCACCCTCGCTGAATGCCAGCCGGGCGGCGGCCAAGTCGAACATGGCGTGTCCAACGCTCTTGAAAATCACCGGCCCTTCTTCCGACCGCTGTTCTTCTATCGCTTCCGCGAGCGGCCGAACCCGGTCCCAGTCGATCCCTGCCTGAATGAAATCACCGGCCTCGGCCCGCACACCTTCCAGCGTATCGGCGAAAAGTCGGCTGCTCCGCACCAGGCCTGCCGGCAGTTCGGCCATCGACGGCGTGAATGCGCCGACGGCCGCAACGAAGGCATCGAACCGAAGTTCCCCGCGGATGACCGGTGAAGCGCTGTTGGTGGCCGTAACGATGAGCGTCACATCTTTCAGGACCGGCTCCGGATGCTGGAGGACCTGAACCCGCAGATCAAGCGTGCGGGCAAAGGCAGCCAGTTTTTCGGCATTTTCGCGGGTGCGGGAAGTAATGAAGACCTGCCGAACGGACAACACCTCTCTGAAGGCCTCGAGATGAGCACGGGCCTGGCTGCCGGCTCCCACTATGAGAAGCGGCCCCGCGGGATCAGGAGCCAAGCGGCGGGCCGCCAGGGCGCTCACGGCCGCGGTGCGCCGAGCGGTCACCGTTATCCCGTCCAGAATACCCAGACGCCGACCGTTGGCAGCGTCCATGACGATGACCTCACCCTGTATGGTGGGCAGGCTCTCATTCCGGTTCTCCGGATGGACGGTCACCAGCTTGGTGATCGCAATGTGTCCGTCTGAGGCCGGCATCACCAAAAGAGTGCCCTCGGCCGCAATCGACACCGTCATCCGCTCCGGGGCGACAATCCGGCCAGCCCGGTGGGCTTGGAGCATATCGACAAGGGCATCACAGAGGGCCGGATACGGCAAGGCCAGCCGGGTCTGCGCGGCATCGAAAATCCGTATAAAATTGGCGGATGGTTTCATCGGTTCTCGCTCCCTTCTTACCGGTTGATGCGGCCGCCCGATCGCACGAGCGACGCCGCAATTGGCACTTGACATGCCGTTAAATAAAGCTTAAAAAATTCAGTTAATTGTGCGCTCAGGTACTTCGGGACCCCACCGCACTAAGGAGGATGTCGAACCCGACAGAGAGCGACTCGAAAACCGTCTTGAAAAAGCGGTCTTCGGGCGTGTCTTTTCTATATCACAACGGTTTTTTCGATCAACGGTTCTCATGTCGATCCAGCATGACGGCAACCACGCTTTGGAAAACGATGACATTTGTCTAACCGGGACTGAGTTCTGAAAATCCGAGATAGGGTTCGTCCACGGTTTCAATAAGGGCACTGATTGGTTTCCGATCGAGAAATGCGCAATTTTCTGCAAGTTCAAGGAAATCAAGGAATCGCGCAGCGGCGTACGCGTGTACGCCGCACACGCGATTCCGCCGATTGACGCCGAAATTGCGGAAAAGGGCCATTTATGGACGGAAACGAGCTAAGATCGCACAATGTCAGACACGGAAAAGAGAAAATATCCAAGAGTACCGACCCACAACGTGGTATCCTATATTTGTCTCGATGCGGACGGGCATCAAATCGCCGAAGGAATGGGGACCACGGTAGACATCAGCCAGGGAGGCACCTTGCTCGAAACCAGCCGTCCGATCGAAGCCGAATATATTCTCCTGATGTCAATCGACCTGGACAACAACGTGGTCGAGACCAAAGGCAAGGTCGCCCATTCACGATCGGTGGGGCCCGGTAAATATTTGACCGGCATTCAGTTTCTCGGGGAGCGTGAAGAAGTCACAAAGGTCGTTAAAAACTTCATCATCGACTACCACAGCCGCAAAAACAAGGGCGGCTGACACCGCATCTGCCGGCCCCATTTCCCACCCCAACGCCCCGCGTCTTTCAGATTTGACCACCCGCCTCCTCCGATTCTACCGGCATCCTTCGTTGCCGGTGAGATGAACCCGCCTTTTCAAAACCAGAGCAGGGCTCGTTTCAGTTAGGCGCTCATCGGCCAACCTTGAGAATTCGTTATTATTGTGGTAAGATACACGCAGTCTTGAAGCATCTTTAGATTTTTCGGCCGAGTTGGTCGTGCGGTGGTACCCCTCAAAAAATCCTCGTGATTCTTCCGGACACCGCTTGCATGCCATCTAGCCGTTGGCGGTAGGGTACTGATCGGCCAACTGCTGCCGGCCGCTGACCACCGTGCGGACTAACTGACTTTCGCCTGTTACAGGGAGGATGACATGCTCAAAATCTCAGTCGCCGCGATTGCCTTTTTCTTCCTGTTGCAGGTACCGGCTCTACCCGACAAGGTTTTTGTCTGGACGGACGATAACGGCGTCAAGCATTTCAGCAACACCGGCCCTTCAGAGTCGACCGAAGAGTTTCAGCAGGACAAGGAATTGCCGGAAGAGTCGACTTCCGGAAAACTACCCGCAAGGAG
>JBAVJU010000417.1:0-1584 GCA_049687935.1 Desulfobacterales bacterium | reverse complement strand
TATCACAACTGGCTGCAACGGACGGTTCGCTTTGGCAACTATACTTATTCAAATGATGAGGCCGAACGCCTGAAAAATATTCCTGAGGCTCAATACGCTTACGGCCTTGACGCGTGGGGCCGGCAAGACTCCGAGACGGCCGCGAAATTTTTCCGGCAGGCCGTATCTAAAAATGTTTTGTTTCTTGACGGCTGGCTCCGGTTGGCCGAAGTCGAGGCGGCGGAGGGGCGTCAAGAAAAGGCCGAAAACATCCTGACCTTTACGATCGACCGGTCAACGGGGGTGTCTCGTTGGAAATGGCCGCAGATTCTTTTGGCCGGAGAACTTGGCATGCGGGAGGTTGTATACCGCAATGCGAATTTTTTGCTGTCCCGCGATGTTCTGGTACAGGACACGTTGCAGTTCCTACAGACCCACCTGGGCGGCAATGCTTCGGCCGTCGTCGACATCCTGGCGCCGGAGCATTTAACGGCCTACCTCAAATGGCTTATGAACTGGTCGATGACCGAAGAGAGCCTGACGGTGTGGCGCGCCATGATGGAAAGCGCGCCGCCGCAAAAAGAAACCGCCTTACAATACGCTCATTTCCTGCTGCATAACAAGCAGATCATAGAATCCAAGAAAATCTGGCAACAACAAACCGGAACGGCCGGTCTGACAAATCCCGGTTTCGAAACCGACATCACCAGCAGGGGCTTCGATTGGTGCTATTGGCAAGAGAAGAACAGTCAATCTGAGGTCATGCGGGTCAAGCATGACACTTTGGAAGGCAATTATGCCTTGATGGTCGATTTCAGCGGACGCGAGAACGTTTCCTTTCATCACGTCTATCAGATTTTCACGACCGATCCGCAAGCCAGATACCGCCTGAAATATGCCTGGAAAAGCCACGGAATCACCACCGATCAAGGCCCCTTTATCGAGATCTACGGCTTTGATCAGGAGGGGTTGTACAGCGCCGGGCCGATGATCACCGGAACCCATGCGTGGCGCATCGAATCCATCGAATTTGAGGTGCCGAAGGGCTGCCGGGCGGCAGTCGTGCGCCTGCGCCGGCAGCCGAGCAACCGCTTCGACTCGAAGATCAGAGGCACAGTGTGGCTGGATGATTTTCGGCTGGAAAAGGCAGGCGGCGATTCACGGCGCTTATCCAGAGAACCGGGAATCGGGCGATTTCCTGAAGAGTCCCTTCAAAACTGATAATCATGATCTGTTGGCGAGGTAGATAAATGCTGAAAAACCACTTGAACGATGAAGACAACGCCCCAGACGGGAAACTACCGGTCTTAGCCGGCAATCATCTTCCTTCAGCAGAGAGTCAAAATCCGGTTTACGGATTTCAAGAGGCCGAAGAAATCCAGCTGCGAGATTACCTGGATGTCATCATGCGCAGAAAGTGGCTGATACTAACTATACTCGCACTGGCGTTTCTCTCAACGTTAATTTTCACCCTCGCCTCCACCAAAATCTATGAAGCTTCGGCCGTTATAGAAGTGAACCAGGAGACACCTCAAGTAACAAAGTTTGAGGAGGTTTTGGCGTCGAAAGTTCAGGCTCGTGAATTTTATGAAACTCAGGTGGAAT
>JBAVJU010000416.1:0-2609 GCA_049687935.1 Desulfobacterales bacterium | reverse complement strand
AGATGTCATCGGAAATTTCAGGATTGCGGGACACCGCCAAATTGGCTTGCGCGGCAGTATAGCCCTCCCCGATCGCCGCGCCGATGGCACCGAATCCCATGGCGATGCCGCCTCCGGCATATGCACTGAGCTTTATGATTGTCTGGACGTCTAATTGCATACTTACTTCACCTGTACGGAGATATAGACGACTGTGAGCATGGTGAACACGAAAGCCTGAATCGTTCCAACGAAAAGTCCGAAAAATGCGTTGAGAAAAGGCGGCAAAATGATGTTGTAACAAAGGTAGGACACCACCAGGATAATGATGGAGCCCCCCATGATATTGCCGAAGAGCCGGAAAGAAATGGAAATTATCTTTGCCAGCTCGCCAATGACGTTCAACGGCATCATGAAAAAAATGGGCTGAAAATACTCCTTGATGTAGGCTTTGAACCCCTTTGACTTGATGGCGGCATGGTGGGCGAGAACGAATCCCATGAGACCGAGGCTCAACGGCGTATTCAGGTCTTTGGTCGGCTCTTCCAGGTGCGGGATAATCCCCAACCAGTTTGACAGCAACAGGAACATGAAGAGCGCACAAATGAGCGGGGCGTAAAATCTGGCTTTTTCCTTGTCGAGAGCATCTTCCGTCAGTTTATAGAATTGCTCGACGAAAAGCTCCCCCAGAACCTGCAGTGGTTTGGGAACGATACTGCTTTTCCGGGCAGCCGCCATACCGAAAACGAGGAGGAAGGAAATGACAATCCATGTCATGACGATCACCTCCAGATTCAAGGTAATCGTGTAGCCGAAAACCGTTATGATCAGCTGATGGACAAGACCGAGTTCACCCATTTGTTGTTCACTCTCAGGATGTTTTTTTTCGTGTTACCGGAATTTGTATGCCGAGGTGATCGGCAACAATGACGACCTGTACCATGAAAACCCCGATAATGGCCGATAATATGTGGAATTGCTCATATTTGACGGCAATAACCAAAGGCACGGCCAATAAAAGGTACCGCAGGAGCATCGAAACCAGGGAGATGAAAAAGGTTGATTTACTCGATCGACCGAGTTTGAGAGGCAACGTTTCACCCATGAGGATGAAGTTGACCACACTGAAAAGAGTCCCTAGAACAAGGCCTTTTCCCAGCGAATTCTGGCCGATCAAGAAGGTGCCGAAACCAATGATGACGGCAATCGCCAGGGCTCTGGAACCGTATTTTTTCTGTGTACGCCTAATCGATTCCATTTTGCCGTCCTTGTTGGTCTTTCTCCTTGTCACGGATGATCTCCATGACCTGCCGGTAAACGACGTTAGCACCACCGATAACGCCCAGTATAATAAACAGGGTGATGAAAACCCCCTTGGTGCCCAGCCACTGATCGAGCTTGAGACCGATAAAAAAACAAAAGGCAATGCACCCCGCCATTGTCAACCCGATTTGCATGACAATGGTCAGGTTTTCGGTCCATGGGCGATTTTTCTTGTAGTCGAAACTCATTGATGCGCTCCATTTGCGGAGCGGGCATTACCAGCACTCTCATCGAGAGTCAATCAGATACCATAAAAGAAAAAAAATGCAACCGTAATCTATGCCTAAAATGCTCATTATATAAAGAATTCGATTCAGTTTATGCGTCCTGTTCAATACGCGCCGGGTTGAAAAAATACTTCCTAGAAGCCAAAAATATGGATCAAGATTTACCGGTTTCGGCGAAAATTATTGATATTTAAAAACGATGCCATTAGGATGGTATTCAATGTATTTCTGCGCATGCCAAATCAACCTTATAAAAGTATACAGGGGAGGTCATTATGGCCGTGCTGACGATCTCCAGGCAGTTCGGGGCTGGCGGCATCACGTTGGGGAAAAGGGTTGCCAAAAGACTTGGGTACACGTTCTACGACAAAGAAATCATCCAGATGGTCGCCAAAAAGGCCAAAGTTTCCCCCCAATGGGTCGAATCGATGGAAAAGGAGGCCGGGGGAAAAATCGAACGGTTGATTTCCGGCCTGGTTTCAAAAAGCTTTTTCGACCGCATTCTGGACGACCGGCACGGCTATATCGATGAAGAGATATATGTGGACCTCCTGCACAAGATCATCAAGACGATCGCAGGGGAAGGCAATGCCGTCATCCTCGGCAGGGGCAGTCAGTTTATCCTCAAAGACAATGAAGAGACCTTTCACATTCTACTGGTGGCCGACAGGGAATACCGCATCAAGTTTATCGAAGAAAAATACGAACTGTTCACCAAACACGCCGTTCAGACCATCAACAGCGAGGATAAAAGAAGGATCAACTTATATCGCAAATTCGGAAAAGAGGATTACGACAGTTGGGTCCATTATCACGTGGTCCTCAACATGAGCCGCGTCGATTTAGACGTGGTCGAGAAGCTGGTTTGCAAACTGGTACACCCCTCATAGAGCGATTCATTGATCAGGATTAGAATCGAACGGCCCGGCTGCCGGGCATCGATCGCTTTATCCCGCGTTCCGCCGCCATTTATTGCGAAGGCACCAAATCCAATATGAGCTTGACGCCCGTCTGCATGTTCATTTTTGCCATGTTCAACACCAGGTGATAGAGGGCCGGATTGTCATAATCGGTCTTGCC
>JBAVJU010000415.1:0-2188 GCA_049687935.1 Desulfobacterales bacterium | reverse complement strand
GCTTTACCTATCCCCAAAACTTGCGCCTTTGTTAGAGAGATAAACCTGTTTTGGGAAGCATAACGGAAAACGTCGACCCCTCATCGAGGCGGCTTTCCACGCTGACCCTTCCGCCGTGGGCTTCAACGATGGCCCGAACCAGGCTAAGCCCCAGCCCCAGACCGCGCTTGGATCGACTGCGGTCGCCGCGGTAGAGCCGGTCCCAGATCTGGTTGATTTCCTCCGGGGCAATCCCGATCCCCTGGTCGGACACCACGATGACGGCGAACGGGCCGTCTTCATGGGCCGAAATTTCGATCGAACCGCCCGGTCGGCTGTATTTGATGGCATTGTCGAGGAGGTTGGCGGTGATCTGCCGGATGCGGTTTCGATCGGCATGAATCAGCAGTTCGTCCGGCAGGCGGGTGTGGACGGCCATTTGCCTGTCTTCGGCGATGATCTCGTAGAGATCGACCACGGAGGACACGATTTCCGGTACCGAGACATCCGTCTTGTTCAACCGCATCGCGCCGGTCTCGGCTTCGGCCACATCCATCAGGGTGTTCAACATGGTCAGGACCCGGTCGGATTCCTCCATACAATCGGCCAGAGCCTCCTGTAAAGGACCCGAAGCCTGATTGTTCTGCAGGGCCAGTTCGGCCGTTCCCCGCAGCCGGGTCATCGGTGTTCGCAAATCGTGGGCGACATTGTCCAGGGATTCGTGCATGGCCTGAATCAGAGAATCATTTTTATCCAGCATCCGGTTGAAAAGACTGACGAGCTCATCGAGTTCACCGCGTCCGGACCGTGCGGGCACCCGGCTGCTCGTATCGCCGGTCTCGAGAATTTTGCGTACCGTCTGGATCAACTGCCGGACGGGGCGCATGGCGCGGAAGGTCAGAAAACCTCCTCCGACAATGCCGAGCAGGAGCAATGGAAGTACAAATTTGAGGAAAACCGATCGAAAGGTGGACAAAAACTCCTGGCTGCGGGTTGAATTCTTGCCGACCTGGAGGATCAGTCCGCCGGGAAGGCGACTGCTGCCGATTGTCCAGGAGCCTTTTCCGTCGTCCTCTACGAAAAACAGGGGGTCCTTCCGACCCGGATCAGGGTTTTTGAGCCGGTGCAGATCAGCATCTTCGACACCCGGCGGAAGGCTGATGAACAGCACCTGGTCGAGCGGCCCGATGATGCGGATGAAGAATATGTCGCCGGAGCCGCGGGATTGCACCGCAAAGCGTGTGCGAACGGCATCCACACCTCCTTCGTAATACCAGGCCGTGTACTCCTGGATGCGGTCCCGGATGACTTCCCGCTCTTTCTCTCCGACCCATCTATCAATTATGTAATAGGCGACCAGGAAGAGCGCCAGGGAGCTGACGACAAAAAAAACAGCATACAAAATGCTCAGCTTGAGGCTGAAGGTCAGGCCGATACCCCTATTGGTCTTTGAGGACATACCCCATTCCCCTGACCGTATGGAGCATCTTGCGGTCAAAATCTTTGTCGATCTTGTTGCGCAGGCGGCAAACCAGGACATCGACGACGTTTGTCTGCGGATCGAAGCTGTAGTCGTAGATATTCTCCAGAATAGAGGTCTTGGAGATGATGCGGCCGGGATGGCGCATCAAATATTCCAGCAGCGCAAATTCCCGCGCCGGCAGGCTGATAACGCTGTCCCCGCGTTTGGCTTCGCGCGCCAACAGATCAATGGTGAGATCGCCGACGGTGAGCGTGGAAGGCTCCGCCACCCGTGTGTCTCTGCGGATCAGCGCCTGGATCCGGGCCAGTAGTTCCGAGAATGAAAAGGGCTTGGTCAGATAGTCGTCCCCCCCGGCCTGCAATCCTTTCACCCGGTCGTCAACGGTCCGCTTGGCGCTGAGGATGATCACGGGGGTATTGTTTTTCTTGGCCCGGAGCCGTTCGATCAGGGTCAACCCGTCTATGCCGGGGAGCATGATGTCGACGACGGCGGCGTCATAGACCCCGCTCAGTCCCAGATCCAGACCGTCCGGGCCGTCCTGCGCGACATCGACCGCATATCCGGCCTCCTTCAGGCCCTTGGCGACAAAAGAGGCGATTTTCTTGTCATCCTCAACGACCAGGATTCTCATCGAGACTTTCTTTCCCTATGGTTCATGCCCTTGGAAAGTTTTCGGTTTTAAAAATTTCGAAACGCTTTGTGCACGTAACTAATAGTGTGCAACAC
>JBAVJU010000414.1:0-2179 GCA_049687935.1 Desulfobacterales bacterium | reverse complement strand
GTGATATGACTTCTGAATCCACAACAGACCAAATGAGCCGCCTGGTGGTTCTGCCGTTCAACAAGTCCATAGAAATCTCATTCAAGAACATCCGGGTTCGTTTTTTTCGTTCGATGATCACGACCATGAGCCTGGTCCTGGCGGTGTCGTTCCTTTGTTTTACGAATGTCGGCATGAACGTGGCCGATGGACTGCTGGCCACTGGGGATCCGGACAAACGGCAGGCCTTGATAAATGCCGGATACGATATCGGACCGACAGACTCCAGTGTGGCCGCCACCGCCAAACAGCGTTGGATCGTGATCCTGTCCTTGGTCGTCTGCGTGGTGGGAATCGTTAACGCTCAACTGATGGCGGTCACGGAGCGTTTCAGGGAGATCGGGACGATGAAATGCCTCGGGGCACTGGACCGATTCATCCTGCGGCTCTTTTTTCTCGAAGCCGGGATGCAGGGGTTGGTCGGCGGCGGAATCGGCGCGCTTGCCGGCGCCTTCTTTTCTCTGATCACGGCGACCACCAGTTTCGGGACCGTCGCGCTGACCCACGTCTCGTGGCTCGAGATAGCGGGATCGGTTCTGTGGGCAACCCTCGTGGGTTTTTTCTTGAGCCTGGTCGGCGTTTTTTATCCGGCGATAGTGGCTGCAAAAATGCAGCCCGTGGAGGCGATGCGCACAGAGCATTAGGAATAATTAAGGTCGGCATGGAGCGAGAGAAACACAACATCGTCAGGGTGTCCAACGTCACCAAGTCCTTTAAACTGGGAAAGGTCGATGTCCAGGCACTCAAAGGAATCGACCTCGAGATCCAGGCCGGCCATTACATTTCCATTATGGGCCCCTCCGGGTCCGGCAAAAGCACCCTTTTCAACATGATCGGCGGACTGGACAAGCCGACATCCGGCAAGGTTTTCATCGACGAGGTGGATATCGCCCAACTGGACGCCTACGAGTTGGCTTGGCTGCGATGCCGCAAAATCGGATACATCTTTCAGACCTTCAATCTGATCCAGGTCATGACGGCCCTGGAGAACGTGACACTGCCGATGACCTTTGCCGGAATGAACAGTGACGAGGCGGCGAAAAAGGGTATTCGCCTTCTGGATCTTGTGGGCCTCGGTGACCGGTTTCAGCACAAGCCCTCGGAGCTTTCCGGTGGACAGCAGCAGCGGGTGGCGGTCGCCCGGGCCCTGGCCAACGATCCAGCGATCATCCTGGCCGATGAGCCCACCGGGAACCTCGACCTCAGCACGGGCGAAGAGATCATCGCCCTGCTTAAAAATCTGAGTGATGAGCGCGTGGTAACGGTCATTTCCGCCACGCATGATTTTAAGATGCTGAACGTATCGGACCAGGTGGTCTGGATTCGAGACGGACGCGTCGATAAAATCGAAAACCGGGAGGAGCTGTCCATATCCCTCGGAACAATCGGAGTCAGAGAGTGATCCATTTTTTGAAGGTATGCCCCTTGGCCCCCCTTTTCCAAAGGGGGGTATACGAGGCCTTTAGTTGATGACATTGAACAGAGACCATCAACCGCTGAACCAACTGACAATGCCGTCTTGCGTTACATTCCTATTTCCGCCTGGCTTACCCTTGTTGAGCCGTTCGCACGCCCCGGAGAATCGACCGGCCGCACAGACGACCCTGACGGTGCTGGTGGTTTTTCTGCTGTCACTTATTGCCATGTCCTCCGCTGCCGCCGCCGCTCAAACGCCGTCAACGGATCTCATTATGTCCGACATTCAGGAATTCGCCGCTTTCGGCGATCGCAGCACCGGTACGCCCGGGTGCGCCGCCGCCGCCGCTTTCATCAAGGACCGGTTCACCCGGCTGGGCCTGGAGTCGATCGGGTCTCAGCTCTTTACCGTGCCGGTCATCCACCACCAAAACAGCAACCTGTTTTTACCGGACCGGCAGTTGAATGTCGCCGTGCAGCCGGTCATGTTGAACGCCGTTGCGCCCCAGACCATACCGGCCGAGGGCCTGCAGGGGCCGCTGGTTTACGTCGGCGCCGGCGAACTGCATCACTTCAACGGAAAAACCGTGGAAGGGTCCATTATTCTGATGGACATCGATTCGGGAAAGAACTGGCTTCATGCCGCTTCACTAGGGGCTGCAGCCCTGATCTATCTCGACCGCGACGCGACGCCGAAAATGCGCTACGAGGATGCGCTGGAGCT
>JBAVJU010000413.1:0-6436 GCA_049687935.1 Desulfobacterales bacterium | reverse complement strand
GTACGGGAGCTCGAAAACACAATCGAGCGGGCTCTCATACAGCACCGTGCGGGTGCTCCCCTGTCATTTGAAGCGCTTTTTCCCCTTACGGCTCCGGGCAGGTCCGTCCAGGGGCAAGGCCGGGATGAGCCTTTCGTGTCGCTCGATGAGATGAACGCCCGGTATATCAGGCGGACTCTGGAGAAAACTGGCGGAAAGATCTATGGGCCGGGCGGGGCGGCACAGATTTTGAGCATCAACCCCAGCACTCTTCGCAAGCGCATGAACAAGCTGGGAATTCCCTATGGCAGGAAAAGCTGGCGTCCGGATGCGAGTGATTAGCCCAAAGAACCAAAAAATGAGATAGCTCTCCCGGGGTTACTGCGTGATAATCATCTAAAAGCATCAAATCGGGCACCGATTTTATTCGAACCCCGGTTTCAGCATTTGCGTGATGTCCTCCGGAAAGGCCATGCAGAGCGTTTCGTTGAACAGGTTGCGCAAGGCCCCGATGTCCGGCGTTCCCAGGGACTGGTTGAAGAAGGTCCGCGGGGAGAAGAGCAGGTGAAAGCGGGAGAAGCTGTCGGACAACCGACCGGTGAAAAAGTTCATATTGAAGCTGAAAATCCCCATCTTGTCGTAGGCGGCCATCAGACGGCTCAGCCCGACGGCGATGTCGGCAAGGTCCTGATCGGTCAGCCCCAGCGTGCCGGTCACCCTGTCGACCACGGCCAGAATGTCGCCGGCCACCCCGAGCGGTGCGTAGCTGACCAGCCAGCTGGTGCGGCCGATGCGCCCTAAATACCGTTCTCCCGCCGCCTGTTCATGGGCCACGAGATCGTCCCAATAGTTGGATTGGTTGCGCTCCAGGTAGGTCTCTGCCGCCGCCAGTTCTTCGCGCATCAGGTTGGGGGCCGACGAGGTGGTGAAGACCTGCAGGTGAGCGTGGATCAGGGAGCTGCCCGAGGGCGGCATGTAGTTCCAGTTGATCAGGTGGTAGACCGATTCGGGGTGGCCCAACGCCTCTATCCGCCGGAAAAAGGCCATTGCCAGCTGAAACGCTTTGGTGATCCGCTGGGGCTCGATTTCCGTCATCGGGAAATAGTGCCGGGACCCCATTGTGGCCACGGCGCCCAGACTGTCATAGGGGGCGATGTTAGGGAACAGCACCATGTCCTCGGCGGTCATGCGCCCCTCGGCGATAATGTCGGGCGGAAAACAGGGTGTCACCTGCATGACCCGTTCGGCGCAGAAAGGGCAGGTCTTTTCGGTGCCGGCGACCATTTTCTCAAAGTCGGGCTTTTCCCACTGCAGTTTCATGAAGTGGCAGATCCGCGCGGTTCTTCCGGTCAGGGGGTCTTGCCGGATTTCGCTCGGGATCGATCTGCGGGCCATCTCTTTGGCGGGGTTGAGCACCACCGTTTCTTTTTTTTGGGCCTTGAATTCCATAATTCCTCCCCGGGTTTAAAGATTCAAAACGAACTTCTGCTCCGTGATCGACTGCCCCCACTGTCGCAGCGCATGCTCCTGGACGAGCCGAAATCCGCTCTCTTCGTACAGCGTGCGGGCACGGGTCAGCCCCTCGAAGGTCCACAGGAAAATAGAAGGATATCCCCTGCGCCGGGAGAAGGCAACGGCTTCTTTTATCAGGGCATTGCCGATACCCTTGCCCTGATGGGCCGGCACGACAATGAACCAGCGCAGCCGCGCCCCTTCGGCGTCGGCTCGCTTTCCGTCGATGGCGATGGAGCCGGCAAACCGCCCGTCCGTAACGGCCACCCAAAGACCGTCGCGGTCTTCCTCAAATTCGCTCACGAATTCGGAGAGTTCACGGGCAACCTGGGCTTCAAAACTCGCATCGAATCCCCAGTGCGCATGGTAATAGACCGCATGGGCTTCCGTGATTCTTCCGATGGTGCCCGGCGCGTAGCCCTGAAAATCGAGCCGACCGGTTGACGGCGGTGACATGCGATCAAATCATCCCTTTTCGGACGGATTCAGGTCAATAGAAGATTTCAGTGTAGACCATCGAGCCCGGGAAGCGATCGTCGACGAGCCAGATGACATCCCGGACCATTTCCGCGCGGCCGCACAGGTAAAACTCATAGCGGTCGGGCTCCAAGTGTGATGCCAGATAATCGGTGACACGGCCGTGAAACGTCCCCCCTTCAGACGGATCTTCTTCGGACAGACAGGCGACGTAGCGTCGTGCCTTTGAGCGAAAGAGAGAAGCATAATACCGTTCGCCGGCTTGGCGGACGCCGTGCAAGAGGGTGAAACCACTGACGCCGGCGCGGGCCATGGCGGCAAAGGGGGCGACGCCGGTGCCGGTAGCGACGAAAACCGGCGGTCGTGCAGACGCCTGAAATACGAAATAACCGTGAGGACCGCTGAATGTAAAAGCAGTGCCGATGGGGGTCGAGGAGAGCAGTGGCGAAAACCGTCCCGCGGCAACCTGACGGATGCAGAGCACCAGCGCGGCATCATCGGGTGCGCTGGCGAGGGAGTAATCTCTTTCGAGTCCTCCATGGATAAGCCGAATTCTCTGACCGGCCGTGAATTCGAAACCGAAGGGACGGGAGAAAACCGCTTCGAAGGTGTTGTCCGAGAGCTGCCGTCTTTCCATCAGTGCGGTGTCGTATGTGCCGTCTTTCATTCACTTTTTCCAGAGGACATCCGCCTCGCCGGCCAGGTGATTGCAGTAGCGGGCGAGCACGAAGAGATAGTCGGAGAGACGGTTGAGATAGACAAGGACGGCCTGGTAGGCGTCCGGCGTCTGACCGGTCGTCTTGCCTTCGGACAGACCCACCACATGCCTTTCCGCCCGCCGGCAGACGGTTCTGGCGACGTGGGCCAGGGCGGCCGTCATGCTGCCGGCGGGAAGGATAAACCCTTTCAGCGGCGGCAGGTGCTGCTCCATGCGGTCGATGGCCGTTTCCAGGTAGCGGCTCTTTTGTTCGTCGAAGGGATCGAGAGCCGCGGCCAATGGAGACCCGGGTGTGGTGGCCAGGCAGGCACCGATATGAAAGAGATCCGACTGAATCCGACGGATTTCGGAAACGCTTTCGTGGCTTTCTTCCATCGCTGCGGTGAGCGCGCCGAGGCATGAATTCAGCTCGTCGACCTCACCGTAGGCCTCGGTGCGGACGTTGTTTTTGGCAACTCTTTCGCCGCTGAACAGGCTTGTTTTTCCCCTATCACCAGTGCCGGTATAAATTTTCATCACTTCCTATCTTGCGTTTGTAATCGAACTGGCCAGACGCTGCCAACAGCATTGGCTTGTCTTCGATAGACGAGTTGGCTGACTTCGGGCAACAGGCTTTCGGCGCGCTGCTGGCGGCGGTCGCCAGCGGTCAAGACAGCCGTCTGACCGCCAGCATGGTGATGTCGTCGAACTGTTCCGCGCTGCCGATATGAGCTTCGAGGGCTTCGGAAATATTTTTCAGCACTGCTTCCGCTGAATAGCCGCCCGCCTTGAGCAGCCTCAGGAGTCTCTTTTCACCGAAAAATTCGCCCTCGGTCATCCGGGCTTCGGTGACCCCGTCGGTGTAGCCGAAAAATATGTCACCCGGCGCCATGGACGTCTGCCGCATGTCTAGTTTCGCATCGGCCTGCACGCCGACGGCCGGTCCGGTCGGGCCAAGGTGAACTTTTATGGTGCCGGTATTGTCAAGGATATACGGCGGATCGTGTCCGCCGTTGATGTAGCTCAGTTCCCCGGTGGACGGGTTCAGCACCCCGAAGAAAAGCGTTGCGAACATGGCCAGGTCTTCGTGATTTTTGACGATGTAGGTGTTTGTCAGACGCACGGCCTCAAGGGCCGTATGGTGCGAAAGACGGACGTCAGCGGGTGCTTTCGGTGAGGTTCTGTTTTCCGGTGATTCGGTTATGTGACAATCGAGTCCCTGCAGGGCGGTTTGGCCGGAGAAGATCCGGATGAGGCTGCGGAAGAGCGCCATGAAAAGCGCCGCGCCGACCCCCTTGTCGCAGACATCGGCGATGACCAGCCCCAGCGAACCGTCCGGAAGTTCGAAGACATCGTAGAAGTCGCCCGAAACCTGGCGGGCCGGTTTGATGAAAGCCGCAAACTCCCAGCCTGTCCGCCGCGGCAGCAGCGCCGGAAGGAAATTTTTCTGCATTTCCCGGCCGCGCTCCATCTCGGTGTTCAAGGCCTGCGAATAGGCCCTGACCTGTTCCAGGCTCTGCTGCAAGGCCGCCTCGGCCTTCCGGCGTTCGCTGATGGCTTCCGATATCCGTCGATACATCTGGTTGAAGGCCGCAATCACGTCGCCCAGTTCGTCCCGCCGGTGCACCGACGCGGCATAGAAATCCGGGGTCGAGCGATCGTTGCTGATGGCCTCACCGGCCAGCACCAGATCTTTTCTCAGTCGCAAAATCGGGTTGACGACGATCGGCTGCATGGCGCTCCAGGCGCCGACGGTGACGAAAATCGATATGATGAGGATCAGTCCGGCAATGCGCAGAATAAACGCCCCCAGTTCACGCTTCACCGCGGTGGCATCCTGCCGCAGGACAAGCACGTTGGCCCTCTTCAGTTGCGGTTGCCGCCAGGCCATGTCGATGCGGCGGCCGTCCGGGCTTTCCGCTTGCTGTACCCCAGCGGCCGTAACTTCGGAGAACGAGATATCCGGAGGCTCTCCGAAGCTGCCGATCCTGTTGCCATCGAGGTCGTAGAGGGTTCCACCGACGATTTCGGAGCAGCCCTTCAATTGTCTGACCTGGTCGAAAACCTGCGCCCCGTCGGCCGTGGACGGCAGCAAGGTCATGAGCACCTCGATCTGGGCCCACGCCACTGAGCGCATCTGCTGAATGAGCTCATTTTCCCGCTTCATGGTGGACGGGATCAGGATAATCGTTTCGATCACAACGACGCTCACAAACACGTAGAACACAATCCGCCGCGACAGTCGCGATCGGGTCGGATTCAACCACCGCTTCAAAGCAAATATCATAAATTGATCCTTTGGCAACGAGACCCGGTCCGTTGCCGCTCTTTCGTGATCCTTATTTGAGTATACAAAACCACTCTGTGAGTCAAATCAAAATCCGCCGACAACTTCCGCGCGGTTTATGGCAACCCCAGCGTCACCTTGACTTGCCGTACCTAAAAATTTACAGTGACCCGTCACAACCACGCCGTTACGGTAGAAAAGCCGATCGCGGAGAGGCGGCTAGCGGGTGCCCATCCGCGGTTTCATAAAGGGCCATTTAGGGACGGAAACTAGCGAGAATCCTTTGAAGAGAAAGCTCAACATTGCCGTTCGCGAACTGGTCGAGTTTGTCTGCCGCTCCGGGGACCTAACGGTTTCATTTTCCGGGACTCGGCGTTCGGTCGAGGCGATTCGCGCCCATCAAAAGATCCAGAAATCGCGGCCGCAAACCTATCGCCCGGAAGTGTCGATCGCTTTGCAGCACGAGTCCGACGCTTTTTTATTGCGCATCAGCGGCCGCATCGATGGGGTTTTCAGCGAAACCGATGCCGGCGGGGCGACCCGCACCGTCATCGACGAAATCAAGACCACCGATCGCGATCTCGATCAACTGGCGGACGACCAGAACACCCTGCACTGGGGCCAGGTCAAATGCTACGCCTACATGTTTGCGGTCGAGCAGCAGCTGGTAGACATTGACGCACAGCTGACCTATTACCACTTCGACTCCGGTGAAACGCGCGAGGTGCGGCGGACATTCACCCTTGATGAGCTATCCGGATTCTTTCGCGATCTGATCGACCGCTACCTCGGCTGGGCGACGATCCTCATCGACTGGCAGCAACGGCGCGACGCCGCCATTCGGGCGCTTGCCTTTCCGTTTGCCGGTTATCGACCGGGACAACGCCCCATGGCGGAGGAGGTCTATCGGACAATCCGCTCCGGCGGACAGCTCATCGTCGAGGCGGCAACCGGGATCGGCAAGACCATGGCGGTGGTTTTTCCAGTCGTGAAGGCCCTGGCGGAAGGGCTGACCTCCAAGATATTTTACCTGACGGCCCGGACAACCGCCCGCTCTGCCGCCGAGAAGGCGTTCGCGTATTTGAGCCGCAGCGGCCTGCGCCTCAAATACCTGACGCTGACCGCCAAGGACAAGATTTGCTTCAATCCCGGAAATGACTGCAACGGCGAGGGGTGTGACTTCGCGCGCGGCTATTACGACCGCCTGCGGGAGGCCCTTCCGGATATTTTCAGCCGCGATGCCATGGACCGTCTTTTTATCGAAGAAGTGGCGGGCGCCTACCGCCTGTGTCCGTTCGAGTTGTCCCTCACATTAGCGGTCTACTCCGACTGTATCATCTGCGACTATAACTACGCTTTCGATCCGCGGGTCTACCTGCGGCGATTTTTCCTCGAAGGCGCCGGTGACTATACCTTCCTGATCGACGAGGCCCACAATCTCGTCGACCGGTCCAGAGAGATGTTCTCGGCCGAGATTTTCAAAC
>JBAVJU010000412.1:0-7955 GCA_049687935.1 Desulfobacterales bacterium | reverse complement strand
CCGAAATTCACCGGTGCCTTTCCTTCACGCCGTTTGTACCACTCGCCCAGCTTTGGACCGTGAGCGCCGATCTCTGTGTCCAGAAGCGTCGTACGACCGTCGCGCAGCATCAACCGGTATTGATAGGGCTCAATACAATGTTGGTGTCCATCGATAAAACCAGGTGCTACCACCAGCCCTTTGGCATCGATGGTTTCCTTGCCTGTAATCTTGTCTTTAGTGATGACAGCGATCTTGCCGTCCTTAACACCCACGTTGGCTACGCCGTCATACATGGTTTCCGGGTCCATAACCCGGCCATTGTTGATGACCAGGTCATAATCGGCAGCCGCTGCCGGCATGACCATCATCAGGCTTAGTACCAACAAACTAAACAGGACTTTCATTCTCTTCATTTCAATTCCTCCTTCATGTTTGTGTTGTTCTTTAAAGATTCTACAGATCCGCTTCATTGAACGGTGTTCTTATAGATTCTGCCGTCCTTCATTATCAATACAGAGCTGTGATGAGCGTTGGCAATCAGGTCTGGATTTACTCCTTTTCACCAGCAACGCCAGCAATGCTAATCGTCTCATTATGCTCTATTTTTGCTAAGTAATCTTTTCAACGGGGCCCCGACGATCCTCACGAAAGATAGAGCCATCTCTCGTTGCTCCACCCGAGCCGTCTTAGATATGACGGACAACCGCTCAAACCTCCCATCAAAAAAATTGAAACCCGACTGCCACGCGATGATTGTCGATATCCAATCCATCTTTGTTTTCCCTCAGTCCATATGCATATTTTAACCCCACGGTCATGTAGGGCAGCACCTGCCACATAAGATTGGCCGCGGCATAGGTGGAGCTCTCAAACACATCGTCATCCTGCCAGCTAAGAGGATCGGCCTTGGCATATCCCGCCATTGCATTCGATCGGAGAGAATCAGACCAGTGGTGCTGGAAAGCGATCATCACACCCCAGTTATCACGTAAGTTCAGTTCGTCTTTGTACGGGTCAATAATGGCCCCGGCCGTTGACTGGATACCGAGCAAGTAGCGCCCCAGCCCCTGACCGTAAACCCCGCTAAACACCCATCGGTCACGCTCAAACTCATGCCAGGTGAGAATGCAAGTATCACCTAGTCAGGAGATAAAAAACAATCATCGTGTTGAGCAACTGAAATTGTTTTATTCTCCGGCTAAAAGCTTTGCCGCAGTTCGCAGGTATCCGGGCGAGTGGTCAGCGCCGGATATCGATTCATCGTTCGTTGCCAATCCGAAATAACAGCCGCAGAAATCACGAGCCGGATCCACATAGATGCCTTGGCCCAACCGAAAGTGCCCACACCGGCCCGCATGTTTTCGAGTTCCCGGGGCGACATGGTATATATTTGCGGTGTGGCAGAACACCCAAAAAAAGGCTCGCCCAACACCACAGTAAAAAGATCAGCAGATACAGATGACGAAGACGCTGCGGGGCCATGATGATCACCGGTGTTTATCCGCTTGCCTGTTTGGTCTCATGCTGGACGCGTTGATTAAAACCGGTAGCGCATCCCGATACCGAAACCGTTGGAAGCGCTGGTTACGCCACCAAAGGTGCCGCCGGCCCCGGAGCGATGATGAAGAAGACCTGCAACGAGGCGCCATTGCGGAATTCGGGGTAATGCGAAGGTGAATTCGAAAGATAGTGCTCCTAACAATCGTCTCGATTCACCTTGGTTCTTGACTTCGATTTCAGGAACGTCGGTGGCATAGGAGAGCCCCGCACCAACTGCGAAGCTCGTATTCAGATGCTTGTCCCATGGAAAGGGCAGCCAGCGCAAATAGCCGAGCAAATCGAATTGCCAGTAATCCTGGTTCCCGATAAACTTGTCGACCTGGCCCTCGACTTCGAAATCGACATAGTGGCGATAGGTGTAAAGTTTTCTCATCAATCCTATACTTACAAAACACGCATCCTCGAATGAAAAACCTCCCTTTGCGGTTTCGCTGAGTGTCGCATCGATGAGCCCACCGGCATAAATGGTGACGGCCCAATCCCTTTCTTTGGCGTTCACGCTGTCAAATGGCGTTAAAGCGATTAAAACCAGCGTCAACCCGGACGCGAACCTTTTTACACTTTTAAAGTTCATATAGGGCACGGAGAACAATGGTCGATGGCATCCCGGCAGACGTCGCTGCCGTCCTCGGGAATTTTGTTCGGTATGATCCATCGAATCGGCGCGACAATATGGGCGGAACGGTTATATCCTTTTCGAACATCTCCGCCGCTGTCAGGCAAAACCGATGCTTTGCTCCGACAAGCGGCAGAGAGCTCCCTGTCTGACAGCGACTTACATGCCGCCGACGGCCACCTCCACCCGCCGGTTCTTGGCGCGGCCTTCCGCCGTGCCGTTATCGGCGATGGGGTTGGTCTGGCCGTACCACAGCAAGGTCATGCGATCCCTGCCGACCCCCTGCTGCTCGAGGTAGTTGGCGACGCTCTCCACCCGCCGCTGCGACAGCGGCAGGTTGTATTCCTCGGAGCCGACGTTGTCGGTGAAGCCGGCCAGCACCACCTCGGCACCCGGGTTGTTTTTCAGAAAATCGGCCAGCCGGTTGAGCTCCGCCTGGTGCTCCGGCCGGACGTCGAACTGGTCGAAGCCGAAGTGGATGTCACCCAGCTCGACACCGACAATGCGGGTTTCCGTGGTGGTGACGATTTTCCTGGTGGAATCCACTACATAGAGGGCCCCGGCGCCGTACACGGGTTTGCGGTACACCTCGTCGAAGGGGATCACCCGCGAGCAGGCGTTGACCGAAGCCATGTCGTCCAGAAGCTTCTGGGGCTTGCCGGGCTTGGCCGAACTGATGAAATAAAAGCACACGTCGTGATCCTGGGCGACCTGCCGGGCGGCGTCAAGGGGCCAGAGCTTCTTCGGCTCGACCCGCTGGTAGGTGCCGTCGGTGAAGACAAACACCGCCGTGCGACCCGAGAGACCGGAAAGGATCGGGTTGAGGCGGTCGATGCCGTCGGCCAGCGGGGTGGGCTCCTGGACGATGGTGCCCGAGGTCCGGGTGGTCGGCAAACTGTCGATCGCCCGGCCGTAGGCCTGTTTGTCATAGGACGCCATGCCGTAGTACTTTTCCCAGGGCGTGAAGGTGTACAGGCCGGCCTTCCAGCCCAGGTCCGGCAGAATCGCGTTCTGCTGGCGCAGGATTTCCTTGGCCGCCTCGACCTTCTGCCCGCCGCTGACCGGATACGTGTCGGCCATGGAGCGCGAGGAGTCGAAGAGCACGATGAAGTTGTCGGCCTGCTTGATGAAGGCCTCCTTTTCGACGATGTTTTGCTGGATGTCCTCTTCGGTGATGATCTCGAAGGCCGAAACGGCCGCAGCACCAAAGACGAAAAACCCCAAGAAGATAAAACAAACTATCCAAGATGACGGTTTATTCATTGTCGCTTCCTTTCAAATAATGTTTGAAATTGTTCCTAAACGTATTAACAGCATGGAAAAACAGATCAAAAGCCATCATTTCATTCCGACCTGTTTTCTGGCCTCCTTGCAGCGGGAGCTGACCTTCGCGTCGTTCTTCTTGAGGCATTCCAGCAGCCGCCCCTCTCCGGCGGGCACATTCGCGCAGAACTTGTCCAGATCGTCGGCGCATTCGTTGACGACATACGACAACGCGTTCACGGCCCGCTCCAGCTGGGCCGCGGCGTCGTAGAGGGCGTATTCGCATTGGCTCGACAGCTTGTCGCTGCGAGCATAGAGACAGGCCAGCACGCGGCCCTCACCCGGGGTGACGTCTTTGCAGTAGGTCTCGATTTCGGTCTTGCAGCCGTTGGCGACCGTCTCCACCAGGCTCTGCTGGGCTCCGGCTGAAACAGCCAACAGAAGCGTCAAACAGACAGCGATGCAAAAAATGGATGTTGTCCTCATGATCTTTTCCTCCTTTTGATGGGTTTGTTACAACCCTCACCCGAATCTATCGAGACGCCTCCCATGGTTCTCCGGGATTGCGCCCAACATCCGGTTGTTCTCTCGGTCTTAGGCCGCTTTCGTTCCAGTGTCGTTCTACTTGGTGAATTTTCCGACGGCCTTGCGCAGTTCGGCCGATCCGGGATTGGTGACCGAATGGGTCACGAGGATATCCACCGGCGAGGCCGGCTGGCCGTAGTAGGCCGCATTCCACTTCTCCCGCACGGTGATGACGCTGCCATCGAGGGCCAGACCCGCATAAGCGCCCTGGGACCGCGAGAATGAAAGAATGTCGGCCACGACATTGGCTTTGGCCCCGCCGCCCACGGGTACGACGGCGATCGAGGTGTCTCCGCCGAGTTTAAAGGATGACGTCAGGAGCATGTCCACGGCCTTCTGCGTTCTCACCATCATGATCACCTCCGCCGCCTCGCCGCCGATCTGAAGCCCGAAACTGACCGAGCCGATGGTGTAGTAAAACGCCGGCTGGCTCCACTGTCCCTTTTTCTCGTCCCTGACAACCAGCACCACGCTGCCGCCGGAGCCGCCGAAAACAAAGCCGGCCTTGAGCAGGCTCGGAACGATCAACACGCCCCTGGCCTCCTTCAGGTGCTCCTTTAAGCAGCTCATGTTCGGGTTGGTTTGGTCATGAAACTCTCGAATGTGATGCGGGCCTTGTCCACCAGAAGTTGCTCGACGGATTGGGCTGATGCCAGGGTTGGAAAAAACAAACCGACAAGAGATGCGGTTACAAGCATGGCTCAGAAAAGGTTTACGAATTTGCGGCGTTCGTTTTTCATCTCAAACCCCATTTCAATGGATAAAAATTACTTTTCAGTGAACCACGTTCCGGTCGGTCTCTATTTACCTGGTGGCTGTCCCTTGCTGACTGCCTGAATCGCGGCGACTATATCCTGACTGAGCGTTGCCAGTGCACGGCTCTGGGCCGCGACTACGGCGGCATAATTCGATCCTTTAACCGGCTCGCGGATGCTGGAGCGGTTCACGACGACCAGCTCCTTGTCCTTCCCGACGACGATGCTCCAGCGTGCCACCAACCAGGCGTCTTTTCCCAAGTCACCATCGAACCGAACCACATCCACTATGATCTGATAGTCCATTGGCTCGGACAGCCGCCAGGGATAAATGTATATTCGTTCGGTCGGCAGCAGTATCCCGATGTTTTCGGCCAACACGTTGGTCAGGTTGTCCTTGAAGGATCCGGCCCACAGGTCGAACTCGGCTTTCACCAGCCGGTTGTCTCCGGTGCGGGTGACCAGCTTGGACTGGTCCAAGTAGTCGGCCAGCTTGATCGGGCCGATACCGATAATCGCATCACGCGCCGGGGTGTCGTTTATCACTTTGGCCTTGCCTTCTGATATCGGATTGAGGGTATAAAACCGCGGCGATTGACTCTTGCCCAGGCAACCGCTGAAAGTAAAGATAACAATGGCCAGGGTCAGCAGTAACCATCGGGAATAGAACATATCTCTCATCTTATTTGTCTCCTGACTTGCCTTTACCCTGGATCAGGGCTTCGGGGTGTTGTTCCAATGAGTTGGCCAGCTGGCGGATCGACCGGGCGGCGGCCGATATTTCTCTCAGGGTTTCCTCCAACTCGACGATCAATGGGGCATCATCGGATATCACCCCCCTAACCGAAGACAGGGCTCGATCCAGGTTGTCGGCCACCGACCCCAGGCGGGCATCCGCATCCCGTGCCAGCGTACCAAAGTCCTCGACGGTTTTATTGACATTGCCGGCAATAGGTCCGATCTGCCCGTCAACGTTATTGACCATTTTACGGGCATCGCGCAGCGTGGCGTCAAGATCGTCGGCCAGCGGTCCGATGCGGGAGTTAAGGTTCTGAACCAGCTGGCGGGCATCGGTCATCACGCCCTTGAGTTCACCGATGCTGGCTTTCAGGTCCGGGTTGTTGACGAACCGGTCGATGCCGGCCAGGGTGTCCTCCAAGTGATTGGCCATGCCCTTCAGGTCAAGGTCCTGAAGCGTCTGGGCCAGCCGCTCGGTGGTCGACGGGATGGTGGGAATCTCCAAATAATCTTTATCGATATTCTTCAGGTTGACCGGGGTATCAGGATAAAAATCAAGCTCGATCATCAATTGCCCCGTGATAAAGCTCTGCATTGTCAACACGGCCCGCAGTCCCCTGTCGATGAGATCCGGAATACTCTCTTCTGGATCTCTATGATCCTGTCCCTCCCTCAATTGAAATCTGTCCGGCTCGATTTCGATGATTACCGGTCTTTCAAGCGTTCCCTGCTTGTTGTCGGCTCGGAGAACGATACTTGTGACAGAACCGATCTGAACTCCCTGGAACAGCACCGGCGCGCCCACATTCAACCCTTTGATCGAGCCATCGAAATGCATGATATATTCATCGGTTTTTTTGAAGAACTTACCCGAACCGAAAACCACCAGGCTGGCTGCCATAATGATCACCGCAATGACAACAAATCCGCCGATCATCATTCTGTTCGCTTGCTTCGCCATCTGTGCCCTTCCTTTTGATATTTACGATTTCTCGCCACGGGTCAAAAACTGCCGCAGCATGGGATCCTGGGTTTCTTTCAGCAGCTGACTGGGGTTGCCGGTGGCGGCCATGGTCCGCTTGGAGGCATCTAAAAACACCGAGTTGCTCCCGATCGCGAATATGCTCGCCAGCTCGTGGGTCACCACCACCATTGTGGTCCCCAGGCTCTCACGCAGCTCCAGGATCAAGTCATCCAGCCGGCGTGCGCTTACCGGGTCCAAGCCGGCCGACGGCTCATCGAAGAACAAGACTTCCGGATCGAGGGCCATGGCCCGGGCGATGCCGGCCCGCTTCTGCATGCCGCCGCTGATCTCCGAGGGGTAAAACTCCGCGAACCCGGCCATCCCCACCAGCGCCAGCTTGAGCTCGACCACCTCCCGGATCCGCGCCGGGCTCAAATTGGTGTAGGTCTCCAGCGGCAGGGCGATGTTTTCGGCCAGGGTCATCGAACTCCACAGCGCCCCGCTCTGGTACATCACCCCGGCGCGTCGGATCACCCGGTCGCGGGTGGGGGGATCGGCACCCCAGAAATCCAGGTCGCCGTAAAACACCTGCCCCTTGGCCGGGGACTTCAATCCGATCAGGATGGTCATCATGGTGCTCTTGCCGCAGCCGCTGCCACCCATGATGATAAAAATATCCCCCCGGTTGATTGTGAACGTCAGATCGTGCATGACCACGAAGTCGCCATAGGCCATGGTCAGATCCCGGACCCTGATATGGGCATCTTTCTCAGCCATTTTCTCCTGCACTGTTCTTATTGTCCTGTTACGATCGTAAAAACCCGGCTAACGGGCCAACGGGCTAACCGGCCAACCGGCCAACGGATTCAACCGGCTAACGGTTGTCATATCCCCAAAATATTGCAAATGACGGTGATAACGGCCGTGGAAACGATGATCCCGACGATAGCGGTCACCACGGCCGAAGTGGCCGCATCTCCCACCGCCGAGGCGCTGCGGCCGCACTGCATCCCGCGCATGCAGCCCGACAGGGCCACAATCACCCCGAACACGGTGCCCGAAAACAGCCCGATGCCCAGGTTCCACAGGTTCACCGCCTTGGCGGTTTCGTTGTAATATTGAATGAAGCCGATATCGAGCATCCCCACCCCCACCACCATCCCGCCCAGAATGCCCATCACATTGGCGTAGAGGCACAGGAGCGGCATCATCAGCGCCAGGGCCAGCATGCGGGGCAGCACCAGAAATTCCATCGGCGAAATCCCCAGGGTTTTCAGCGCGTCGATCTCCTGGTTGACCCGTAATGGCCGGCCGCACCGGGGGCGCCTTTGCCGCCCAGCTGGGCACCATGCAGGTCAACCAGGAGATCGACGCGCTGAAAACCCTGGGGATTTCGCCGATGGAATTTCTGGTGCTGCCGCGCATGCTGGCCCTGGCGCTGATGATGCCGCTCCTGTGCCTCTACGCCAATGTGATGGGCATTCTGGGCGGG
>JBAVJU010000411.1:0-9298 GCA_049687935.1 Desulfobacterales bacterium | reverse complement strand
GTTTGGACGAGCTCGATGATCCCGATTGCCTAATCGGCCCCGATCTGTTACCTTGCCGGTCATTGCTATAGGGCCGCGGCTAATAAATGTTTCCTGATATTCTAAAAATTTTTGTGCGCACAACACATACAATTTAACCGATAAGAGACTAAAGGAGCGGCAACGAAAATGGCGGAAGAAAGAACCCAGACGATCGACTTTACCGTCGACCGGCAGAACCTCTACTTGGAAGAAACGTTTACCGACCTTAAGGTGGCCAGCATTCGGCGGCTTACCCCGGTAACCAGCGACGGCTCGGTCGACAAAACCCGCAAAACCATCTTCGTGGGCGAGACCAACCTCATGACCGCCGCCGGTCCACTGCCGGTGCAGGCCATGATCCCAGCCAAACAACTGCAGCAGGCGATCAAGCGATTTCCGGAAACCATGCAGGCGGCGGTTGAGAAACTGGCGGATGAGGTGCAGAAGATGCGCCAAAAAGAGCAATCAAAGATCATTACTCCCACCGGAAAAGAACCATCACGCATTATCGTTCCCGGTCGATAACACCACTGCACCCTTAGACCGCCCATTAAGGCCTTCTGCGAATCACCGTTGACCGACCGGGCACCACTGCCGTAGCCGAGCACCGATTTTGCGACGAGTTCTGAGCAGTCAACCCGGGCTGCCATTTCGACTGGAGTCTGAGATGGACAATCAATCTCCGCTATCCACCGGGACCATGACCCGCTTTTTCGTTCCGTTGGCGCTTCAATCGGCTTCGCAGGGATTCACCTACCCCCTGGTGGCCATGGTCGCTTCACGCGGTCCGGGTGGCCCCCTCAACTTGGCCGGCCTGGCCCAGTCCAACACCATTATGTTCATGTTGGGGACCTTGGGTTTCGGTCTCATCACCACGGGGATGGTTTTCGTTCGCAGCCGCGAAAGTTACCGGGTCTTTCAGGTGGTGGCTCTCCAGATCGCGATTTTTGTCATCACTGTTCAGGCCTTGCTTTGCCTGCCTTATACCGCCCATTTGCTTTTCGGCAAAATCATCGGACTGCCGCCGAGCATCGAGGCGCCGGCAACACTCACCCTTCTGTTCAGCATTCCCCTGCAGTTGCTCTTCTTCTTGAGGATCTCCTATCAGGTCGTGATGTACAATGTGCGCGCAACCGGTCGGGCCAGTCTGGCGACTCTGATGCGCATCCTGCTGACGGTTCTGCTGTCGCCCGTATTTTGCCTGGCGGGTTTGGTCGGCCCCATTTGGGCGATTGTCTGTCTGTCGTTGCCCGTGGCTCTCGAAGTCCTGGTGTCGCGGATTTTGGCAGCGCCTTTCCTGAGGCGCCTCGAAACGGCCGTAAACAAACCGCCCGGCAAAATGGAGCTGTTTCTCTTCAATCTACCGCTCTCTTTCAGCGGATATCTGCTGTCACTGGCGGCAGTTGTCCTGGGGGCCTTCATTGCACGTGCGGCCGAACCGGAGAAGATGCTGCCGGCCTACTACCTGGCCCTCGGATTGGCAACCCCGGTTGCTTACAGTGCCACACGCCTGCAGGAAGTCGTCCTGGCCTTTGCGTCGCCGCATCGCATGGACCGACGGACGCTGCGGTTTTCGCTGGCCGCCGGCAGCATTCTCGGCCTGCTGCCGCTGATTTTTATTTTGCCCGGCCTGGCGGAACTCTACTATGTTCGACTCCAAAATCTCGCTCCGACAGATCTCAAACTGGTCCGGATGACGGCAGCGATGCTGGTCTTTTATCCCTTCTGCGTAGCGGTTCGTGCACAGGGTGAAGGGCTGGCCGCCATGGCGCGACGGCCACTTGTGGTCATCGCCGGGCAAGCCGGGTTCATGGCGGTCGTGTTTTCGGCCGCCGCGGTCTGCCTGACCGTCGGCCTTCCCGGAAACATGATCGGTCCGGTCGGGCTCTGTCTCGGCAACCTCGCCTCTACCGGTACCCTAAGGCTCCTGCTGCGCCGGGTCTCCGGACCGGAAATGCCCGTACCCAAGACCACGACATCCCACGGACAGATACGGTGATACGGTATGCCGCTTCTTGGATTTTCGGTTAGAAGCCCAGTGGAGGGTGGATTCGTCCGATGCAGGATCGAAAACGGCGGACAAAGATCGCCGGTCACATCGGCCGGGAGCGATTGACGCTCAAGGTGATACTGCGCTATGCGCTGATTCAGTTGCCGGGGACAGTGCTTTTGGTTCTGGTGATTCTGCTGATCAATCGGTGGTGGGTGACCGTCCCCTTGTGGCTGGGGTTGGGAATTGTCGGCTTGGCGGTCGTGAAGGACCTTGTTCTGTTTCCGCTTCTGTGGCGGTCGTATACCGGGAGTGACCCGGACGATCCCTCCTCGATGATCGGTCGGCGGGGCATCGTCATCGGCCGCCTCGACCCCGAAGGCTATGTCCGGGTGCATGGAGAATTATGGCGGGCCGAAATCGTTGGAAATGACCGCCCGGTGGAAGAAGGCCGACACGTCACCGTGGTCGGGATCAGCGGGCTGAAACTGTATGTCGGAATCACGCTGGCCCGACCGCCAGTACGGGACAAGAGACCCGCCGAATGACGCGGTCGGTGGTCGACCCCAGCAAGAGCGTTTCAACGAGCCCGCGACCCCGGATGCCCAAAATGATCAAGTCGACGGCGTGTAAAACGGCATATTTGACCAATTCCTCATAAGGTATGCCCGCCAGGCAGCTGGCCTTGACCTCGCACCAGTTGCGGGCATCGGCCGGCACCAGCGATTCGAGCCTTCCGGTCAGGAGGGCATTCAGATCAGTCTGCACCTCGGCTGTCATGGGGTCGGGCATGAGGGCATCGGAGTAGGCAAAAGGCTCCACCACGTGCACCAGGTGAAGTTCCGACTGAAAGTCCTGAGCCAGGCTGAAGCCGTAGGTCACCGCATTGGCCGAATCCTGAGAAAAATCAGACCCGACCAGGATTTTTTTCAATCGGACGTTTTTGACGGTGTCCCGCGTGATCTTCTTTTCGGCAAGATCGTCGCCCCGTTTTTCAGGCGCGGTCACGACCAGAAACGGGCAGCGGATGCTCCGAAGCAACTGTTCGGTGACCGAGCCGAGCAACAGCCGTTTCAGACCCGAGCGGCCGTGGCTGGCGGAAACCACTAGGTCGGCCTGCGTCATGCCCACCAGATCGGAAACGGTGTGGGCGATGGCGCCCATTTCGACATGGGGCTCCCATTTTACCTGAAGCGGTTTCATGAGAGTGTCCATCTGCCGCAATGCATCTTCTTTGAGGGTTTGCGCGTAATCGGGGGGATAGGTGAAGGCTTCGCCGTGAACCGAGACGATCGGAAGGTCGATCACGTGGCACAGGTGGAGCGTGGCGTCGAATACCCGGGCCAGGGCCGCGCCGTAATAAACCGCCATATTGGCGAAATCCGACAAATCCGTCGTGCACAACACGTTTTTAAAGACCACTTTCATTTGCTAATCCATCTGGGATTTCAACATTTCTTCAAAAGTAATTTGGCGGTAACCGCGGGGAACGGAAAACTCGGCTTCCGGCAAGTCCTTTTTTTCCAGTTTAACGACATCGGTGACGGGTTCCGGACTGCCGTCGCTGTAAGCGATGCTTTTGACCTCGACCCCGCGTTCCATCAGCTGAAGGTACTCGGGCGAGTTTTCCGGAGTAAACTCTGTTCCAAAAGTACTGACGCAGGTGCTGAATTTCCGCAGCAGCGGTTTCAGCGATTTGAATTCATTCAGCAAGTCGCGGTCGGTGGCCAGCCATATTTCTTCGTAAAGCTCACCATCCACCTCTACTTTGTACTTGACCGTTTTCAGTCCCGCAACGCTTCCACCATCGCCGGCGCCCTTCACGCTAACCGTGTGGCGGGCTTCCTCATTATCTTTTTTCATCATCTGTTCCATCATTTTGCGCTGCTCTGCAGGCAGATTTTTCATCGTCTGCTCGACCAGTGCGGCTGTCGCGCCGCAATAGTCTTCCACAGTGCCTGTGGCGTACGTTTTCTCATGGCCGTCAATAAAATATACCTTGCTGCCGGGACCGTCCAAAATCCAGGAAATATTATCTGCAGAACTCTTCAGACGTCCTTTCGAGATCAGTGTCTGGTCGCCTTCCTTTTCCTGCATCATCCAGCCGGCCTCGACGGTGACCGCCAGGCCCAGCAAGAGAGCAACTGCCATGAAATACCATACGCTTTTCAAACGCGTCATGTTGATTTTTCACCTCAGTTTGATTGTGCCGACGTTTTTGTCCCTCAATAACATCAAGGGCGTGACCGTCGTTTTTTTATCCCGGAAATATGCCCATTCCCGCCAGATCGGGAAAATAAAGAAACAGCACCGAAGTCTACTCGGATACGACACTGGAGCGTTGGCCGCGGACCTTCCGCCCTTTTTATCACGCCCGAATCAACTGTTGCCCGGCGTCAGGCGAAAATGCCTGCGGTAGCCCGCCGTGCGGTTCTCGATCTCCACATGAACGATCCCCTGGGTGTCGTAATCGTAAGTTTCGACAACCTCCTGGGAAGACAACTCGGGACGGACCGTAATCGGAACGCCTTTCAGGTTCTTGTGATCGGCCAACCCGGGGTCGTAGGGGAAATAGATGTCGCGCCAAACGGTGATGTCTCCCTCGGGTTCTCCAGCCGAGCCCAACGCGCTGCACTCCAGGTAGCGCAGACGGCCGATGTTGTGGAGCGGTCGGTACTGCCGGACGACCGTCAGTTTTCCGTTTTCTGTGCCCACCTCTTGTTTTTGGGAAAAAACCGGGTCAAAGACCTTGTCCTGCTCCCGCTCCCGCCAGATACCGAAATATCGTGAAACCGCCTCGCGAACCTGTATTTGGTTTTTCGGGTCGGCCATGATGGCGAGCCCGATCGCCGGCGCGGCATGCGGAAAGGGAGAATTTTTCACCTTCGTGCCGAAGAGTTCCCGCAAATGACGCGCCACCGGCGGGAAGGCGATGGAGCCCCCCACCAGATAAACGGCGGCAAGGCCGGGACCCTCCAAAGGACCGATGTCGGTTTGGGCCAGCTTTTCCACCATGGTTTGCACGGCGGAGAGACTGCGCCTTATGAGCGGTGTGCAGCGTTCATAAATCTGCCCCGTCTCGAGCACGACCGGATCCGTGCCGGTCAAAACGGTCCCGACATCCACAACCATCTTGCGGGTGTTGGGTTTCAACCCTTCCTTGCGTTCGCGGCATTCCTCGAGCATCCGAACGGTCTCACTCGGCGTAAGGTCGCTTTTGGCAACTCCGACGGTCTCGAGCACCATGTCGAGGATAATCTCATCGAAATCGTCACCGCCAAGCTGAGCGATTCCCTCGTTAGCGATGACATCGTGGCCCCTTCCGGCCATGCCGATCACGGAAGTATCGAAGGTTCCGCCGCCCAGATCGTAGATAACGACATAGCGCTTGGGGCTTTTCGGCCCCAGATTTTTAAGGTAGCGGTGCAGAAACTCGACCGCGGCAGCCGACGGTTCGTTCATGGCCCCTAAAACGGTATATCCAGCCTGGCGAAAAGCCTCCAAAGTGATGAAGCGTTGATTGCTGTTGGCGTTGGCCGGAACGGCCACCATCACCTCGAGCGGGGCTTTGCGGTCGATGTTCAGGTTACTGTGCTGGGTCACCATCCACCGGACGTGCGATAGAAAAAGGGTGAGCAGTTCGAGCATCGAGAACGATACACCCTGGCCGAGATCCACCGGGTCCTCGGGACGGAGACGACCGGCGAAGCGCTTTAGGGACCGCAGGGCCATGACGTCCGGTTTGTTGATCAAGGCCGCCGCTTCCCAGCCGAAACAGGGCCTGCCCTGTTCGACCGCAATCAGGGATGGGATGTATTCCTTGATATCGCCTTTCCAGGAAAAGCTGCAGACCGGGTAGTTTCCTTTTTCACGAGCGGCGACCACCGTCCGTGTGGTTCCGAAATCAATTCCGAAACGGTTGGGTGAGGATTTCATCATTTTAATACTCATGGATCGATAGCCTAATTGTGGTTTTCAGGGAAATAATCTCAAGATCTTACCATAGCCTTTTCACCATTACGTTGCAACGAATATATAAACGTCAATATCACGGCTGACAGTTTTGGCCGCTTGCGCCGAATCGAGCGTTGGTTTCCAGTTGGGCCGGCTCATCTCCAAACACCGGATGCCGCATCGGCGACGCGGTCTACCCCCCCACCGAGTTATACATTTATCGTTTGATTTATGATGATGGGAAATGTACCATTTCACGATCGGCGTCCATTGATTCATATGAAAGCAGTCTTTGCATTTAAAATCTGCGGTCGGTGTCTATCGCGTTTTCCGACGGCGATTCGGCCTTTTTCTCAGTAACCTTTTAGCGAAGTAGAAAAGAGGATCTATTTGGCAACCCACGAACTTGCCGGAAAACCGGCCCCGCATTCGCTACTGGTGAACGTCCCCAGGTTGGTCAGCGCCTATTACACGCATCGTCCGGATTCCGGAAACCCTCAGCAGCGAGTGGCTTTCGGAACATCCGGTCACCGGGGGTCGGCCCTGAAGAACAGCTTCAACGAGGGCCATGTTCTGGCCACGACCCAGGCCATCTGCGACCACCGCAAGGCCAACCGGATCAAGGGGCCGCTTTTTCTCGGCATGGACACCCATGCGCTGTCGGAGGCGAGCTTTGCCTCGGCCCTGGAAGTGCTGGCCGCCAACGATGTCGAGACCTTTATTCAGAAAGACTTCGGCTACACCCCCACCCCTGTGATCTCCCATGCGATTTTGACCTGGAACCGCGAACACGGCGACGCCCGAGCCGATGGGATTGTGATTACACCGTCACACAACCCGCCGGAAGACGGTGGATTCAAATACAATCCACCCCACGGCGGGCCGGCGGACACGGCCGTCACCAACTGGATCCAGCAGCGGGCCAACGCGCTGATGGCTGAAGAAAACCGGACCGTGAAGCGAGTTCACTATGAAAAAGCCCTGAGATCCGGCACCACAAGGCCGTATGACTACGTCCAACCGTATGTCGACGACCTGGAAAACATTATCGAGATGGCGGTCATCCGTTCGGCGGGTCTCAGGATCGGGGTCGATCCCATGGGGGGTGCGGCGGTGAGCTATTGGGAGCCGATCGCCGAACGCTACGGATTGACGATCGACGTGGTCAACCCGGTCGTGGACCCCACCTTCGGCTTCATGACCGTCGATAAGGACGGCAAGATCCGCATGGACTGTTCGTCGCCTTTTGCCATGGCCCGGCTGATCGGTCTCAAGGACCGCTACGACATCGCCTTCGGTAACGACCCGGATTGCGACCGGCACGGCATCGTCACGCCCAGCGGGGGGCTGATGAACCCCAACCACTATTTGGCGGTGGCCATCTGGTATCTTTTCCAGAAGCGGACCGGCTGGCGCGCAGAAGCCGCCGTGGGCAAGACCCTTGTCAGCAGCAGCATGATCGATCGGGTCGCCGTTCACCTCAAGCGCAAGTTGTCCGAGGTTCCCGTAGGCTTCAAGTGGTTCGTGGACGGCCTGATCGACGGATCATACGGTTTCGGCGGAGAGGAGAGCGCCGGGGCGGCCTTTTTGCGCAAAGACGGCACCGTCTGGACCACTGACAAGGACGGCATCATCATGGACCTGCTGGCCGCGGAGATCACGGCCGGTTCCGGACGCGACCCGGAGCAGCACTACCAGAAACTGGCCGAAATGTTCGGCCGCCCGGTGTACGAGCGGCTCGACGCTCCGGCGACGACGGCCCAGAAAGAGGTTTTAAAAAATCTCACACCGGATCAAATCACCGCAGAGACCTTGGCCGGCGAGCCGATTCTGGCCAAACTGACCCACGCCCCCGGAAACAATGCCCCCATCGGCGGTCTGAAGGTCGTCACCGCAAACGGGTGGTTTGCCGCGCGTCCTTCCGGTACCGAGGAGATTTACAAGATTTACACCGAAAGCTTCAAGGGACCCGAGCACCTGCGCCGGATTCAGGCGGAGGCCCGCACCATGGTGAGCCGGGCCTTCGAGGCGGCCGGGGCGTGAAGCCGTTCTCGACCGCCTCGAGAAAGATAACGGGAGTGATGCATGCCCCCCCTTCAAGCGGAGTTAAGATGGACCGAAAGCCTCCAGTTTGTCGGCCGCGTTGAGAAGGGACCGGCTGTCGTCATCGATACGGCCGAAAGCGCGAGGGGTGCCGGGCCGATGGGCCTGATTCTGATGGGTGTGGGCGGATGCGCTGCCATGGACGTGGTGTCGATTCTGAAAAAGAGACGGTCACCCTTCACGGCTCTCAAAGTCACTGTCTCCGGGGAGCGGGCCCCTGAACACCCCAGACGCTACACCCGCATTCGAATCGATTTCGTGGTGTCCGGCCGAGGCGTCAAGCCGCGCGACGTCGAACGGGCGATTGGGTTGTCGATGAGCCGCTATTGCAGCGCCGTTGCCTCGCTCAACGCGGAGGTCACGCACACCTACCGCATTGTTGAAGACTAATGGCGGGTAATCAGGGACGTACCTTGGGGGCTTTGACGATATTGATCCACTGCCAGTTGCGTTTAAGAACATGTTTCCAGAAAAACTGCAAACCACTGCGGTCAATTTTGACGTTACTCCAGGAATGGGACTTCACCAGGTCGGAAAAATATTTTTCCCGTTGTTCCAGGGTCAATTGATCCGGGCAGTAGTCAAAATGTGCACTGATCCGGTGCACGGCGCGAGCGCAGGCATCGATGGTCTTTTGACTTTTGCTTTGGAGCTTGAGGAACCACAAGTGACGCTGATAAAGTTCATTGAATCGATTCGTTTCGGCTTTGATGAACGAATAAGGGGTAACCATATCATGTATTTGTCAAGCCCGGCACTCAAGATATGAACAACCTTCAGCGGGAAGGCCGTATGGCCAAACCTTATCAAGTACGGTAGGTCAGATCGGTCATCACCAACTGCGGCTTGGCAGCGTGTCATGCGATTGGGGGATGCGGGAACTTGGGCTGAGCGCGGTCGGGATGTCGAAAAAACGGGACATCGCCTCCTCGACGGCAAGTGAATCCGTGACCAGGGGCCGGCAAATTGTCGAAGCGCAAGGGTTAAAGCTTTTAGACGAGGATATTGAGTAATCCGGTAATCCAAGGAACGTCATGAAATCTCGGAACGAAGCTTAAATGGCTCCAAATAGTAAGGATATACGCTGGAACATGATGGCAAGTTTTTTTATTGTCGAAAATGTCATAGCACGAGTGTGCAAGGAGACTGGGGAGCAGTTCTTCGCGTCTGAGACCGTGGAACAGATCCAAAGCATAATCAAAAGCAGGAAAAGGCCGGACAGAGTGATCC
>JBAVJU010000410.1:0-18948 GCA_049687935.1 Desulfobacterales bacterium | reverse complement strand
GGTGACAAGTCCCCAAACCAACTTTACCGATGATGGCCAGTGGGGGCGGAAGGAATGAGTGTGAAAGTAATGGATTAATTTTTGTCAGGTGCGATGAAGTGGATAATGAAAAATAGCAGGCTCATACCGAATATCAATGCGTAGAGAGGCGTATGAGCGATAAAAAGGGCGATCTTCTGGAACAGCTCGTTTGGAAGGCTGTTGATCCATTCAAACCGTTCGGGTCCCAAAAAACCGATCGGGCTTTGAGGCGCAAACTTGACTTGATCCGAGTAGCCCAAACCCAAAACACCGCCCAAAACATGGTATCCCAACAAAATAACGCCAATAAACAATGTTCCGATCGCTAACTTCGACCACATTCCCTCGCCTTTCATTGCATTGCTGTCGTTAGAATGTCGGGCAACCTTAGTGGGAAACTAGAGCCGGTCAAGTTTTATGCCGGTTGAGAGCCATGAAATTGATGGAGGCGGCATCCGGATTCGAACCGGAGAATGGAGGTTTTGCAGACCTCTGCCTTACCACTTGGCTATGCCGCCTAAAAAAAATGGAGCGGGAAACGGGATTTGAACCCGCGACTTCGACCTTGGCAAGGTCGCACTCTACCACTGAGTTATTCCCGCTCAATGTGGGCTATTTTTTAATGGTAAATCACTTCTTTGTCAACCCAAAAAACTCACATTTCGAGTAGTTTCCGAAACCGGATGAAATAGTCGGCCCCGGACCAGACGGTGAAGATCAGAGCGCCGATCAGAAAAAAGTACCCGATCTGGTGAAAGTTGATGCCGAAATACGGGTAATGAAACAGCAGCGGGATGATGGCGGCAATCTGGAAGCCGGTTTTGTATTTTCCCAGCCAGGAAGCCGATACATCCTCTCCTTCGCCGGCGATCAGGTTTCGCAGCCCGGTCACGGCCAACTCGCGCCCAATGATGACGCACACCATCCACGCCGGTATCCAGTTGTGTGAGGTAATCATGATGAAGGCCGAGGACACCAGCAGTTTGTCCGCCACCGGATCCATCACCTTGCCCAAGGTCGTTTCGAGACCGCGCCGCCGCGCAAGATACCCGTCCAGGTAATCTGTAATGGCGGCCGCGCTGAATAAAAACGCCGCCAATGCGGTAAAAGCCCGGTTAGGGTAGATCATCAACATCACGACGATCGGCACGGCGACGACGCGGAAAAGCGTCAAGGTGTTGGGATGACTCAACACGCGTTTGATTCTTTCATCCGATTTCATGGTGTGGGCCCTGACGGCAGCGTCCAGTTTACTTTTTAGCCTTTTTCCAGTCATCCAAGAAGGCTTTTAAACCCTTGTCGGTCAGCGGATGGGCAGCCAGTTTGCTGAGGACATTGAACGGAATGGTGGCAATGTCGGCACCGATCAGGGCCGATTCGAGCACATGTATGGGATGGCGAACGCTGGCCACGATGATTTCCGTCTCAAGGGCGTAGTTGTTGTAGATTTCGGCGATCTGTTCGACGAGAAGCATGCCGTCGTGCGCGACATCGTCCAGCCGCCCCACGAACGGGCTGACATAGGCCGCTCCGGCCTTGGCGGCCATCAACGCCTGGATGGGGGAAAACACCAGGGTCACATTGGTTCGAATGCCTTCTTCGGTGAGTTGCCGCACCGCCTTGAGGCCGTCTATGGTCATCGGAATCTTGACGACGATGTTCTTGTGAATCTTCACCAGTTTCCGGCCTTCGGTGAGCATTCCCTTGGTTTCCGTGCTGATCACCTCGGCGTTTACGGGTCCTTCAACGATCTCGCAGATCTCCTTGATCAACCCCTCGAACTCTCGCCCCTCCTTGGCGACCAGCGACGGATTGGTCGTGACGCCGTCGACCATTCCCATGCTGTCGGCCTCTTTAATTTCTTTTATGTTTGCCGTATCGATAAAAAATTTCATGACCTTACATCCTTTTCGTTCTGAGTTGGTTTCAGGGTTAACGAAAACATAAGTTCGCTATTCGGGGCGTTGAGGCGCCCGGCCGGCAAGGCGCAAAAACCCATGCGTATCTAAATTTTCCGAGTTTTCGCACCGAAAACCAGAGGGGGTGCATCGGCGTATAAAAAAGTGACTTATTTTTGAGTGAGCCCTTGATTTATTTGCTTTCGGCGTGAGGTTGATTCTCCAGGAACTTATCTCGGCACTCGGTGCTGCAAAAAAAAAGGTCCCGGCCGTCAATCCTCGCCCGCACGGCTTCATTTTTCGGAAAATAGACCTCGCATTGCGGGTCTTTCACCATGATATCGTCGATGGCTTCCGCTTCTCTGTGGTCGACCGATCTGCCGGACGAGGCCGAGTGCCCCACCATCCAGCGGCTGAAGATCCGGTAGAGAAAATAAACCAGCGCGGCAATGATCAGCAATCGCAGCATATCGGTTCCACACTCTGAGCGTCGTCGTCCAGCGAATCCAGCAGCGCCCGGACGTCTTTTTTAAGTATCGGATGAACGATTGCGGGATCTATATCACAAATCGGTTGCAAGACAAAGCGTCTTTTGTGCAGGCGCGGATGGGGTATCAGAAGCTCCGGTGTCTCGATCACGGTCTCGTCGTAGAAGATGATGTCCAGGTCGATGATTCGGGGACCGAAGCGGGTAGAGTCGCCGCAGCGGCCGGCCCGCTGCTGAATCCCTTTGAGAGCGTCCAGTAAACCATGAGCATGGAGCCGGGTGGTGACTTTGACGGCCGCGTTCACGAACCAGTCCTGATCCAGATAGTCGACCGGGGCGGTTTTGTAAAACTGGGAGCAGGCGACCACGGTCGTTTGCGTCAGCGCTCTCAGGGCGTCGATTGCCCGCCGGCAATTATCGAGCTTGTCCCCCAGATTGGATCCGATGGAGATGATGGCCGTATGAAGGTCCTCCTGCACGTCATCCGCTCCTTTGATCGTCTATTTCCAGCTTCGACGGGTTCCCGGAACCGGTTCCGAATCCGCGTGAGTTTAAGTCCTGAGTCAATAACTTCGGTATCGAATTAATGAATCGATGGACTTAGCGGTCATTCCCAGGCCTCGGACCACATCTCGCCGCTGTAGATAATGCGGGCATCCCCTTCGAGATAGACATCCTGGAAGCGCCCGTCGCGGCGCTCAAAATGGATCGTCAACAGGGTCCCGCCACGGGTCTTGACCCGGATCGGCGAACCCGTGCCGTGACGGGCGGCCGCTACCAGGGCCGCGGCAATCGAACCGGTCCCGCAGGCGAGGGTTTCGTCCTCCACACCGCGCTCATAGGTTCGAACCGCAATGGTGTCGTCTGCCAGAGGAGTCATAAAATTGACGTTGGTACCGGCCGGTGCAAACGTCCGGTGATACCGAATTTCCCGCCCGATGCCGCAGACATCGGTTGTTTCGAGGTCGGGAACTTCGAGGACGACATGAGGAACCCCGGTGTTCACGGCTGCCATCTGGCGGCTGCCGGCGACCAGGTCGAGCACGAGGTTCGACCTCACCTCGGATGGGTCGGTCATTCTCACCTTGGCCCGGTCCGCGACAATAGAAGCCGAAATGATCCCGACATCGGTTTCGAAGGTGAGCTCAGGGCCGGCAATTCCGTTGACAAAGGCAAAGCGGGCGGCACAGCGGGCGCCGTTGCCGCACATTTCGGCCCGGCTGGCATCCGAATTGTAAAAGCGCCACTTGAAGTCCGCCGCTGTGGAAGGTTCGATCAAAATCAGGCCGTCTGCACCCGCGGAAAGTTTACGACGGCAGACATTGACAATGAAACGGGTCAGTTGCGAGTCCTCGACAATCTGGCGGCGATTGTCGATCAGGATAAAATCGTTGCCGCTGCCGCTCATTTTAACAAAGGGGATTTTCTTCGTTTCCGCTGTTTCTTCGTTCATGTATTCTTTTCTTTCTTAACGTTTTTTAATTCGATCATCACTCTTCTAAAAATGGCGGCACGGTTTCCCCGAACACCAGCTCCTCGTAGCCTTGCCGCGCCCGGATGACGTAAAACTGATCTTCGCTGACCATCACCTCGGCTACCCGGGGTCGGGAGCAGTAGTTGGAAGACATGCTGAACCCGTAAGCCCCCGTGCTCATGACCGCCAGCAGGTCACCGTTGCGAACGACAACCATTTCGCGATCACGGGCCAGAAAATCGCTTGTTTCGCAAATCGGGCCGACGACGTCGGCGATCAACCTCTGATCGGTATTTAAAACCACGGGCTGAATCGCGTGAAAAGCCTGGTAGAGGGTCGGCCGCAGCAGATCATTCATCCCCGCGTCCACGACGACAAAGTTTTTCTCGGTGCCCATTTTGCGGTAAAGCGCCCGTGTGATGAGAATACCGGCGTTGCCGACGATCACCCGCCCGGGCTCTAAAATCAGCTTGACCGGCAGGTCCTTGAGCGCGGTGATGATCGCCCGGGCGTATTCGTCGGGAGCCGGCGGCAATTCCTGGTCGTAGGTGATGCCTAACCCGCCCCCCATGTCCAGGTATCGGATGTCGATGCCCAGCGATTTGAGTTCACGCATCAGGGTTTTGAGGCTTTCGAGGGCATCGGCAAACGGCCTCAGGTCGGTGATCTGTGACCCGATGTGGCAGTCGATACCGACGACCGCAACGTTTTCGAGCGCTCCGGCCGCTTTGTAGGCTTCCAGCGCCGTGACAACGTCGATACCGAACTTGTTCTTCTTCAAGCCGGTCGAAATATAGGGGTGGGTCTTGGGATCGACGTCCGGATTGACGCGGATCGCAATCGGCGCCTTTTTGGCGAGTTCGCCCGCCCGGTGGTTGATCAGGTCCAATTCGTCGAGCGATTCGATATTGAACATCAGGATACCGCTCCGCAAAGCGAAATCGATCTCGTCCGACCTTTTACCGACGCCCGAGTAAACGATCTTATCGGGGGCAATGCCGGCCTTCAACCCGCGGAAGAGTTCGCCGCCGGAGACGATGTCGAGCCCGCTGCCGAGCCGGTTCAATAGGGTCAAAATCGCCAGGCTGGCGTTGGCTTTGGCCGAGAAACACACCAGACGGTCTGTGTTCGCAAAGGCGCCGTCAAAGGCTCTGAAATGACGCTCCAAGGTGGCACGGCTGTATAAATAGAATGGTGTACCGACCGCTGCGGCAATTTCTCTAACCGCAACCTCTTCGCAAAAAAGCTCACGGTGGCGATATTGAAAGTGGTGCATCGTGTTCTCTCTACTGGTTGGCCGGTTGGCCGGGTAGACGACAGTGTCTATCGGATTGACGTGAAACGGCGGCCTATCGGCGTACCGAAATGCCCTTTTCGATCTTCAGTAACTAAAATTGACGATGTTTGAATCCGCTCCCAACCCGCCGTCACGCGCATAGCACGCGATTTTATAGGTGTATATGAATCCTTGCGTCAGAACATCGGTGTAGGTCATGGTGCGTTTCAAAATATTGCCGGAAGCGTCTTTTTGAATCTGAAGGTCCGCTACCGGTGAAAAAGATTCCGAGCAGTCCGGGCAAGCCGTGTCGACCAGCGGTTGTTCGGCCTTGTAGACAAAGCAACCGACAGGAGCTGCCGCATCACCGTCTCTGGTTTCGGGAACTGACCAAGACAAGGTGAGCGCTTGCCCGTCCAATTGATAGCTCAAGTCCGTCACAGCCGGCGGCATGTATCGACGCGGCGGCACCGGCGGACCTTTTTTCCCGCACCCGGCCTGGAGCCCAACGAGGAGCGCCGACCAGATGACCAGCCGAAGTGTGGCAACCAGTTTCCGTCTCATCTTGTTACCGGTGGTCCCAAAGATGTCATTGTTGTCCGAACCGCACCGTTTCGAAGCGCGAACCGCTGCGCTGCGATTTGCACGACCGGCTGTCTCCCCCACCTGCCCCCAATCCGCCGCCACTTCCGTTATGATTCGAGGGCGGCTCTGGCCGCCGCTATGGCCGCGCGCACATTACCCGTGGCGGTGCCGCCGGCCGACCGGCGGCGATCGATCATCGCCTCGGTCGACAATATCTCGAAGACATCCCCCTGGATCAGCGCCGAGAATGACTTGAGCTCGTCCAACGATAGGTGGTGGAGTTCTTTTTTATGCGCGAGGGCGTAGCCGACCGCCTGTCCCACAACGTGGTGCGCAGTGCGAAAGGGCATCCCCTTTCCGACCAGATAATCGGCAAAATCGGTGGCATTTATAAATCCGGTTTGTGTGGCCGTGCGCATGACCTCACGGTTCACCTTAATTTTGGGAAGCATCATGGTATAGATCTCGAGGCAGGCCTGGAGGGTGTCGACACTGTCGAAAAGGAGCTCCTTGTCCTCCTGCAGATCGCGGTTATAGGCCAGTGGCAAGCCTTTCATGATGGTCAAGAGGGCCATCAAGCTGCCGAAAACGCGGCCGGACTTGCCACGCACGAGTTCCGCCACATCAGGATTTTTCTTCTGGGGCATGATGCTGCTGCCGGTGGCGAAGGCATCCGGCAGTTCAATGAATCCGAACTCCGCCGTCGACCACAGAATCATTTCTTCGGAGAGTCGGCTCAGGTGAACCATGCAGATGCTGGCGGCCGAGAGGAATTCGAGGCCGAAATCACGGTCCGAGACGGCATCGAGGCTGTTGGCCGATATTTTAGGGAAGTTGAGCAACTCGGCCGTGACATCGCGATCAATCGGATAGGTCGTTCCTGCCAGCGCTGCCGTACCGAGAGGCATGACGTCGGTCCGTTTCAACCCGTCCTGCATCCGTTCCGTGTCGCGCGTGAACATCTCGTAGTAGGCCATCAGATGGTGTGCGAACAACACCGGTTGGGCCCGCTGCAAATGGGTGTATCCCGGCATGACGACATCGATGGTCTGCTCGGCCAAGTCGACCAGCACCTTTCTCAGGTTCATCAACTGGTCGACAATTCGAACCGTTTCATCCCTCAAGAACATGCGCACATCCAGCGCCACTTGGTCATTACGGCTCCTGGCCGTGTGCAGTTTCAAGGCGACCTTGCCAACCTCCTCCACCAGCCGGGTTTCAATGTGCATGTGGATGTCTTCCTGGCCGGCATCGAATTGAAATGCGCCCCGGTCCAGTTCGCGTTTAATCTTGCCGAGACCTTCGACCAGGGACGCCGCCTCGTCCTCTGTGATGATTCCGGTCTTGGCCAGCATGCGGCAATGCGCGATGCTGCCGTCGATGTCGTAGGAATACAGGCGCTTGTCGAAATCGATGGAAGCCGTAAAGGCTTCCACCCGGCGGTCGGTTTTTTCAGTAAATCGACCGCCCCACGTTTTGTCTTCCATTGCCGGCCTCTGCGAAAAAGCTTTTTTATAATGTATAACTTTAAGTTTTTATCGGATCGACAGCATTTTTTGAATGCGCAGCCGAAGCGCGTTGAGCCGGATGAACCCTTCGGCGTCTTTCTGGCTGTATACGGCATCGTCCTCGAATGTCGCGAAATCGACCCGGTAAATGGAGGTATCGGATTTGCGTCCCAAAACCCGGAAATTGCCCTTGAAAAGCTCGAGTCGCACGACGCCGCTGACATTTTTCTGGGTCTCATCGATCAGTTTCTGCAGGACAGATCTTTCAGGCGCGAACCAGAACCCGTTGTAAATCAGCTCGGCATACTTCGGAATAAGCCCGTCGCGCAGGTGCATCACCTCGCGATCCAGCGTAATCGACTCCATCGCCATGTGGGCCGTCCGCAGAACGGTACCGCCCGGCGTTTCGTAAACTCCTCTGGACTTCATGCCGACAAAGCGATTCTCCACGATGTCGACCCGTCCGATGCCATGCCGTCCGCCCAGACGGTTGAGCTCCGCCAGCAAGGCCGCCGGCGAAAGCTTGCGACCATTGACGGCCACCGGGTCTCCGGCCTGAAACCCTACCTCGATGTTTTCGGGTGTGTCGGGCGCGTTGCGCGGCGAAACCGTCAGGGTGTAAATGTCCTCGGGGGCGGCTGCCCACGGATCTTCAAGCAGGCCGCCTTCGTAGCTGATGTGCAGCAGGTTCGAGTCGGTGCTGTACGGTTTCTCGTGGGTGGTGGGCACTTTGATGCCGTGATTGCGGGCAAAGGCCATCAGGGCGGTGCGCGAAGTCAGGTCCCATTCACGCCAGGGTGCGACGATTTTGATGTGCGGTTCGTGCGCCAGATACCCCAGTTCGAAGCGCACCTGGTCGTTTCCCTTGCCGGTGGCGCCATGGCTGACGGCATCCGCCTCTTCAAGCCTGGCAATTTCGACCTGCCGCTTGGCGATCAACGGACGGGCCAAAGAGGTGCCGAGCAGGTATTGGCCCTCATAGATGGCATTCGCGCGGAAGGCCGGAAAGACATATTCTCTGACAAACTCTTCCTTTAAGTCTTCGATGTAGATCTTGGATGCACCGGTCTTGCGGGCATTTTCCCTGATCTGGTCGAAGTCGTCTTCCTGGCCGATGTCGGCCGAAAAAGTGACGACCTCACATTGGTAGGTCTCGATCAACCATTTGAGAATAACGGAGGTATCCAAACCTCCGGAATAGGCCAGAACGACTTTTTTTATTTTTCCCGTCAACTTGCTTCTCCTTTAAATTGATCCTGCGTCATCATCGTGCCGATGTCTTTTCACCGCGCACGAGGTCGGTTAAAACGTCGTCCAGGCAGTCGATCAGCCGATCGATCTCCTGCGTCGTGACGATCAACGGCGGCACGAACCGCAAGATGTCACCCTGAATCCAATTGATCAGAAAGCCTCTTTCCAGGCATGCCAGAACGAGTGGCTCGGCGTCGACGGCGAGTTTTACTCCCAGCAGCAGTCCCAGTCCGCGCACCTCTTCGATGATGGGGTGCCGCTCCTTGAGCCGCAACAACCGGTCGAAAAAATAAGCGCCGGCTGTGCGACAGGTCTCCGGAATGTCGTTTTCGAGCATCTGGCGCAGGACTGCATGGGATGCCGCGGTCACAAGGGGCGTCCCGCCGAAGGTGGTTGCATGGGAGCCTGGCCCGAAGGCCGCTGCCACCTGTTCACGGGCCAGCATCGCCCCCATCGGCAGGCCGTTGGCCAGAGCCTTGGCCAGGGTCATGATATCCGGCTCGATGCCGAAGTGTTCATAAGCGAACAGTCTTCCGGTCCGTCCCATCCCGGTCTGGATTTCATCGAAGATCAGAAGCGTGCCGGTTTCGTCGCAAAGCGCGCGCACGGCTTCGAGATAGCCGGCGCTCGGGCAGCGCACGCCGCCCTCGCCCTGGATCGGTTCGAGCAGCACGGCGGCGGTTCTGTGATCGAGCTTGGCTTTAAGACCCGCAATGTCGTTGAACGGCACGAAATCAAACCCTCCGAGCACCGGATCGAACCCTTTGCGGATCTTTTCCTGGCCGGTTGCCGAAAGGGTCGCCATGGTGCGCCCGTGAAACGACTTGTCCATGGCAATGATCCGGTAGCGGTCGGAATCGCCCTTCTCGTAGAAATATTTGCGGGCCAGCTTGATGGCCGCTTCATTGGCTTCGGCTCCGCTGTTGCAGAAAAAGACCCGGTCCGCGAAACTGTTTTCCACCAGCAGGGCGGCCACGTCGGCCTGGGGTTCGGTGTAGAAAAGGTTGGAAACATGCACCAAGCGAGCCGCCTGTTCGGTTACGGCGCGAGTGACGGCCGGGTGGGCATGCCCCAGGTTGCACACCGCAATGCCGGCCACAAAGTCAAGGTAGGCTCGGCCGGATTCGTCCCAGAGCGTACAGCCCTCCCCTCTGGTCAATACAACCGGCAACCTTTTGTAGGTCGCCGCTATGAAGGCGTCGGCTTTCTTGATGATCTCGCTGGGCATCTGTCAGTAAGCCCCCTCGGGCGGTTGTGTCAGTTGAGTCGGTTAGGTCAGTTTTTTCAGTTAAAAGGATATCTCGATTTTAGTGACCTTTTCATCATGTCATCGTCACTTCCGTACCGATACCCCTGTCGGTGAAGAGTTCCAACAGGAGGGCATGGCGCTTTTTGCCGTTGATGATCGGCACTTTTTCCACGCCCCGCTGCAGAGCTTCCAGCGCATAATTGATTTTGGGGATCATGCCGCCCGTGATGATCCCCGCCGCGCTCAACTGTCGAATAGTGACCGCATCGATGGAGGAAATCAGCTTGCCGTCGGCATCGAGCACACCATCGACGTCGGTGATGTAGATCAACCGGCCGGCCGCCAGGGCCACCGCCACCCGGCAGGCCACCATGTCGGCATTGATGTTGTAAGTTTCGCCGCTCTCGTCGCCCCCGACGGGTGCGATGATCGGAATGAAACCATGCTGCGTCAGGGTGTTGATCAAATCCGGATTAATCCGGGTCACCTCGCCCACGTGGCCCGGATCGATGATCTCAGGAGGCGTGTTTTCGCCATTCTGGAAGACGATATGGAGTTTCTTGGCCTGGATCAGCCCGCCATCCTTGCCGGAGAGACCCACCGCCTTGCCGCCCTGTCGGTTGATTTGGGCCACGATGGCCTTGTTGACCTTGCCTCCCAGCACCATTTCGACCACGTCCATGGTCGGGGTGTCGGTCAGGCGCATGCCCTTAACAAACGTCGATTGGATGCCCATTTGCCGGAGCACGGAGTTGATCTGCGGTCCTCCGCCGTGCACCACCACCGGGTTGAGCCCGACAAACTTCAACAGGGTGACGTCACGCGCGAAATCCTCCTTGAGCTGGTCGTCCACCATGGCGTGACCACCGTACTTGATCACGATGGTCATCCCAGAAAAGCGCCGGATGTACGGCAGAGACTCGATGAGTATGCCGGCAACCTGTTCGTTCATGGACGGTCACCCCTGTTTCCTTGAAGTTCGTTTTTGAGCGGCTCCGCTGCGTTTCGTAAATTTTTTATCTGAAAAATTTATTGCGCCGTTCGTCCTTCCCTTTCAGCCTATACTTCACACCCTTTACCTTAAACCCTATACTTTGAACCTTATACCTTACACCCTACACCTTTAACCTTTTGCCTTAAGCCTTTGGCCTTTTTCTTTTAACCTTTCACCCTTAACCTAACACCTAAAACCTTACACCTAAAACTTTAGGTCTTACAAAATATAGCGGCTCAGATCTTCATCGTCTTTGACACCTTGCAACCGTTTGACCACATAATCATGCGTGATGACAATGCGCTTTTCGGCCTGATCGGGTGCGTCGTACAAAATGTCTTCCAGCAGGTATTCGAGAATGGTGTGCAGGCGCCGCGCGCCGATGTTCTCGGTGTTGTTGTTGACCTCCTCGGCAATCTTGGCGATCTCCCGCACCGCTTCATCGTCGAAGACGATTTCCACCCCCTCGGTCCTCAGTAATTCCATGTATTGAAGCAGCAGGGCGTTCTTCGGTTCGGTCAGTATTCTGTAAAATTCATTGCGCCCCAAGGAATCGAGCTCGACCCGGATCGGAAAGCGGCCCTGCAGTTCGGGAATCAGATCCGAGGGCTTAGCGGCGTGAAACGCGCCCGAGGCGATGAAAAGTATATGATCGGTCTTCACTGGGCCGTATTTGGTCGTCACCGTGCTGCCCTCGACGATCGGCAGCAGATCCCGCTGCACGCCTTCCCGTGAGACGTCGGGTCCTTGACCGCTGCTGCGCCCGGCGATTTTGTCGATCTCGTCCAGGAAGATAATGCCGGACTGTTCGACCTTTTCGATGGCGGTCCGCACCACCTTGTCCATGTCGATCAGGCTCTGGGCTTCCTCCTGGGTCAGGATTTCCATAGCCTCCGCAACCTTGGCTTTGCGCCGCTTGGTTCCCTTGGGCAGCAGTCCGCCGAGCATGTCCCTGAAGTTGATGCCCATTTCCTCCATGCCGATGTTTGAAAATATTTCAACCATCGGTATCGAGCGGTCGGCCACATCCAGATCGACATAGCGGTCTTTGAGCCGGCCGTCACGCAACATCCGGCGCAGTTTCTCGCGCGTGGGCGACACCTTGTCGGCCACCGTGAGCGCCGTGATCTCCTGGGGTCCCGACGCGGCGGTTCCGGGATTGGTTTCGGGCTGTCCGCCTCTGGGAAGCAGGAGATCGAGCATGCGCTCCTCGGCATTCTGTCTGGCTTTGTCCTGAACCCGCCCGCTCTCATCTGATTTTCCCATGGTGACGGTCACTTCCACCAGGTCCCGCACCATCGATTCGACATCCCGTCCGACATAACCGACTTCGGTGAACTTGGAGGCTTCCACCTTGGTGAAGGGTGAATCGGTAAACCGGGACAGCCGTCTCGAAATCTCGGTTTTGCCGACCCCGGTCGGGCCGATCAGGATGATGTTCTTCGGCGCGATTTCGTCCCTGAGATCGTCGGGGACCTGCTGCCGGCGCCAGCGGTTCCGCAGGGCGATGGCCATTGACCGCTTGGCCTTGTCCTGCCCGATGATGTATTTGTCGAGTTCTGCAACGATCTCGGACGGTTTGAGATGACTCATGGTATCACCCTGACAAAAAGCGTTTCACGGCCGGTGCAGGCCTATAGCTCCTCGACCGTTATTTGTTGATTCGTGTAGATGCAGATAGAAGCGGCAATCGTCATCGCCTCTTCCGCGATCCTGCGGGCTCCCAATTCGGTGTTGTTAACCAGAGCGGTGGCGGCGGCCTGGGCAACGACGCCGCCGGAACCGATGCCGATCAAACCGTCGTCCGGTTCGATCACATCCCCGTTGCCCGAAATGAGAAACATGCGGGTATCGTCCACGGCAACCATCAAGGCCTCCAGTCGCCTGAGGTATTTGTCGGTGCGCCAGTCACGGGCAAGCTCCACCGCCGCACGCATCAGGTTGCCGTTGTAGCGTTCCAGTTTGGCTTCGAGCTGATCGGAGAGGTTGAGTGCGTCGGCCGCCGTACCGGCAAAGCCGACGATGATCTTGTCGTTGTAAATCCGCCTGACCTTGCGGGCATGGTGTTTAATGATCGAACTCTGCAGCGTTACCTGCCCGTCTCCGGCAACCACCGTTTGTCCCTTGTGTCGGATGGCCAGAATTGTGGTCCCGCGTGTTTTCATGGTTCACCTTCGCCGGTGGTCCGCCGAGATTCGTCGCGGCCCCAGGTTTTGCATGCGCCCGACACCGGTACAGTGTCGACGTCTATTTTCTGGGATGGGCCTTGTCATAAGTCGCCATCAGTCTGTCAATGCTGACGTGAGTGTATTTCTGGGTGGTTGACAGGCTCTTGTGGCCCAGCAGTTCCTGGACCGCCCGCAGGTCGGCGCCCGCATCGAGCATGTGCGTCGCAAAAGTATGGCGCAGAACGTGCGGGGAAACCGGCACCATCAGACTGCACGCCCGAACGAGCTTGTCCAGGATGCGGGCGATGGAACGCGAACTCAATCGTCCCTTGAACTTGTTCAGGAACATCGGACCGTCCCCTTCGGCCGGTACATCGGTTTCAGCCTCCAAGCGCAGGCGGTAGGAGGTGATCGCCTTGAGTGCTTGTCTGCCGATCGGAACGATTCTCTCCTTGGATCCTTTGCCGAGCACACGCACCATCCCGGAGCTGTGGTCGACGGCAAACACATTGAGACCCGCGACTTCCGAAACCCGCAGTCCACAGGAGTAAAACGTTTCGAAAATGGCCCGGTTGCGCAGACCCGGCAGGTCGTCGGTCTGAATCGAATCGAGCAACCGGAAAATCTCGTCCACGACGAGATAGCGCGGGATCGGGTGGTCCTGTTTCGGCGTCAGGATCATGTCCGTCGGGTTGTTTTCTATGATCCCCCGCTTCAGTAGGTGTCGAAAAAATGACCTCAACGCCGAGAGCTTCCGGCCGATCGTGGTTTTCTTGTTGCGGCGGTGGAGAAGCCCGAGATACTTTCGGACCGTCAAAGAATCCACCTTGGGCAAGGGACAGGACAAGCCCGTTGTCGGTTGCGGTCGGCTGCCGTCGCTGCCTGCTTCTGTAACAAATTCGAAGAACTCCTGCAGGTCATTGCGGTAGGCCCGAACCGTGTTGGTGGAATATCCCTTTTCGGCGAGCAGAACATCGATAAAGGACTTGATCAACTCTTCGACGGATCGTGTTTCCATTGACTAAAAGGCGATCAGGTTTTCCAGTTCCTGCCAGTTGCCGACCTCGATAAACGGGTGATTTTCGCGGTTCCAGGGCTGCCGGTAGAGCACCGGCTCGATGCCTTCCTCCTTCAGTTGGTAACAGGTTTCCAGCCGGTCTTCGACAAAAAAGCGGATGCCGCTTTCGAGGAGCACCTCGGCCTTGCCGTCGAACGTACCGGTGGCCACCACCTGCACGGTCTCCGGTGCCAGCCGCACCAGATCGCAGATCCACTTCGAAATCGGCCCCGGGTGCGGCCGTGCGGTAACGAAGAGCAGTGGACTGCGGTAGCTGGCGATGCGGGACAGCACCGCGCCGGATCCGCTGATGGCCTGCAGCGGCAACGCATATTCACCCGCCATGATCCGGTTGAGAATGACGTCGATCAGGGCGGGGTCCATGTCGAGACAATCCGATAGGGAATAAGAGGTCATGTCCTCGTAGCGGACGCCGTCGACCCGATATTCCCTGCGGGCAATATCGATAAAGAGCGCCATGGTGTCGGCAATCACACCGTCGACATCAAAAGCCACTGATGTCGGATCGATCATAACGCGTCCTTTCGCGCATCAGGAAGCACTGTGGGTTTTTTTCTTCAACCGCGAAATGCGCCGCCGGTAAATGGTGGCCATTTTCTTGTCGCTGGCCTCGAGTGCCGCCTGACGCTTAATCTTCAGGGCCTTGATCTTCTGCTTCAGCTGGCGGACATCCCCGCTCTTCTTCTTGCCGGGCGTGTCATCGGCGATTCCCCTTTCCTTTTTGATGGCCGCGAGCAGTTCTTCCTTGTTCATTCCATGAACGCCGGTAATGCCCGAAATCGTCTTGGCAATCTCGCGCATCTCTTTGGCCGTCATTTTTTCCAAGGGTTTTTCCTTTTCCGCCTTCTTCTTTGCTGCCATGATCCGCTGTCGCTCCTTTCTCCTCCGGTCTATAAAGAACAAAGCGGAAGCCGCAGAGCCTCCGCCAAAGAGTATCGGTCCGGTCTTGTCGCGCAGACGGCCACTTTAAAACGGCCCGTCCTCAATACAGCACGGATGTCCAACTGTCGTCAGTTAAAATTGGGATACATAAACCAATTTATTTCGGCATGTCAATAGCGAATACGGGGCTGCCGCTACTCCTGCGCTGGCGCCGCGCCGGCCGTTTTTTGGGCTTGCGGCTCATCGCCCTGGCGCGCCTTCTTGTAGAGTTCGATGAAGGGCGTCAGCAGTTCGAGGGGCAGCGGAAATATGGTCGTCGTATTGGTTTGCGCCGACATTTCGTTGACGGTCTGCAGGTACCTCAGCTGCAGGGCGGTCGGGTGTTTCTCGATAATCCGGGAAGCCTCGGCCAACCGGGCGGCGGCCTGGAACTCACCTTCGGCGTTGATGACCTTGGCACGGCGTTCCCGCTCCGCTTCGGCCTGGCGGGCCATGGCGCGCTGCATTTCCTGCGGTAGATCGATGTGCTTCAACTCGACCGTGGCCACTTTGATCCCCCAGGGGTCGGTGTGGGTATCGAGGATTTCCTGCAGCTGGGCGTTGAGTTTTTCTCTTTCCGACAGCAGGTCGTCCAGTTCCGCCTGTCCGCAGACGCTTCGGATCGTGGTCTGGGCCAACTGCGACATCGCGTAGCTGTAATTTTCAACCTGTACGATGGCCTTGATCGGATCGATCACCCGGAAATAGATGACCGCGTTGACTTTGACGGAGACGTTGTCACGGGTGATCACATCCTGCGGATCGACATCGAGCACGATCAACCGGAGGCTGACCCTGGTCATTTTATCGACAATGGGGATCAGGATGATGAGGCCCGGACCCTTGGCGCCGATGACGCGCCCCAGTCGAAAGACGACGGCGCGTTCGTACTCGTTTAAAATGCGCAGGGCGGCGGAAAGGAAAAATACAACCAGGATGACGATGACGATGAGTGAATAAAACATGGTGATGCTCCCCTGTTTAGTTCAACGGTTCGACTTCCAGAACCAGATCTTCGATGCCGATGACCCTGACCCGGGTCCCCTCCACGACCGGCAGCTTGGCGGTCGCCTTCCACAGTTCACCGTGCACGAAAACCTTGCCTTCCGGGTTGAGGGCCTGGCGGACCACCCCGATTTCGCCGATCATGCCGCTCATGCCGGTTCTGGGTTTCGACATCTGGGCGCGGAAGACGAGACCGGCTACGAGCACGAAAAACCCGGATACCAGAACGATCGTGGTGACCAGCACGGTCAATGAAAGCCGCATTTCCGGGCTGCTCGACTTGAACAGCATCAACGAGCCGAGCACCAGGGACGCGATGCCGGCGATGCTCAAGAGCCCGTAACTGGCAATTTTCATTTCGAGAACGAAAAAAACGATGGCCAGGAGGATCAGAAGAATGCCGGCGGTGTTGATCGGCAAGGCCTGGAGCGCGAAAAAGGCCAGAATGATGCAGATGCCGCCGATCACCCCTGGAAAAATCGCTCCCGGATGGGAGAGCTCGAAGTAGAGTCCCGCCAGCCCGATCATCAGTAAAATGTAAGCAATGTTCGGGTCGCTGATCGTCCGGAGAATTTTGTCGCGCAGGGTTTCGGATAGAACCACCTTTTTGACGTCCGTTAGTTTGAGACGTCCCTTGTCCTTGATCTCGCGTCCGTCAATCTTTCGGATCAGTTCGTCCGTGTCCTTGGCGATCAGATCGATCACATGTTTCTTCAACGCCTCGGTTTCGGTGGCGGAAACGCTTTCCCGGATCGCCTTTTCGACCCAAGCGGCATTGCGGCCCCGTTCTTCGGCGACGCTGCGGGCCTGGGCCACCATGTCGTTGACGACTTTCTCCGACATGGTCTTGTTGATTTCCTGACCGCCGCCGCCCACCGGGTGGGCCGCACCGATGTTCGTGCCCGGCGCCATCGCGGCGATATCGGCGGCCATGGTGATCATCACGCCCGCCGAAGCGGCCCGGGCACCGCTGGGTGATACATAGACGGCAATCGGTATCTTGCTGGCCAGTATGGCCTTGACGATGGTGCGCATCGACTCGGCCAGTCCGCCGGGTGTGTCCAGTTCGATGATCAGGATGGCGCCATCCTGGTCGCTGGCTGTGGTGATGCTGCTCGTGATAAAGTCCGCGACGCCGGGTCCAATGCCGGCGTTGACGGTTATGATGTAGATGTCACCGGCAGCGGCGGCGGGTATGACCGCCGTGGAACCCGGCAGAAAAAACATCAACAGCCCGATAAGAATAATGGCGGCTTTTAAAACGGGCCGAGCCCCCGCGGAAGGGGTCCCCGGTTTTCTGCATATTGTGTCGACCGTGCGCTTCATAGATTTTCCGTTCTGACGCCGCCCAAGCGAGATCAGGACTTATCCTCCTGCGGCTCGGACAGAGGGAGGTCCATGGCCTTCATCAGCAGCTTCATGTCTTCCCATACCGCCCGTTTCTGCTCCGGGTTGCGAAGCAGGTAGGCCGGATGATATGTGGGCAGCAATTTGGCCCCCAAGCAATCGTAGAATCGTCCCCGGAGCCGCGAAATCGGGGTTGTGGTCTGCAGCAGGGTCTGTGCGGCGAAAGACCCCAGGGCGCAGATGAAATCCGGTCCAATAGACTTCAGCTGGCGTTTCAGGAACGGGCTGCAGGCGTCGATCTCGTCCGGTTGCGGATTTCGGTTTCCAGGCGGCCGGCACTTGATGATGTTGCAGATATAGACCGACTCTCGGCTGAGACCGATCGCCTGAATGATCTTTGTCAGCAATTGGCCGGCTGCGCCCACGAAGGGTTGACCCTGCACGTCCTCATCGTGACCCGGCCCCTCCCCCACGAACACCAGCCTTGCTCGGCTGCTCCCGGCGCCGAATACGATATTCTTGCGACCGCTCGCCAATTTGCAGCGGTGACAGTCCCCGAGATCACCGCGGACCGCCTCGAGGGTTTCGGATGTCCCGGTAACAATACCTCGCGGAACCGACATCCAGGAGTCGATAACCGCAAGCCCGGTTTCCGAACAGTCGAAGCCTCTCCATCCGATGCGGCGCAGCTGCAACAAGGATCGTTCGATATCGTCAATGGCGGCCAAAACCGCCCGCCGTCTGTTCATGGGTCTAGGAATCGATCGCATCGAGGGTGAGGTTCGGAATACATGCCGGTTGTCTGCATAAAAGACGACCCACCCGACACCCTTGTCCACTGCCTGCCTTCAGGTCACATTTATGTGCCGGCCGGTTTGAAAGCCGTCGATCTGCGGAGGTCACTTGCTGTGATCGACTTCACGGCGTCTCACCCGTTCGACGACCCTATCCAGTATAATATGGGCGATGGCGAGTTTGTCCATAACCGGAATGGTCTCACGCGTTCCATCTTGGAAAAAAAGCATGACCTGATTGGTGTCGGATTCGAAGCCGGACCCGGGCGAACCGATCAGGTTACCGGCAACGATGTCCAGGTTCTTTGCAGCCAGTTTCTGAGCCGCGTTTTCGCCAAGGTCCTCCGTTTCGGCGGCAAAACCAACCAGGACCTGGTGTGTTTTGCGCCGGCCCAGTTCCTTTAGAATGTCTGCCGTCTGTTCGAGTTCGAGCGTCAGGGCCGCGCGGTCTTTTTTTATTTTAGCCGCGGCCGCGGACTGCGGGCGAAAGTCGGAAACCGCGGCCGTTTTGATAACGATGTCACAGTTCTCGTAACGATCCAGCACGGCCCGAGCCATCTCCTCGGCAGTTTGAATCCGAATGACGTCGACAGCGAACGGATCGGCCAGAGTGGTCGGACCGGTGACCAGCGTCACGCCGGCGCCGCGGTGTTCGGCGGCCCGGGCCACGGCAAACCCCATCTTGCCGGTTGAAGGATTGCTGATGAAGCGTACCGGATCGATCGGTTCGCGCGTCGGACCGGCCGTCACCAGCACCCGCTGACCTTTAAGATCCTTGGGTGTCAGACGGCCGATCAGTCGGTCAAGGATCTGCGGTGGTTCCGGCAATCGACCCGGGCCGACCGTGCCGCAGGCCAGATCCCCTGCCCCCGGCTCCACAATGCTGTAGCCG
>JBAVJU010000409.1:0-1641 GCA_049687935.1 Desulfobacterales bacterium | reverse complement strand
GTTCTTTGATCATGACTTTGTAATGATCGGCGGTCAGTCTGCTTAACCGGCTATTGGCCTGTATGATTTTCTCAGCAACCGCAAACTCGCGTTTGTCCAGAATGCGGTTTGCTCCGGCCACTGCGATAAAGATCCGTACCATCGCTTCTACGAATCCGCCTTCGACGGCGGCCATCTGTGCCCAGGCCTTTCGGCGGAGGCGAGTTTTCTTGTCGATTTTTCCTGCCGTTGATCTCTCTTGGGCAACCGGTTGCGACGGGCCGAACAACCATTTCATCCAGGGTGCGCCGTATAATGATTTGAAGCAGAATTCCTGTGTTAGATCCCGCATGTCGCGGTAGTAATTAAGGCCGGTCTGCACAACCTCTGAAAAAACGGTTTCCATGGCCATAAACGGGTTTTCTGCCGATACCGGCTGACGATAAGGTTTTACCGTTTCAGCCATTAACTTGACCGGCTGCACGAAAGGGTTCAGATCTGAGAGCGCGTAGCGCTCAACCCGCAGTGGATGCATCTGCCGGATCGTTTCGGCGGTCGTCTCTGAAATACCGGCACGAACCCAGGGGCTTAAAAAGATACGATACATGTCGTCGTTCATGCGTGAAACGGTATTCGCCGGGAAAAACGCTTCCTCATCCTGCAGGCCGTCGTCCAGATCCAGAATATCTTCCATCGTTCTCGGTTCGAAGTGGACATCGTAATCGTCAAGCCAGGGTTGGCTGGAATTGCCCTCCACTATCATTTCGTATAACCCCGGTGAAAGATATTCAAGCATATCGACGCTCCCGATGATGCCGCGATGTTCCTTACGGGCCACCTTGCCGGAAACGAAGATTCCCAGGTGTCCGACTTTTTGATGCACCATATAAACGATCACCTGCCCATGGCTTTTGATTTCATCCACCGAGCCATAGACTTTTTTAATCCAGTTCAGTGCCTGTGGCGGCGGCGTGATGTTATCTCCCCCGGAAGCAAATACGATTATCGGGTCCTTGAAATTTTTTAAATTGATGACCTTCTCTTTGTCCAAGTGCAGGACGCCCTGTTCGAGTTCGTTGCCGATAAACAGGCTTTCGACGATAAAATGGATTTCTTCGGTGTTCATCTTGAAAAAGCCGCCCCACCACTTTTCAAATTCCAAAAATCTATTTTCTTCGGTGTCGATGTTGGAAAACAGGTGGTAGAGCTTTTTCCAACAGGTGTTGGCCGGATTCAGATCCTCGAAGCCGGCCACCAGGTTTGCCCCGTCGAAATGACCCTTGCCCAGATCGCTCCAAAGAGAGGTCAACCATACACCGCCACATAGCCCGCCCTTGTAACGCATGGGATTGGCGCCTTCGACGCCACCCCAGTATGACAAGGGCGAGCCGTTGAAGACCATCGGTCCGGTCACATCGGGGCGGTCGGCACCGATCAACGCCGCAGCCCAGCCGGCCTGACAGTTCCCGATGACGGCCGGTTTGGGAGCTTCAGGGTGTCTTGACGCAACCTCCTCGAGAAAACGGATCTCGGCGGCGTGTACATCGGCTATGGTCTGACCTGGTTCCGGATCGACATAAAACATGACAAAGTAGACCGGATGGCCGTAGTCCAGCGCCACACCGATCTGCGAATTCAGTTTTGACCCGCCGATTCCTGGTC
>JBAVJU010000408.1:0-8914 GCA_049687935.1 Desulfobacterales bacterium | reverse complement strand
GACACATCGATATGGATAAACAGAACGACATACCGTTTCGTATCATTAAAATTTTTTTTTACCTTCTCGGCAGCCTTCCCCGCAAGCAGGCACAGCGTTTGAGCGATCTGCTCGGCCGTCTGTGGTTCCGCGTCGACATGCAGCACCGACGCGTCGCCCTGGACAACCTGACCCTGGCGTTCGGCGGCGAGAAAAGCAACCGTGAAATCCGATTGATCGCCAAGCAGGTATTCCGAAACATCGTGCACGTCGTTTACGAAGTCGGGTGGAGCCTGCACCTGCAGCCGAAAGATCTCGATGCGTTTTTTTCAGTCAAAGGTTTCGCCAACCTTCGTGCAGCGATCCGGAAAGGCAAGGGAGTGCTGGTCCTCACAGGACACGTCGGCAACTGGGAACTGATGCCCGTCGCTGCAGTCATGGCCGGCTACTCGGCCAATGTCCTCTATCGTCCGATCGATTATGCCCCTCTCGACCGCTTCTTCGCCGAAGCCCGAGCGCGCTTCGGCCTGAAAATGATCCCCAAGGATGCCTCCCTGCTGCGCGTCTTCAGGGCTCTCAAACGGGGTGAAACAGTGGCGATGCTCTTGGACCAGAACGTCGGTCTCCATAAAGGGGTCATGGTGGAATTCTTCGGTCGACGGGCCTGCACCAGTTATGGCCTGGCCTATATCGCCCTTAAAACCGGCGCACCGGTTTTACCGTTTTTCGTGGTGCGGGATGGAAGGTGTTTCACGGCCGAAATCGGACCCGAGATCCCCCTCATTAAAACCGGGGACCACCAAAAGGACCTTGAAGAAAACACCCAACGTTACAACGATGCCTTGGAAGCCGTTATCCGGCGCCAACCCGACCAATGGTTTTGGGTGCACCGACGCTGGAAGACAAGACCCTACAGCCCGTGGCCGAAGACAGACCATGCCTGAGATATCCATTCTGATGTATCCGTAAAGGGGTTTCCAACCGGTCAATGATCCACTCGATGCACATTATCGGCAGCCGGCAGCTGGGCGGTGCCGAACAATTTTACATGCGTTTCGTGCGTGCCCTTGACCAGCGCGGGCTGACCGTACTGGCCGTCAACCGGCCCGGCTGCCCGATCAACAAGGCGATGAACGGAACCGTGCCCCAGCAGACCATCCCCATGCGCAACGGATGGGATCTTTTTTCGGTGCTCAAAATCCGACGCCTGATCTGCAACACCGGACCGCTGATCGTCCAGACCTATATGGGACGCGCCACCCGGTTGACCCGCCTACCACGCGGCTCGGCGGCCATCCATGTGGCACGATTGGGCGGTTATTACAAAATCAAAGGCTACTACCGACACGCCCACGCCTGGGTGGCCAACACCCGCGGAATTTGCGATTACCTGGTCCGTGAAGGCCTGACGGCCAGCCGGGTATACCACATCGGCAATTTTGTAGAACTGCCCCCTCCCCCCGCGGAAACCACCGCGTTGGAGTGGCGGCAGTCACTGCAAATCCCCGCAGATGCAGTGGTTCTCTTTTCGCTGGGACGGTTTATCGACAAAAAGGGTTTCGACGACCTGCTGTCGGCCTTTGCACAGGTACCGCGCGACATCAACGGCCGACCGGTAATTCTGGTCATCGCCGGGGACGGACCTTTACGAAAACCGCTGCGCCACATGGCCCGGCAGCTGACCTTGGCTCCCCGTTTGCGGTGGGTCGGCTGGCAAAACGACCCCGGTCCCTATTACGACCTGGCCGATGTGTTCGTGTGCCCGTCGCGTGAGGAACCTTTGGGAAATGTCATCCTGGAGGCCTGGGCCCACCGGCTGCCGGTCATCACCACCCGTACGCAGGGGGCACTGGAACTGATTGCCAAAGAAGAAAGCGGTCTGCTGGTCGAGATCCGGGACCCGGCAGCCCTGGCAGCCGGCATGACGGCGCTGGTGAAAGCGGGACCGGCGGCATGGCGGAGTTTGGCCGAAAACGGTATGACATCCCTGAAGCAACACCACACGGAAGAAACTGTGCTGAAAGCTTACCTGGCCCTTTATGCCGAATTGCAGCCCGGCACTGCCACTGGAAACTAACGCGCAAAGGCCGTCTGTCTATATGAAACGTATTCTCATCATTCGAACCAGCTCCATCGGCGACATCGTGATGGCTTCCCCGATGATCCGGGTGCTGCGGAAAGCTTGGCCCCGGGCCGCTATCGCCTGGTTGGCGGATCCATCCGTGCGCTGCCTGCTGGATCACCATCCGGCGCTGGACGAAGTGATTTGTTGGTCCAAAGAAGAGTGGCGGCAGCTTGTCAGAAATTTCCACTATTTGCGACTGGGCGGTGACATCACGGCCTTCTCCCGGGATCTCAGGCAGCGGCGATTCGATCTGGCGCTCGACGTCCAGGGGTTGCTCAGGAGCCGTCTGCTCGCGTGGTTGTCCGGGGCCACCGAGCGGGTCGGATTCGAATCGCGGGAACCCGGCCGACATCTGATGACCCGGATAGTTTCCCGGGGGCCGCACAACAAGGAAATGAGTTCGGAGTACCGCCACCTCATGCAAACCCTGGGACTCGATCCAGGTCCATTCGCACCGGAGATCGTGCTGTCGCAGTCGGATCGCGATGCGGCCCGGGGTATCCGCGAGAGCCATGGTCTTGAAAACCGATATGCGGTGCTGTGCCCCTTTACGACACGGCCCCAAAAGCACTGGATCGAAGCGCGCTGGGCGGAGACGGCTGCGCGCCTCGCAACCGAATTCAACCTGGCGCTCGTGCTTCTCGGCGGACCGCAAGACGCCGCAGCCGGCCGTCGAATCCGGAGCCAAACCGGCATCAAGATCGTTGATTTTACCGGACGGACGACATTGGGACAGGCCGCCGCCCTGGTCGAACAGGCCGCATTGGTGATCGGGGTCGACACGGGCCTGACCCATCTGGGAACGGCCTTCGCGCACCCGACCATCGCTCTTTTCGGCGCGACCTGCCCCTACCTGACCACGTCGAATTCACGGACGATCGTGGTGTACAACCGGCTGACCTGTTCGCCGTGCAAACGCAAACCGACCTGCGCCGGGCGGTATGACTGCATGAAGGCCATCGGTAGCGACGATGTCTGCCGGGCCGTCCGCCACCTCATGGAAAATTGAGCGCCGGAGATGCACGTACTTCATATAGAAACCGGCCGCAACCTCTATGGCGGGGCTCTGCAGGTACTTTACCTGCTGCGCGGCCTGCAGGAAAAAGGGGTGGAAAATATTCTGGTCTGCCCCGCAGGGAGCGACATCTGCCAGGCCGCCTCTTTTTATGCCGATGTACAGGTCATGCCGATGAAGGGGGAGCTTGACCTCCCTTTCGGGTTGCGTCTCGTCCGGTTTACCAAGGTTTGCAGGCCGGATATCATTCACGTACACAGTCGTCGCGGCGCCGATCTCTGGGGGGCGCTGGCGGCCCGGTGTCGGCACGTGCCGGCAGTGGTCACCCGACGGGTCGACAACCCCGAACCGGTCCTGATGGCCCGCTTGAAATACCGGTTTTATGACCGTATCGTCACCATTTCCGAAGGCATCCGACGGGTGCTGCTTTCAGAAGGCATTCCGAAAGATAAGATCGTCTGCGTGCCGAGTGGGGTGGATTATCGGCGCTATGCGCAGGCGTGCGACAAACACTGGTTTCGGCGGGAGTTCGACCTGCTGCCGGCGCACCGGACCATCGCCATGATCGCCCAGTTCATTCCCCGCAAAGGGCATCGCCTGTTGATCGAAGCCGCACGGCACATCCTAATTAGATGCCCCGACGCGCGGTTTATTTTATTCGGCAGAGGTCCGCTTGAAAAAGAAATCCGGCGGTTGTGCAAACAAAAACGGATTGCCGACAAGGTGATATTCGGTGGTTTCCGCAATGATCTGGAAAGGATCCTGCCCTGCCTGGATCTATTGGTCCACCCGGCCGAGATGGAGGGCCTGGGCGTGTCTCTGCTGCAGGCCGCCGCAGCGGGCATCCCAATAATCGCCTCGCGGGTCGGCGGCATCCCGGAAATCGTCCACGATGGACTTAACGGTTATCTGTTTGAGGCGGGTGATGTCGGCGGCATGGCCGAGCGTGTGACAAAGATTCTGGCAGAACCCGAAAAAGCGCGACGCCTCGGTTCGGCCGGCCAGAAAATGGTCCAATCCCGGTTTTCCATCGGTACCATGGTGAATGGAAACCTTTCAGTTTATCAGGATGTCCTTTCGAACAAGAAAGCCCGACTGTGATCACCTGTTCATCGCAAGGGCCTAAAATGGCAACGGCTTTAAAGGGTGCAGCCGCATGTAAATTCACTGGCGGTTGTTGCCCGGGGGCTTTTCCCTCTGCCGATTCACTGCGGTAAATCAGGACAAACGTCTATGGATCGAGCAAAACTTGACGTGATACGACATATCCTTTTACATCCCTTTTGGCTCATTCTATCGCTGGTTGGGGTCTTCTTTTTTTTCTTCGTGCTCAATCGTGGCGGGGTCTATGTCTTTTTCTGGACCGGCGGCTTTTTTTTGCTCTTTCATCTGGTGCACGGCGGCGATGGTGTCAACACCATACCACTGTATCACTCGTCGCTGCTTGGAATTTGTTTAAGCCTCGTGCTGATGAGTCTCGTTTTTTCCTACGAACAGACGGATATCCATCGCCTCTTCCGGATCGCTCAGATGCTGGTCATTGTCTTTTGCATCGGCCTTGTCTGCCGAACGGAAACGGTACGGCACGCTTATAAGCTGGTCGGCACAGTCTTGACGGTTTCCATCATCTGGCAATTTATAGCCCGCAGTTTATTTCAATCGCCCTACGGGACTTGGTCGAATCCCCATTATCTGGCCAATTTCGCCGTTTTCACCCTGCCACTCGTTTTTTATTATTTTATGACGGTTCCCAAACCCTATAAAGTTCTCTTTTTACTGCTGTTCGCCATGGACATCGATCCCGTGTTCAGAAATGCCTCCCGTCCGGCATTCTTGGCGCTTTTCGTCAGTACGGTGTTCGTGACCACTTTCTTCACCCGCAGCCGCTACCGGTGGTTCGGCCTGCTGGCGATCTGTGCTGGTTTACTTCTTCTGGGCATCACGAACTACGCCGGTTTTTTCGATAAACTCAAGGAGTTGATCGCGACCATATCGAGCGAGGAAAGGGTGCGGATCTGGACGTATTCCATTGCAATGCTGCAGGACAACTCACCGGCGGCCTGGCTTGTCGGCAACGGCATCGGCAGTTCGCTTGACATGTTGCCGAAGTATGCGGGTCCCGACCCATTCTACCAAAATTTTTCTTTTCAGCACAATTTCCTCCTTCAGATCCTGTTCGAAAACGGAATAATCGGAACGGTTCTGGTTTTCGGCGGACTCGGCCTACTGCTGGTTATGTTCATCAAGCTGTCGCTCAGCACGGCTGGCGGCTCCTTGCGTCTTTTGATCAATTGCATGATGGCGGTATTTCTGAATTGTCTGATCTTTACCGGCCTGACAACCGGCTTTTATTCAAAATACACCTTGTACCCCATGGGCTTCATTATCGGCACCCTTTTTGTCCTGGCAGAAGAGGTGCGGAATGGACCATAAACCCGTCAGCATCATCATCCCCAATTTTAACGGGGCGTCGATACTCGAAAATAATCTTCCCAGCGTTGTGGCGGCCGCACGCGCCTACGATGCCGACGTTGAGATCATCGTCGTCGACGATGCCTCTTCGGACCGAAGTGTGGCCATGGTCACTGAAAAGTTTCCGCAGGTCCACCTCGTCCGCCACGATGTCAACCGAGGTTTTGCCGAAACGGTGCATTCCGGTGTCGATGCCGCTGTCCATGACATCCTCATTTTTTTGAATTCGGACGTGCGGCCGCATACAGATTTTATGGCACCGCTGATCCAGACGCTCATGAGCAGCCAGGACATTTTTGCCGTGTCCCCCCTGGTGTATGATCCAGAGGGAGGGCTGCAGAACGTGTCCTGGAATTTGTACACCTTTGTCCGCGGCACGGTTAAAAGCACTGAATGGGACATGAACACTGTTCATGATAGGATAGCGGCGGGTCGCCGCCTGAAAAGCCTTTTCGCCTCCGGTGGTTCGGTCGCGCTGAAGAAGGAGATGTTCCTGGAGCTGGGAGGATTCCTGCCGGTTTACAAACCGTTTTACAGTGAAGACATGGATCTGTGTACCCGCGCCTGGATGCGCGGTTGGCAAACGCTCTTGGAACCCCGGAGCAAAGTCGTCCATGATCATGTCGGCACGATTAAACGCCATTTTCATGCCAAAAAGATCCGCATCACTCGGCTCCGAAATCGTCATTATTATACGTGGCTGTATTGTTCACGGCGCCGGTTGTTTTTGTCGCACGCTCCCTGGACGATACTGCGCTTGTTTCTGCGCCTGCTGCGCCTGGACGTGACGCTTCCGATCGCACTCATCATAAGTCTCGCGCACGTGAAACCGATCATGGCCCTTCGGTCGCAAATACAACAACAGCAACCCTTCAAGCCTTTGGAACAGATTTTGAGAGAGATTGAATCTGAATGAACAATCATCAATCAGTCGGCAGGATGGAAGCGGATCGAAAAGGAACGCAACCTTTAGTTGACAACCGGGCCTATCGGTTCACTGTTTTCATCCCGACCTTCAATCGTTCCCGCACCCTCGCCCGCGCTCTGGAAAGCGTGGCCGCCCAAACGTATCGAGATTTCGAGGTGGTGATCATCGATGACGGTTCCGAAGACGACACCCGCCAATTGGTTCAACGGTGGCAGAAAGGGGCCGATTTCCCCCTGCGGTACTATTGGCAGGAAAACCAAGGTAAATTTGCGGCTCACAACAACGCCATCGCTTGTGCAAGCGGATATTTTTTCGTCCTGCTCGACTCGGACGACACGCTCCTGCCGCAGACACTTGAACGGTTCGACTTCCACTGGCGCAGCATCCCCGACGACCAAAAGGATCTTTTCGCCGGCGTCGAAGGTCTTTGTCTCGACCATGACGGTAAAATCTACGGGGATCGTTTTCCTTCAGACGTCATCGATACCACCTATATCGAAATCGTCAAAAAATATAAAATCAGCGGGGAAAAAAGGAATGCGTTAAGAACCGATGTTTTGCGCCAGTATCCTTATCCTATTTTTGACGGCGAACGTTTTATCAGGGACGATCTGATATGGAAACGCATGGCCGGCCGTTTCAAGCTCAGATGCTTCAATGAGCCGGTTCAAATTATTGATCACCAAACTGAAGGTCTTTCGGCGAATGTTATTTCAATCCGTTTGAAAAATCCTAAAGGTTTTCGGTATTACTTTCTCGAAGAGATCAATCAGTATTCGTCGCTGACCGGCCGGTATTTTCGGTTCAAATATCACAGTAAATTCGTGCGGTATTCCCTCCATTGCAAAATCGGTTTCCGCCAGCAATACACAGAGGTTCGTTCGAAATTTTATTGGCTCATCAGCGTGCCGAGAGGAATAATCGGGTGGCTTGAAGACAAAATAAGGATGCAATTGAAGTCCTATTGAAAAACAGTGTCGCGCGCGCAGGTCAACTGAAAAACATCGCACCTCCGCAAAGGCTTAAATCCTCCATCAAATCGTGCTATAAAAACAAAATCTCGGCCCACGCCGTGATAGAATTTTTCGACCCGCAGCAAACGAAGAAAGAACAGCGATTATGTGCGGCCTCACCGGTTTGTATCTGAAAAATGGGATCATCGACCCGAGAAAACTCAACAGGGCAGCGCAGACGCTCACCCACCGCGGTCCGGACAACAGCGACAGCTTCGTCGACGGATCGTTCGGAATGGCCCACACACGGCTGTCGATCATCGATTTGAGCGGCGGCGATCAGCCCTTGTTCGCCCGTAACGGTGAATTGGTCCTGATCGCCAACGGGGAAATCTACAATTTTATCGAATTGCGGCGGGAGCTTGGAAAACAAGGGCATCACTTTGCGACCCGTTCCGACTCGGAAGTCATCCTGCATGCCTATGTGCAATACGGGAAGGATTTTCTGCGGGTTCTTCACGGGATGTTTGCGTTTGCCCTCTACGACAAAACCGACCGGCGCCTCATCCTCGCGCGCGATCGTCTCGGCATCAAACCGCTTTTTCTGGCACACCTGCCTGACGGTGTGGCATTTGCATCCGAAATCAAGGCCCTGCGGCAGCTGGACCCTGCCCCCCCGCAGGTCGATCCGAACGGCTTGATCGAATACCTTCAGAACCAGTTCAGCTCCGGGCGCACCACCCTGCTCAAAGGCTATGAACGTCTTCTGCCGGGCGAAGCGGTCTGCATCGAGCAGGGACAAGTACATGAACGCTGGCGCTACTGGTCGGCCCTTAAGGTCAAACCGGCGCCGATGGATTTTCACGAAGCCCGGGACGCATTCGATCAACTGATGGAAACGGTGATGCGCCAGCACATGCGCTCGGATGTGCCCTTCGGTCTGTTTCTATCCGGCGGGGTGGACTCCTCGATTCTCCTTGCCCTGCTCAGCCGCTACAAGGATGAACCGATCCGCACTTTTTCAATTGGATTTTCCGACACCCGCTTGGCCGACGAATTGCCGCAGGCGGAACGGCTCGCCAGGCATTTCGGCAGCCGGCACACTGCCATCCGACCAGACGCCGAAACGATCTTCCACAGCCTGCCCTACACCGTCTGGGCGGCCGACGACCTCATGCGGGATTATGCCAGCCTTCCCACGGCGATTCTGGCGCAAGCCGCCGCAAAAGAGCTGAAAGTCGTCTTTTCGGGCGAAGGCGGCGATGAAGTCTTTGCCGGCTATGGTCGTTACCGGTCTTCGATTCTGGAACGCTGGATCAAAGGCCTCATCGCCCCGGGATCCGGTGGTTTCCGCACCCGGGGCACGCTGCGCGGCCGGTGGCCGCAACGCCTCTTGAAGCCGGAATTGCTCAACTGCCTGAAAACCGCACGCACCCCCTTTG
>JBAVJU010000407.1:0-16587 GCA_049687935.1 Desulfobacterales bacterium | reverse complement strand
GCTCATCAATTGTGCGGCTTCCTGGATGGTCATATCGATATTGCCGAAAACCGGACGACTAGTGTATATGCTGGACACAGGTTGGTTGAAAAACTGGAGGCCCTCCTCCTGAGATTGCAAGGTCTTGGCGATGATGGCTGCATATGATTTTTCAAGCATGCGGCGGCCGAAAATGTCCGTGAAGTATTCCGTGAACGCTTCGAAACGCTTGCAGATGTCTAGAAAGGATTGTTTGGGCAAAAGGTAAAAAAAAGATTTTTCGCTCACCCGCATTGTGCGTACTGAAATGCCGTCGTTCAGGAGAATCGAAATACCGCCGTAGATGTCGCCTTCGCCCAGAACTTCAACCATCGTCTTTTTGTTTTGTTCCTCATAATACCGTTCTGCGGAACCCTTCTGAAGAATATACAGATATCCGATGCGGGTTCGACCTTGCACAAACAAAATGGTGTCTTTGGGGTAATGAACCATGGTCAGATTAGACACGATTTTCTCGATTTCCTCGGACGGTAAAAATGAGAACGGAACCAGTTGCGACAGAAAGTATTTGGCTTGACCAAATTCGATGATGGAGGCCAGCGACGTATCAAATATGTTCCGACTGTAATTTTCCAGAAAAAATTCGTAAAATGGTTTGTAACGCGTACACAGATCCAGGAATATTTCCTTAGGAACGACGAGTCCAGTGCAGTCTTCCTCGACAATGGCGGTCCTCAGGGAAATCCCCGCATTGAGCAGGATCGTGATCCCACCGAAAACCTCACCCGGCTTGATGAATCCGGTCGGTTTTGCGGCGCGCTTCATCTCGTCGAAAAGCGCAATTGACCCCTTTTTCACGATGAAGATACTGTCGACCTTCGACTGGCCTTGGACGGCGTACGTCGTTCCTTTGGGAAAGCGCTCCTCGGCGGCGACGGCCGCTATTTTTTCGCGTTCTTCCTTGGGCAGGAAAGAAAAGTGAGGCATGCCCGATAAGTATTGATAAATCTGTTTTTCCATCGAATCTCCACGACAATGGTTGGAGGTGGTAACCATGGCGGGTCATTATAAACAAAAATTGCCTGAACATTCAACGCGGAATCGCAATTGCTGAAAAACCGCGCGGAATTGCGCCCGATGGCTCACCCCGTTTCTTCTTGCTCGCTATGGAGACCTTTTTATAGAGACGGCCACTCATAACGCTTCCTGAAACACTTTGTCGACTGCAGGTATTGCTAAAGTGTTCAATAGACGATATAAAAGGGACTTGAAGGTCGGCTCTATTTGTGAGACTCTATAAACCAAATGATTTCTCAACCCCAGTAACCTTTTTTAGGAAAGCATTGATGATGATGCCGCTAATGAAACGTCACGTTCTTTTCGGAATTTGCTTGCTGTTGTTCGCCGTTCCGGTTCAGGCCACCACGATGTACGTGAACGATATCGTCGAAATTACCCTCCGCACCGGCCAGAGTCTTGAGCACAAGATCCTGAGCTTCCTCCAGTCCGGCCAGCAACTCGAGGTTCTTGAAATGAACGACCAATGGGCTCACGTGCGGACGTCCAATGGAAAAGACGGCTGGGTCTTGAGCCGCTACCTGACGCCTGAACCGACCAGTAAGATCAAATTGGAACGGCTGGAAGAGAAACAAAAAAGCGTGCTGGAACAGAATGCCGCCTTGCTCCAGGAAAACCAACAGCTCAAAGCCGAAAACAAGAAATTGTCCACGGCTCTATCGTCAACGGATAAAGGCCTGGACCAGATCCGCAAGGAATATGAAACACTCAAATCGGAATCGGGTGAATTCCTGGCAATGAAGGCCAAATACGAGAAGACGGCCAGCCGTCTCGATGAAGAAACCCGCAAAGCCAGCCAACTCGAAGAGCAGGTGGCGAAGCTCACGCGCAGCTATGCGATTAAATGGTTTTTAGCCGGTTCGGGAGTTCTCCTGTTTGGCTTTATTGTCGGATTCAGCCTCAAGCGTCAACGGCGGCGTCCGTCACTGCTCTAACTCTCCCGAAGCAGGATATTTAAGTCGTGTAGGGATGTGGTATTGGCGGCTCCGTTTTTTCCGACGGATCCTTTTTATGTTAACTCGCAACGGCCGACACTCTCTGGATTAAGACGATTAGGGCCAGTGCCTTGGGATCCCAAATGGCGGCGGCCGTTGTTCTCATTCCTCGGCATCCTCGCCGTTTTCATCATACGGCACATAATCAAAATTCGTTACATCGAAAATTTTCGCGCCATTCGAATCGAGCGAGACTCTTCCGGTTGCCTGAATCTCTTCGTCTATCATATTCAGTAGCTTTTTTCCAGTTAGGTTCATTTCGACGATATATTCGTCATTATCGGTCGAAATTTTGACGCCGGTGTTGTCATCGTCGTCATCCAGCGGATCTACGAAACCGATAAGGGTGATTTCTTCCCTGGAATCTTTTTTCCTTTTCATATGCTGTATCCCTTGAGTTGATGAAGTTGATGATATCGCTGAATCGATCGGCGATACGCGCGCTAAAACCCGATTGAAAAAGCAATTCTTGTGCCGCTTTCACAAGTCTGGGGGGTTGCCTTGATAAAACCGAATGAACGCGGTGACAGATAGAACTGACGGTTCCGGTCTGATGTCCGGTGTCTATTGAACCGGACTTCGGTTATCTGTATCTCATTATGCAACCCATTGAAAATAAAATCATTACTAAAAAGACCGACCGGGTATGTCCACCGCGGAAATCTGAGTGACGGATGCCGAACCGATGCACGACCAGATGGGAACACAAAATTCCGTTAAAGACAAAAAACGGAACCGGTAGTTCCTCACTGTGACCACACCGGACACTATCAGCAAGAGCGAAAACCGGTATCTGCTCGCGATTGTGCTGTCAAATCGTCTGAAATCAAGAACCGACATCTTTCATATTCATTCATGGGTTCCTGTTGGTCTGTTTTCAATTTCTTAAGCTTGCTGGCATTATTTTTGCTTGGCGAGTGACAATGTACTGACAACAGATTCTGTATCCGGTCGCGAAGAAGGATAATTAAACTTTAGTCGGACGATTGTATCGTTTACTTTTATGATTTTAACGGTTTTGGTCCGCTGCCGATCCGGAGTGCCATGCGCTGCTTTGCCGCCGACTTCGCGCGGCAGTCGGCGGCACTGGTCGCCAAGTGGTATTCGCGAACAGGTCCTTTAGTAGACCTACACAGAAAAAGGAGAGTCGGAAATGCATCCGAACCCGTCATTTTTTCAATCGACCATTGTAAACAACGCCCAGGACACCTTGCAGGGGAGGGAAGATGAAGAACCTCCGGGTAGACGGGCAGCGGCTTCCGAGCCGACTGCCAATTGCGTTGTTCGGCGCGTCTCAAGCCTCAATGACGCTGCCATCGTCCTCAGATTTCCCCCCGAACGTGTTGCCCGCACTTCTTTAAGAACGCGCGCTTTCCGGCGCAAGTTTTTCCCCGGTGTACCCGACAAGACCTGGAATGATTGGCAATGGCAGATCCGAAACCGGATCCGTCATTATGGTCAACTTCAGTCGATGCTGGATCTTTCACCCGCAGAAAAAGGCGTTGCTGACCATACCGGGCATAAATTACCCATGGGCGTTACGCCTTACTACATGAGCCTTCTGGCCGTTGACGATGCCGCCCAGCCTTTGCGGCGCACGGTGGTTCCGACAATTAACGAGTTTGTCAGGTCTCCCGGTGAAGCGGATGATCCGCTTGGAGAAGAGAACCAGAGCCCCGTGCCGGGCCTGGTTCACCGTTATCCTGACCGGGTTCTCCTGCTGGTACACGATTTTTGTTCCACTTATTGCCGCTACTGTACGCGGTCCCGAGTAGTCGGACACGGGGCCATTCTCCCGAGCCGGTCGCGTCTCGAGCAAGCGATCGACTACGTTCGTGCGACACCTTCCGTTCGTGATGTTCTGTTGTCCGGCGGTGATCCGCTGACCCTCAATGACGACCGGTTGGAGTGGATTCTGGCGCGTCTGCGTCGGATATCCCATGTCGAGATCGTGCGAATCGGAACCAAGATTCCCGCCGTTTTGCCGCAGCGCGTCACAGGCCGTTTGGTGAGGATGCTGCGCAAATATCACCCCCTTTGGATGAGCCTTCACTTTACCCATCCGGATGAGTGCACGCCGGAGACCACCCGGGCTTGCGGAATGCTGGCCGATGCCGGTATTCCCCTGGGGTCGCAGACAGTCCTGCTCAAGGGCGTAAACGATACGGTAGACACCATGAAGTCGCTCTGCCACAACCTGCTGCGGATGCGCGTGCGGCCTTACTACCTTTACCAGTGCGACCCCATAACGGGTTCGGGTCATTTTCGGACATCGATCGCTCAGGGCTTGGAGATCATTCGGGGCCTGAGGGGATTTACCAGTGGTTATGCCGTGCCGACCTATGTCGTGGACGCGCCGGGCGGCGGCGGCAAAGTACCGCTGATGCCCGATTACATGGCTGGTCGGGAAGGATCAGATCTGCTGCTCCGTAACTACGAGGATCGGTTGTTCCGTTATCCGGATTGCCGGAGCACGGATGTCGAAACCGGCTCTTCTCCCTGTCCGTTGGAAACAATACCTTAACGTATTATTTTTATGATGCCAAGGAATTATCGGGTTTCCGGAACCTGAAACGGTTTCGGAAACCCGCAATGGGTTTTGGCTTGTCCGAATTCTGCCGGTGCTGGTAAGGTATCATTTTAGACGTTAACCATTTTGAGGGTTCACTCAATGAAAATCGGACTCACTTATGACCTGCGTTCGGAATACTTGGCCGCCGGTTTCGGCGAGGAGGAAACCGCCGAATTCGACCGAGACGATACCGTGGTCGCCATCGAAAAAGCGCTCCAGACCCTGGGGCATACAACCGACCGTGTCGGCAGTGTCCGCAGCCTGTTCGGGCGCCTGAGTGCCGGCGACCGCTGGGACCTTGTTTTCAACATTGCCGAGGGTCTCAACGGCATCGGCCGGGAAGCCCAGGTACCGGCGGCACTGGATGTCTACGGTATTCCCTACACTTTTTCAGATCCCCTGGTAATGGCGCTGACGCTGCACAAGAGCATGACGAAACGGGTTGTACGTGATGCCGGCATCCCCACCGCGGATTTTGGAGTCGTGCGGCTCCGCAGCGAGGCCGGGCGGATCCCCTTTCCACCGCCCTATTTTATCAAACCAGTGGCCGAAGGCACCGGTAAGGGAGTTTCCCCGCAATCGATCATACGGCGGCCGGAAGATCTTGCGGCTGCCTGTGAAACGCTCATCGTTGCCTTCCGTCAACCGGTCCTGGTCGAACGCTACTTGCCGGGCAGAGAGTTTACAGTCGGTATCGTGGGAACCGGTGACCGGGCCAGGGTGCTTGGTACCATCGAAGTGCATCTGCTGGACGGAGCGGAACCCGAGGTCTATTCCTATATCAATAAGGAACGCTGCGAAGAATTGGTTGAATACCGGCTCGGTCGCCCGTACGACGATCCGCCGGTGAAAGAGGCCGAAGCCATTGCGCTGCGGGCCTGGCAGGTTCTTGAATGCCGTGATGCCGGCCGGATCGACCTGCGTTGCGATCAGGCCGGCAAGCCGCATTTTATGGAGGTTAATCCGCTGGCCGGGTTGCACCCGTTTCATTCGGACCTTCCCATTATCTGCAATCATATCGGCATGCCCTATGAAGACCTGATCCGGGAAATCGTCGAATCCGCAGCAAAGCGGATCGGGTCCCGCGTCGTCGGAAAAGGAGCGATCGACTGATATGCGTGTTGCCGTTGTTCACAACGCCGTGACGGATGACAGCGCCCCTGATGAGCGCGACGTACTGGTCCAGACCGAGTCTGTCCTGGACGCACTTGGCCACCTGGCGCATGAGGCTTTCACTGTTCCCTGTTCATTAGACCTTGACCGTGTCAAAGATCGGTTGGAACAGATACGACCAGACATCGTCTTCAACCTGGTGGAGTCACTCGGCGGACAAGGGCGTCTGGCCCACCTATTTCCCGCGCTGCTGGACACAATGACGCTTCCATACACCGGCTCACCCACCTTGACGCTGCTGGCGACTACCCATAAGATCATGGCCAAGGAACGGTTGGCGATTTCCGGTCTGCGAACACCGGCCTGGCTCGGCCCCTATCCGCCGGAACCGTTGTCTCTGGCACCTGCCGAGTCGCTGCGCCGGGGGCCGGCGGAAACCGATCTTTGGATTGTCAAATCTGTTTGGGAGCATGCCTCTTTCGGTATGGAAGAAGACGCCCTGTTGGCGAGCGTCGCTGAGGCAGAGATCGAGACGGCTCTAAAAGAGCGTGCCCCCCGCCTTAAGGGATCTTGTTTTGCCGAGGCCTTTGTAGACGGGCGCGAATTCAATCTGGCCGTGCTGGCCGGTCCAAATGGGCCTCAGATCCTGCCGCCCGCCGAAATCATCTTCGAGGGCTATGACGATCACAAACCGCGGATTGTCGGTTACCGGGCCAAATGGGCCGAGGATTCTTACGAATACCATCACACTCCCCGGCGGTTCGATTTTCCACTCGAAGATGACGGGCTTTTGGCGCGACTTGAGGCTGATGCCGCCAGCTGCTGGCGGATTTTCGGGATTGGCGGCTTTGCGCGGGTCGATTTTCGAGTAGATTCTCACGGCACTCCTTGGATCCTGGAGGTCAATGCCAACCCGTGCCTGTCGCCGGATGCCGGTTTTGCCGCCGCTCTGACCCAAGCCGGTTTGTCTTATCCTGATGCCGTGGAGAGGATCCTGCAAGACGGGCTTAGGACTCACAAAAAACTAGGTTGAGGAGCTTGAAATCGATGTTGCGGATCCGTCGCATTTTTGATGACGTTCTACCGGCCAACAGAGAGACCTTGGAACAGGTTAAAGAGATCCTGCGCGATCGTTTCGGCCAAGTTTCCGAAGAAGAAATCGAGCAGCTTGGCGTAAAACTGCGCAACCCATTTAAGCAGCGGTTTCGTCCCATCCTTTTCGTGGCCAAGACCTTGCGCAGCCGTGTGAAGGGCTTCGCCATGCTGCTGCATGAGCCGGAGATCGGTTTCTGTTTTCTGGACTGGATCGCCACCGCCGGCGGCAGAACCGGCGGCGGATTGGGTGGTGCCCTTTACGACCGGGTGCGGCGGGAGGCGGTTGACTTGGGTGCCGGGGAGCTGTTCTTCGAGTGTCTGCCTGACGATGCCGAAAAATGCCCCGACGAAGCCCTGTTGAAGGAAAACCGCGCCCGCCTCAGATTTTACGAGCGTTATGGTGCCCGACCGATTGTGAACACCGGCTATGAACTCCCGGTGAATCCGGGGGACAGCTGTATGCCCCATCTGGTATACGATGCCTTGGATGCCGTCAAACCGTTGCGCCGCGCATTTGCGCGCAAAGTGGTGCGGGCCATCCTGGAACGCAAGTACAGCGATTACTGCCCGGCCGAATACGTCGAAAAAGTGGTGGCGTCATTTCGGGAAGACCCGGTTGCGCTGCGTGAGTTTCGGTACATCAAACCGCAGGCCGTCAAGGCAGCGGTGGATGACCGCTCTACCGAACAAATCGCCCTGATTGTCAATGACCGCCACCAAATCCACCATGTGCACGAGCGCGGATACGTGGAGTCGCCCGTCAGAGTGAGAAGCATTCTGGCGGAGCTCGACAAGAGCGGTCTCTTTGCCCGACTCAAACCACGTGCTTTCCCGGATAAAAACCTCCACGCCGTTCACGATGCCGATTTCGTCAGCTACCTGCAGCATGCATCCGAAGCTGTGCCCGAAGGGAAATCCCTCTACCCCTATGTGTTCCCGGTTCGCAACAAGACGCGCCCGCCAAAGGAGCCGTCGGTTCTCTCTGGCTACTACTGCATCGACACCTTCACCCCCATCAACCGCAACGCCTACCCGGCGGCTCGTCGCGGAGTGGACTGCGCCCTGACCGCCGCCCGTGAAATTCTGGACGGCCGACGCATGGCCTACGCACTGGTGCGCCCCCCGGGCCATCATGCCGAACGCCGGGTTTTCGGCGGGTTCTGTTATTTCAACAACAACGCCATCGCGGCCCAGTACCTGTGCGCGTACGGGAAAGTCGCCATCCTCGACATTGACTACCATCACGGCAACGGACAACAGGAAATTTTTTACCGTCGGCCCGATGTGTTGACCGTGTCGGTCCACGGTCACCCCAAGTTTGCCTACCCTTACTTTACCGGCTTCGAAGACGAACGCGGTGAAGGTGAAGGCGAAGGGTTCAATCTGAACCTTCCGCTGCCGGAAAATTTGGACGGTGAGCGGTATCGTAAAGCGCTGGGCAAAGCGCTGCATAGAATCGAAGAATTCTTTCCCCAATTTCTGGTGGTCGCACTGGGTCTGGACACCGCCAAAGGCGACCCGACCGGCACCTGGTCGCTGATGGCCAAAGACTTCGAAGAAAACGGACGTTTGATCGGAACCCTGGGCCTGCCCACGTTGGTCGTTCAGGAAGGCGGCTACCATACCCGGACCCTCGGCCAGAATGCCCGCAACTTTTTCAGCGGGCTTGTGCAGGGGCATTTGAAGGCGGTCGGCAACCGTCGTGAGCCGAAGGTTCGGCTGCATGGCGTCGTATTCCGCTACGAGCTGCAATCTCAAGATCCTGAAAGGATCCGTCGATTAGCGGAAATTACCGGTTTTTTTACAGCCGCCGAGGTGGAGGTGGCGGTCGAGCTCGTCAATGAACGTCTGGCCAAGGGCGCACCCAGCGGCTATCACTTTGTCATGGCCGAACACTACGGCCGCCTGGCCGGTTACGCCTGTTACGGACCGATTGCCTGTACGGCATCGGGCTACGATATTTACTGGATAGCGGTACACCCCGACTATCAGGGCAAGGGTTTGGGGCGCAGGATTCTGAAGGAGACCGAACGCCTTATACGGGAGAGCAGCGGTACGCGCATTTACGTCGAAACATCCCAGCGGGTTCAATACGCCAGTACCCGTGCGTTTTACGAAAATTGCGGGTACCGGCTGGAGGCTGTTCTGGCGGACTTCTATGCGCCCGGTGACGGTAAGGTGGTTTACTGCAAGTCGTTAATTTGATCTTGAAAAAAGACTACCGGCGGCAAGATTGGCGAAAATCCTGTTGGTCTCCGAGTCTTTGTATTGAATCTGTGTTGGATGACGTCAGCAGAGCGGCATCACGGCGGGTCTTAAATTGCAGCGGCAGATCAAACGGCTTTCGACCGTTGAAACGGAAGAAGGCCGGCTGGCGTGCCGACCTTCTTCCGTCTCTCCTGTCATTTTGATCAAAAAAACCGGGCAAATCGTTTGAAGGCGTTTTTGAGCCCCAAACCGGAATTACTCTTTTGCTGCGGCCGAGGTTACATTTAAGACGCGTTTGCCCCCTTCTTCCGTGACCGTTCCCTTGATCGTCACCATCTTACCCTTCATACTGGAAAGGTCCTGCCCCTCAAGGCGATACTGTTTGCCTTCGGACATGATGACAAATCCGTTGGGGGAATTCTGAACTGTTCCAAAAATCTCAACCTCTTTCGCCTCTTTGCCGGCGGCCATCGCCTGGTTTCCCTGAAATGCCGTGCCGGTAACCAGGAATAACGCAATCATTATCATACAAATCAATGCCCTAAAAAGTTTCATCGTCGCCTCCTGCTCTTTTCTTGGTTTCCTTTTTTCGGAAGTTACCATGACTTCCCCTCTCGGTGTCGATCCGGTCGCAAAGAGAAATGCCGTTTGTCGGATAACTGAACACCTTATGGAAGAGTGCTGTTTTCTTCCGATGCTCCTGTTTGAAGGCATATCTGTAGCAAGACCGGTGCCAACAAGGTAACATGCTGAATTCGTATTACATAATACTTTTGGGGCCACGGTTTACGAATGCGCCATTCTAGTTTTAAAACGAAACCGACTGCCCTGAACCATCAGAACCGAAGTAACAGGTTGACTTTGCATTATAATATCTTCAGGATCGAGACGAGAACTGCCGGGACTTAAACAGGATGAATCGGAATTCGAAATTCCGGTTTTCCCAGACCTCCGAGAACCAAGCCACCGGACCCATAAATGGGTTCACCCATGACAACTGCCGGCGCCGTCCGCTCCTTGACACGGCAAGCACACTTTCCCTATATTGCCGGCGAAACTGTGGGCGTTCTTGGGAGCGTTCACGATGAGTCGAACGATGACAGGAGGACAACGATGCTGAAACTTGGAGAGAAAGGCGCCATTCCCCAGCGCGACAACGAAACCTTTGCCATTGCTCCGCACATACCTTGTGGGTTTGTGACGCCGGAACTGTTGCGACGAATCGCGGATACAGCCGAAAAGTTCAATGCGAAGACGATCAAGATTACCGGTGCGACCCGCATCGCGATTATCGGTCTCAAGGAAGAGGATATCGACGGGGTGTGGAAGGCTTTGCGCCTCGACAAGGGCGCTGCCGTGGGTTTATGTGTTCGCAGCGTCAGAACCTGTCCTGGCAATACCTACTGCAAGCTGGGCCAGCAGGATGCCATAAAAATGGGGTTGCAATTGGACGAGATCTATCACGGCATGGAGTTGCCGGGCAAATTTAAGATGGCCGTATCCGGCTGCCATCTGAGCTGTTCTGAGTCCTGGGTGCGCGACATCGGCCTCATCGGGCGAAAAGACGGTTGGGCTCTGGTTATCGGGGGCAACGTGGGCGCAAACCCTCGGATCGCCCAGGAGTGCACCTCCGGTCTCGACGATGACGGGGCCCTGGCTGCAATGGACAAGGTCGTCGGTTACTACCGAAAGAACGCCAAAAAAGGGGAGCGTCTCGGAAAAATGATCGATCGCGTCGGCCTGGAAGCCTTCCAACGGGTAGTTGCGATTGCGTCCCGATAGAACACATGATTTTGAAATAATTCTTGACACGCGTTGGTCGGTGGTGGCCGCATCACGGTCATTGCCGGCCCGTGTGCCATCGAAAGTCGTGATCAGGCGCTGACCAATGCCCATCTGGTCAAGAAAGCCGGTGCCGACGGGCTGATGATCGAGGTCCATCATGAGCCCGACAAGGCGCTATCCGACGGTCCGCTGTCGGCACTTTCTTGAACAGCACGACTGGGAGCTTCTTTCGGTCAGCGACACCGCTGCGGCTGAGCGGCGAGTGGCCGGTGGCAGGAACAATGAAAACGCCGCCCTTGCCAGCCTGGTGGCCGCCAAAGAATACGGGCTGAAGCTGGTAGCAGAGAACATCGAAATCAACCCGCGCAATTACACCCGCTTTGTCATCATCGGCAAGTCCCCCCTTTACACGGGATCCATCGACAAGACATCGCTCATCTGTTCCACTCGCAGCGAGCCGAGTCTTTTTAAAGTGGCGCGCTGGAGCTGCGCTTACTTTTTTTTTGACAGCTGGCATACCAATCGGTATAGTGACACAGACGCGTCTGGTTTCCATCATTTAAGCTCCAGCTGATGCGGGCCGGTTTCGGACTCTTCTCAGCCAAAACGGTTCTTCTCCCTCCACACCCGTTCGTCAAGCAGAGCACTATCCTGAACAGTACAGAACCGATTTTGAAGATTATTTTTGTTGAGGATCAAGCGGTCCGATCATTTTAAGATCCCTTAAGGCATTTCAAAAAATGGATCCAGGAAGGTCGGCCGCATCACAGGCTATCGGGACGACGCCCATGAATATCGTCCTTCTTTATCCGCCGCCGTGGAAGATCTCCGAACCCGGGACCCCGCCCTATCCGACAGGTGAGGGGGCGCCGGCCGGTTTCAACGGCGATGCCGTTCTATCAGGCGACTTCACTCAAACTCCCTACGGCTTGCTTTCGCTGGCTGCGCAACTGCTCAGGGCCGGCCTGAGCGTGTCCGTCTTCAATCTGTCCGATTATCCCTGGCCGGAAGTTGAAAGACTCATCCACCGACTGGATGCGGACCTTTTCGGCCTTTCGTGCTTGACGGCCAATCGACGCGGCATGGCGATGCTGGTGCGGTTTATCCGCAAGGTCCATCCTGCGGCACGAATTGTTGTCGGTGGACCGCATGTGTCGGCTCTGCCGCTTGCAACCCTAAAGCATGTTCCGGAGATTGATGTGGTCGTCGTCGGTGAAGGCGAACACACATTCCTCGAGATCGTCGAACGACTGCTGAGAGCCGAGGCCATTGGCGATCTTCCAGGCACAGCCTGGCGAAGCGGGGCAAGATGTCAAGTCGGCTCTCCGCGGCTGCCCATTAAAGATCTGGACACGCTTGCCTCTCCAGTCGACTATTTCAACATCGGCACCCTTCTGACCTCTCGCGGCTGCCCGATGTGCTGTACTTTTTGCAGTAGCCGCATGATGTGGGGGCGACGGCCGCGCTTTCATTCGGTGGATTTCGTGCTCGATATGCTCGAAGCGGCTGTGCGTCGCCATGGACGGAAAATCATAGCGATCAAAGATGACACCTTTACGGCCGACAGAGACAGGGCGTTGGAAATTTGCCGACAGATTCGGCACCGCGGTCTTGTTTTCATCTGGAGCTGTGAAACCCGTGCAGACTGCCTGGATGAAGAACTGCTCGGGGCGATGCGGATGGCGGGCTGCAAACGGATCAGCCTGGGTGTCGAGTCGGCATCGGAAGAGATCCTGAAAAACATTCGCAAGCAGGTCCTGCCGGATCTGGTCCATGACGTTACCCAGTTGATCAAGCGTTACGGCATTCAAATTCGGTATTACATGATGGCGGGAAATCGCGGTGAGACCTATGAAACCTTTCTGCAAAGCATTGACTTCATCAATCGGTGTCAGCCGAATCAGTTTGTTTTTTCCCAACTCCACCTTTATCCCGGAACCGAAGAGTTTGATCTCTTTATGGCAAACGGTATCGTTTCGCCGGCAATTTTTTTCCAACGCGATTTTTTATGTCTGACCGCCTTTGCCGGCAAATCCGAGGACGAGCAGAAAATCAGGGCCTGTCTGGCGCGAATGCAGGGTGTTCAAGACTGCTGGCACTATCGGTCCGAAGACTACGCTGAAATCAGTGCGCGTCTGCCGAAGCATGCCAATCTTTACATGGATCTCTGCTGCGCCTGTCTGCGGGAAGGCAACCCGGAAGAGGCCCAGCGACATTTGGATCAGGCCGCGGCCTTGGGATATGCCTTACCCGGACGGATCTTCAACGCTCGGGCCTGCATCGCCGCTGCCCATCAGGACGTCGATACGGCAGCGGCTTTTCTCAAAGCGGCCCTTGACTGTTATCCCCACAGCGAGGTGATTGAAAACAGGGACCGTCTTCAGGACTGGCTAAATCGAAGAGGGCCTCAGAGCGGCAATCCGCTGGTACTGAGCTGCGAGGATCATTTCGAAACCAATCGCATCTGTTGTCCGCCCGAACATCCCGATCCTTTTCGCGGTTGCGGCACCATACTCCCATCAGATCGCGCTGGCCGGATTTATAGAACCGCTCCTGTCAGATCGTGATGACGAAGTGGGCGCGCCGGTTCTTTGCCCAGGCCTGCTCGGTGTTTGACCGGTCGAGAGGGCGCTCTTCACCGTAGCTGACCGTCTTGATCCGTGAGGCGGACACGCCAAGGGCGACCAGAAATTCCTGGGTCATCTTCGCGCGTTGTTCCCCAAGTGCCAGGTTGTATTCGTTCGTGCCGCGTTCATCACAGTGGCCTTCGATGATCACGTTAGTCCCGGGGTTTTCCTTCATGTAGCGGGCTTTTTCGCGTAGAATTTCCTGGGCCTGCGGTGTGAGCAGGGCGCTGTCGTAATCGAAATGAATGTCCTCATTTTCGAAAGCCTTCCGCGCTTCGGCCGCTTGTTCGGGCGACAGGGACTTCCCGGCACCCGTCGACCCGAGGCTTTCTTCAGAAATGGCGCCGGACTGCCCTGTGCCTTCAGACCCCGTTCGCTGGGCTTCAGACTCATAGGCTGTCGAAGGCCCCGAGCTGACAATCGGCTTGGAACACCCGAACAGGAACATCAGCACAACGCTTACGGGAATCAAAACAACAGTCAATTTTCGCATGGGCGATACCTCCATCTATGTTGGTTGAAGAATTTTATGACCGGGCGCGTAGTTGATGTCCCGCCTGTAGTTAGGACTGTATAACACATGCCGCTTCGGTTTTCAAAAATTCGTTTACTTGGGGTGGGGCAGGATAATGAATTTTTGGGTCCCATGTGGAGTCGGTGTGAAAGATAATTGACGCTCCGTGCCGCTGGACGCATAGTGAATTTTTTGAACCGATTGGATTCCTGCCTTTCGTGTCATCACGGCCGGACCGTGACAATGGCTTGAAAAAAAATGCAGAGAATGCTAAGTAATCTATTTCCATGCACTTCCATCGCTGCCGTAAACCAAAGAGCGGAATCGAACATGTGGCGTAATGTGTCCCAAGGACCCGGGTGGAGAACCTACCAGGAGAGGCTTCAGCGAAGGGACCAAAACCGACTTTTTAAAAAGAAACTTCTTCTGGTCGGCGGGGTTATCGGCGGCTTGTTGGCGGTTATTTTTTCCGGAGCCTGGATGAGCAGCCGATTGGACCGGTCGGTTCCGGTCACGCCGATGCATCAAGAGCAGAATACACAGAAACAGAATGCCTCAGCGGGCGGTTTTTCACGCAAAACGCTTGCAGCGCTGCTCGTTCCGTTTTCAGGCGATAGTTTCAAACTGACCGATGAAATTGCCCTTGAAAATAAGGGCGTCCATTATACGCTGAAGACCACCGTGAATCCGAAACTGCAAACCTATGTCAACAATTTGCTCGAGCGCTCTAAAACCCTGCAGGCTGCCGTGGTGGTCTTGAACCCCCATGATGGACGGGTACTCGTCATGTCTGGGCATGACAATAGCGGCGCCGATACCAACATTTGCCTGAAAGCCGAATACCCGGCCGCCAGCCTTTTTAAAATTGTATCGGCCGCCGCCGCCTTGGAAGCGGCTGGCTATACGCCGGAGAAAACGCTCTACTTTAACGGCAGCCGCCACACCCTTTACAAAAATCAACTGAAACAACAGCAGGGTCGCTATACCTCCGAAACTCAGCTCCGCAAAGCATTTGCGGTATCCAACAATTCGATCTTCGGAAAACTCGGGATTTATGCTCTTGGTCCGCAGGTCATCACTGAATATGCAGAAAAATTCTATTTCAATCGATCGATACCTTTCGACCTGCCGGTCGAAGTCAGTGAGACTGAAGTGCCCACAGATGAATACGGATTGGCCGAAATTGCGTCCGGTTTCAACAAACGGACACGCGTTTCTCCTTTGCACGCCGCCTTGCTGGCGTGCACCATCGTCAACCAAGGTGAAATGGTGGCGCCGTGGTTGATCGAGACGGTTACCGATGCGTCGAACTTGGTTCTCTATCAAGCCAAGCAGCACACCCTCGAGACGCCTGTCAATAAGAAAACAGCCGCTGATTTAAAACTCATGATGGAGGATGCCGCCGCTTACGGCACCGGGCGCAAAACATTTCGCAAGTTGCGCCGCCGAAAAATATTCAAGGACTTCGCCCTCGGCGTTAAAACCGGCACCATCAACGATGTCTCCGACCAGTTCAAGTATGACTGGGTCACGGCTTTTGCATTAACCCCAAACGGAAACGACGGCATTTGTATCGGCGTGCTCGCGGTTCATGGCGAAAAGCTCGGTATTCGTGCAACGGAGATGGCCAGAGCCATCATCGATTACAATTTTAGGTCTTGAATCGGCCGGAGGGCAAAATTTAAGCAACCGTTCATCTACAGGCGCAGTTCTCATCGTCGCTTTCCGCCCGCCAGTCATTACAGGTCACATAGTGGTGACACTCCGGGCAATAGAAATAGTTCGGAAAACAGTTCTCACCGCACCGACGGCATCTGCGCCCTTCGTCGGGCTTTTGTCTGGATTTGATCTTCTTCAATCCTTTTTGGATCAAACGGTATTTTCGTCTTTCCTGTGCCAGCTGTTTGCGGCGCCTTTCATCCTGGCAGGCCGGTCGCTCGCAGTAAGCACGCGTCGCCTGTTTGGGGGGGACATGAAATTCGTTTCCGCATACACGGCAGGTTCTTTTTAGCATTTTAAATCACCATACTTGCCATAAAAAAAGTTACACCTCTGAAACACGGAAAAAATTCCGGTTCCAAAGTCATTTTTGGTGCGTAGCAGATGCACCTCTTTTGATGTAACGGGGCAAATACGGCTTGCTTGAGGAAGGAAGTTCTGCGGAACCAAGGTCTACCCAAGTAAGCCCGGAAACCTAGATTGATTTACGAAACCTATCCTAATCATGTATTGCAGAATTGCAATAGAAAAATCTAACGTGCCTTGACATTACTGTTTTATAACTCTAATATCACAAACTTTTTATAAAAATGGACGTTATCTTGCGGACATTAATTCAGGGTTGCGGGTCTCAGATATCAGGCATATCGTTGGGTAGAATTTCGGACTCACCACGCCAGCTTTCATCATTCTGCACGACGATGCAACTCAGTTCAAATACATAGGAGGAAAGAGTTATATGAAAATCGCGTTTCCTACTCAACTCGATCACGGATTGGAGAGTACGGTCTTCGGGCATTTCGGTTCGGCCGGATATTTTCTGGTTGTCGATGACGTCTCCGGGGCTGTTGAAACCATCGTCAATGCGGACCGAGACCATCTTCACGGTCAGTGTCAACCGCT
>JBAVJU010000406.1:0-4860 GCA_049687935.1 Desulfobacterales bacterium | reverse complement strand
GCACCAGGTTGAACGCCCCGTAGCACTCTTCCCAGAGTTTCAGGCCATCGCCGCCGTGGAACCAGGCCGCCATACCCTGGGCGTTCATGCCGAAGGGAACCGCTGAAAACCATTGAACCGCCGGTTCCTTTCCGGCCCAGTAGTAGGCGGCGCCACTGCCCGCCTCCACCGTGCCGTCGGAAACGGCCTGGAAGCTTTCCAAGGGCGGAACGAGTTCACCGGCAGCAAACACCTGAATCTTGATGCGACCGTCGCTGACCTCTTCCATCCGTTTGGCCAGACGCTCGCAGCCATCCTGAAGCACCGGCAGTTTGGGCGGCCAGGTGGTCACCATTTTCCACTGATATTTCTTTTGGGCGATAACCGCCGGAGCGCTCACGGCTGTGGCAGCCACGGCTGCGGCTCCCACACCGGCCTTTTTCAGAAACTCCCTTCTCTTCATCAAAATCCTCCTTGTCTCAAAGGTTGAGGTTGCACGACGGAATCCGCGCGAGGTGTCCTCCGCCGCCGTTAACGACACTATTCAATCCGAAGGCCCCAACATGATGAAAACTCTGGTCTGAGCGAAAGGCACGATTCGGATTACGCTACAAACCCTTTCATTCATACTCGTCCTTAAAGCCCGGCGGCCGCGAGATCAAGGTCCGAAAATGACATTCGGCAGCCAGGTGGCCAGCTTCGGAAAGAAGACGATGATCAGCAGGCCGATGAGCTGGAACAGGACAAACGGGATGATGCCGCGGTAAATGTGACCGGTCGAGATTTCAGGCGGCGTCACCGCTTTGAGGTAGAAAAGCGAAAAACCGAAGGGCGGCGTCAAAAAAGAGGTCTGCAGATTGACCGCGATCAAAATACAGAACCAGAGCGGATCGTACCCGAATTCGATCATGATCGGCGCCAGCACCGGCACGTGGATGAAGGTGATCTCGATGAAGTCGAGGAAGAAGCCGATGCAGAAAATCAGCCCCATGACGATCGCCAGAACCGCGTTGTGGGAATACTTGGCGGCCAGGCCCCCTAAAAATTCGCGCACGAGGCCGTCGCCCCCGAGGCCGCGAAATACCAGTCCGAAGGCGGCCGCGCCGCACAGGATGATGAAGACCATGCAGGTCAATCTGACGGTGGTCAGCATCACTTCGCGCAGGATGGTCAGGTTGAACTTCCGGTTGGCGATCGTCAACCCGGTGGCACCGACGGCCCCCACGGCGGCGGCCTCGGTCGGCGAAGCGACGCCCGCGAAAATAGACCCCAGGACAAAGAGCATCAGCGCCAGGGGAGGCACCAGCGCCTTCATGACCCTTACGGCCATTTGTTTTGGAGAAATGGCGGCCAGCTCCGCCCGGGGGATGGCCGTGTCATACTTTGGTTTTATGATCGCGATGATCAGAATATAGAGGATGAACAATCCGACCAGCACCATGCCCGGCAGGACGGCGCCCATGAAGAGACTCCCGACGGGCACTCCCACGATATCGCCGATGAGCACCAGGACGATGCTCGGCGGGATGATCTGGCCCAGGGTTCCGGAAGCCGCCACCGTGCCGGTGGCCAGCTCCTTCTGATAGCCGCGCCGCAGCATGGTCGGCACCGCCAGCAGACCCATGGTGACCACCGTGGCGCCGACAATTCCGGTCGATGCACCGAGCAGGGCGCCGACCACAACGACGGAGATGGCCAACCCGCCGCGCAGGCGGCCGAACAAAAGGCCCATGGTGTCCAGCAGTTCCTCGGCCAGGCCGGAGCGCTCCAGCATGACGCCCATGAAAACAAACAGGGGGACGGCGATCAGGGTGATGTTGGTCATTACGCCCCAGATCCGCAGGGGCAGCAGATTGAAGAACGACCAGCCGAAGCCGATCAGGCCGAACACCAGGGCGGTTCCCATCAAGGTGAAGGTGACCGGGAAACCGGCCATCAGCACAATCGTCAGCACCAGGAACATCCATGCCGGGAGGTATTCCATCAGGGCTCCTCCTGCTTGACAGATTCGATTCCGAGGAGTTGCAGCAGGCTGTGGATGCCGAGCGACAATCCCTGAAGGCAGAGAAGGCTGAACCCGAGCGGGATCAGGCCTTTGACGATATAGCGGTACGGTATGCCGCCGGGATCCGGGGAGCCTTCCATCATGGCGTAGGAATTATGCGCAAATTTCCATGACGTCAGGATGATCATGATGCAGCCGGGAAACAGAAAGAACAGAACACCGATCAGGTTGATCCAGGCGCGGCCTTTTGTCGTCAGGCGCTGATAGATGATGTCGACCCGAACGTGGCCGTCCTGAAGAAGCGTGTAGCCGGCTCCGATCAGAAAGATAAAAGCGAACAGGTGCCACTCGAGTTCCTGGGTGAAAACGAAACTGATGTTGAAGAGGTAGCGCATCACGACATCGGTGAAAACCACTAACACCAGGCCCAAAGTCACCCAGGCGACTCCCCGTCCGATCAACGCGTTAATCTTGTCGATGATGCGGGCCAGCGTCATGAGTATTTTCATCTCGAGGCACACCCTTGGAGTAAACTGGATTCATATAAAAATTGAAAATCGTTCATTAAGCATCGAACTATAGGTAAAAGGGAGGACGGAGTCAAGAGTAAATCCTTTATATCCATCGACATATTCACAGACAAACGTGCCGGAAATCGATGCGGCATTGCCGACGATGTGAAGATATCCTCAGCGGAACAGTTGGTCTCATGTTTTCCTTGATTCGTGGTGGCGGATACATTAGGAGTTGACAATTGGGATAAATCTCATAATAAAGTCAGTTGAAGGGAATGGCCGACCGGTTGAGAGCCATTGGATTTTATGGAGAAAAAACCCGGATACTGGGCGGACAATTACATCCAGCGCAAACGAACGGCCCGGGAGGCCATGGGCGTGATCCGTCCCGGCCAACGGGTGTTTATCGGTGCTTCTTCGGGAGAACCGCAGCATCTGGTTCGGGCGCTGTCGGAAGATCTGGACCGTCTGACGGATCTTGAGATTGTGCGGTTGATGGCTTATGAGAGCACACCGCTTTCCCTGATTGCCAACAAATCACGGGATGAGGCGTTGAACATCCGCTTTTTTTACGCCGGTTCGGCCAAACCGCGCGGCCTCGCCAGAAACAAGCGGTTCATCACCCCTCTCCATCTTTCCGCCGTGCCGCGACTGTTTACAAGTCGCCGCCTGCCGGTTCACGTCGCCTTGATACAGGTTTCACCACCGGACGATTTCGGATGGATGAGTCTGGGAGTATCGGTCGACATCACCCTGGCGGCTGCCCAATCGGCCGACATCGTCATTGCGCAGGTCAATTCTCGCATGCCTCGGACCCTGGGACGCAGTTTCGTCCATGTCAACGATGTCGACGTGATCGTGGAACACGACGAAGAGCTTCTCACCATCGGGGCAACGGCGGACTCGCCCCAGGCCAACATCATCGCCAAGCATATCGCGCGTCTGGTGGACGACGGATCCACCATTCAAATCGGGCTCGGCACCACCCCACAAGCGGTAATGCTGGCCCTCTCGGAAAAAAACGATCTGGGCATTCACACCCAGTTTCTGACCGATGAGGTCATGCACCTGGTGGCCCGAGGGGTGATCACGAACCGCAGGAAAGGATTGAACGAGGGCAAGATCATCGCCAGCACGGCCATCGGCAGCAAGAGCCTTTACGAATTCATGCACGACAATCCGGGCATCGAACTCTATCCCTCGGATTACGTCAACAACCCGGCCGTCATCGCGCGGCACAATAAAATGGTGTCGATGAATGTGGCGATGACCATCGACCTGACCGGACAGGTGGCGGCCGACGCCTTGCCGTCCAACCTGTTTTCCGGCTTGACCGGCATGCTCGACTTCGTCAGGGGTGCCGCTCAGGCCGAAAACGGCAAGTCGATCCTGATGCTCCCCTCCACCAACCGCAACGGCAAGAGGAGTCGGATCGTAACGGAACTGGCCGACATGGCCGTGGTGATTCCCCGCAGTGACGTCTCGCATGTCGTGACCGAGTACGGTGCGGTCAACCTGTTCGGGAAAAGCCTTCAGGAGCGCGCTGTGGCCTTGATCAGCATTGCTCACCCGGATTTTCGCGACCAGCTGTTCCACGAGGCCAAGAATGCGGGGCTGCTCAGTCGGGATCGGTCCCTGGCGGAATCCCTCCAGGGGGTCTATCCGGTGCAGCTGGAGGAAACGGTCGAAATAAACGGCCAGGAGTTGGTGATCCGGCCGGCCACACCGGTGGACACCCGCCGCATCCAGGAGCATTTCTACGCCCTCGATGAAAAGGATGTGGTGTCCCGCTTTTTTTACGAAAAAACACGGTTTAATCTCGAAGAAATCGAAGGCGTGTCCCAGATTGATTACATCAACGATCTGACCCTTCTGGCACTCGTGGGGGATCCTGGATTCCGCCGCGTGGTCGGTATCGGCGAGTTTTTATTCGACCCGGCCAAGAATCTGGCCGAAGTGGCCTTTTCGATCAGCAAGGATTTCCAGGGCAAAGGCATCGGAAAAATCCTGATCCGCAAACTCGGTGCGGCGGCAAGGGATAACGGCATTGCCGGATTTATAGCCTACACCTCTCATAAAAACGAAAGCATGATCAGGCTGTTCAACAGCCTGCCGTATAAGATAAAGACGTTCTTCGACGGCGAGATGCTGATGCTCAACTGCCATTTCGACGAGCCGCGTGAGAAAGAGGTTAAACCGTAACAGACGAAAACTAACCAGTGGCCATTCAGAAATAGCAGATTTTGGTTCAGGCCAAGGCCGCAGCGAATTTGAAACCGCAGGCGTAGCGGTCACGCCGTGGCGTGATCGAGGATTTCAAATTTGCGAGAACGCCGGCCTGGGCCAAAAGATGCTGTTTAT
>JBAVJU010000405.1:0-11746 GCA_049687935.1 Desulfobacterales bacterium | reverse complement strand
CCCTCCATCAGAAAAATCAAGGCCGATATCCGCAAGGCCAATTTCCGGTTGGCCAGTATCGCGGCCCAGGAAACATTGAACGCTGAAAAAGTTCGGGTCAAAGAGATGAAACTGGCTGAAAAAAAGGACGTTCCCGAGAAAACGCCGGCGAAGCGCGCCAAGAATGAAGGCGGGCAGAAGGAAAAGAAAGAAAAAAAGAAAAAAGGGTAAAACCAGCACAAGCAGGGGGACATGACGACAAAAACCGAAAATGCGGAGTTCGGCATCTTTCTGATGACGCATTCACCCAACCCGATCCTGGTCTGCCAGGCAGATAGTGCGATATCATACGTGAACCCGGCCTTTGAAAAGCTGACCGGGTTCCGGGCGGCCGAACTGATCGGAACTAACGCGCCCTACCCGTGGTGGCTTCCGGAAACGATAGACAAAACTCACAGGGCGTTCCAAACCGCCATGACGGCCGGGGTCACGCGGATCGAAGAGCATTTTCAAAGGAAAAACGGCGAGCGTTTCTGGGTCGAACTGACCGCCGGCCTCGTGGAGAACGTCAACGGGACCCGATACTATCTGTCGAACTGGGTCGATATCACCGACCGTAAAAAGGCCGCCGACGAACTGCGGGAATCCGAGGAAAGATACCGTGGCCTGGTCGACAACATCACCATCGGTGTGACGCTGATCAGCCCCGACATGAAAATCCTGGCCATGAACCGGCAGATGAGAAGGTGGTACCCGCACATCGACCCGTCCGAGAAACCGCTCTGTTACCATGTTTACCACGACCCACCGCGCGAGGACAGATGCACCGACTGCCCGGCTTTCGCGTCATTCAAGGACGGCGAGGTGCACGAGTCGACCCACGAGGTATCTGTCCACGGTGACATGCGGTTCCACAGGATCGTTTCTTCCCCGATCAGAAACAACGAGGACCGGTTGGTGGCGGCGATCAATTTGATCGAGGACATTACCGCGGCAAGACAGACCGAGATGCGGATCAAAAATCTCTCGCACCAGCTGTTGAAGGCCCAGGAGGACGAGCGCAGGATGATCTCGCGGGAATTGCACGACAGCGTGGCCCAGGAACTTTCCACGGTGAAAATTGCCCTGGCAACCCTCTTGGACCCGCATGCGAGCGTGCCGCCCGAAATGCCGCAGAAAGTGTCGAAATTGACCCGGCTGCTCGACCGGTCCATTCTGTCCGTCCGGAACCTCTCTTACGGCCTGCGGCCGCCGGGACTGGAGGAATTCGGGCTCCTCCAAACCCTTGCGACGTTATGCGAAGAATTTACCGAGAGCACCGGCATCGAGGTCGACTTTCAAACCGCCGGTTTGAAAAATTCTTTTTTTGGGTCCTTCATTGAAATCAATCTCTACCGACTGATACAGGAGGGGCTCAACAACGTTCGAAAACATGCCGCCGCTAGTCGGGTCGTAATCAAGCTGGTCGGTTCGCACCCGAACATCATCCTGCGCATTATCGACGACGGCCGGGGGTTCGATGTGAAGGCCCGCGAGAGGGCGCTGGACGCTGAAAAGCGGCTGGGATTGCGCAGCATGAAGGAGCGGGTTTCACTGCTCCAGGGGTGTATGGAGCTGCGATCGCGCCTTGGCAAGGGCACCAGCATCCACATCAGGTTTCCCCGTCAGGAGAAAATAAATGAGTCGAAAAAATAGCGTCCTCATTGTCGACGACCACCCGCTGTTCAGGGAAGGCCTCAAGTCGATCATCGCTTCCAGCCGGCAGTATGAAGTGGTCGGCGAAGCCGGCACCGGGCAAGAGGCCATCGAGCTGGTGCGGCAGCTTTCACCGGATCTGATTCTGCTCGACGTATCGCTGCCCGACGGCAGCGGCCTGGAGCTGATCGGCGACCTGACGAGGTGCTGCAAAAAGTCCCGAATCCTGATCGTGAGCATGCATGCCAAGATCGATTACATCGTCAAGGCTTTTCAAGCCGGCGCCACCGGATATTTGGCCAAGGGATCGGCCGCGGAAAAATTGCTGCAGGGAATGGAACATGTTCTGAAGGGCGATTATTTCATGGACACGTCCGTTTCCCAGCAGGTCGTTAAAAAACTCGTCGGTCTGGCACCCAAAGAGGCGCTGACGACCGGTTCCAATTACGATGCACTGACCGCCAGAGAGCAGGAGGTCATGGTTCTTCTGGCCGAGGGGCTGAACGTGAGCCAGGCCGCCGAAAAGCTCTTCATCAGCCCCAAGACAATTGAAAACCACCGTTCCAACATCATGCGCAAGCTCGGAATTCACAAAACCATTGACCTGGTGCGCACCGCCGCTCGACTGGGGCTGATCGATATCGATCTCTGGAAAGAATAATCCCCGTTTCAAAAGACCTGCCCCATCCTTCCTGCCATCCGTATGGTTCCCCCGGGGAAATCCCCCAATCCGGGATTTTCCCCCACCTAAATTGAAGCCCTTCGCCTATGGACATTGCGGCTGAGGTCAGCCATAGATAAGACGAATGAAAAGCCAGACCGTGTCTTTTACTTGAAACGAAGGCGTTGCGGCGGGCCGTTTTGGCCCGCCAAAAGACCAATGAAAACGCAGCGAGCGGAACCAAGAATTTCGAATCGGCGCCCCAAAAAAGGGAAACATCAATCCAAATGCACCGCCGTGACGGATGTGGCGCACCTTATTCGGTCCATCCAGCGTCTCGAAGGCATGACGGACTGCTTCGGGAAAATCAATTCGGATTGCAGCCGTACCTGTCCCTGGCGCGAATATTGCCTCACCTTGGCAGACCCTCGTTCGGCGGTGAAAAAAGATGACAGTAGGGTGCTGGACGACTAGCGGCCGAAGGCCGGGAAGAGAAAAACGCAGCGGTAATGCCGCCGCTAGCTTAATAAGGTCGGCATTAGGGGGAGGTGGGGATGGTAAAGAACGAATCACCGGCACACCGACAAGCCCTGACGGGCCGATCGCTCGACCATGTTGCACGCGAGCCGGTCGCATCGAGGCGAAAAACGGAACGGGCCCCAATCCGCCTGATGGCCCCGAACGGCCGTCAGGATTTGGCCGATGACACTCCTTTAAGGGTGCTGGTTGTCGACACTCACACCGCCATCCTCGAAGTCGTTGCGATGATGTTCAAGGCCCTCGGCTGCCGTGTCAGCATCGCACCTGGTTGCGAAGCGGCGGTCAACTGCCTCTCGAACATGTCATTCGATCTCGTTGTCAGCGAATTCAGCATGTCGAAGCTGAACGGCTGCCAGTTGGCTGTTCTCGTTAAGGCCAATTTCCCGAAGGCAAAAGTCCTGATCATGACCGGGATGTGTCAATCCGAGGTAGCTGCGGAAATGGGCTCCCCCCACGTTGACGGATGGATATTCAAACCCTTTGGTTTCGAAGAACTGCTCGATGTTCTCGAATTGATAAAATTTTCGGAGGCCTGCCCTTGCTTGCGGGCGTAGGCCGTGGCCGGTATCCGATGTACGGGTCTCTTTTCAACCCAGAATGAAGCAATTTTATGCCAGGAGGTTACCCGTTATGGCCAATAATTTTCGGGTGGATGTCATCGGCGGTGATATGAAACGACTCAATCTCAAGATCCTCGGGGATTTCGACGGCACTTCGGCTTTCAGACTGCTCAACGTCATCGAGAAGAAGGGTGGGTCTGCCCGCAAGATCACCATCGATACCGACGGCCTCAGATCGGTCAACCCTTTCGGAACGGATATCTTCAGAGCCAACATCGCCGAAATGAGCAAAGGGGTTATCGATATCGATTATACGGGCCGCTTCAAAGAAGCCTTGGCAGAGGAATGAGCCGCTGCGGCGGCACCGGAGAGCAAGTCGGCAGAAACCCAGACACCGGCGGAGGCAGCATGAAAAAATCAGAGTTGTCTTATTTCAGAAAGGTGCTGAACGACTGGCAGGACCAGCTGTTGCGGCAGGCGGATCACGCCATCGTCGGTTTGATGAACGCGTCGGTCAATTCATCTGATCTCATCGATCGGGCAGCCCTCGAGATCGATCGCAACTTTGCCTTGCGCATGCGCGATCGGGAAAGCAAGCTCATCCGGAAGATCAAGAATGCGCTCAAACGGATCGACGACGGCACATTCGGCATTTGTGAAATGTGCGGCGAGCCAATCGCGTTAAAACGGCTGAAGGCCCGGCCGGTCACGACCCACTGCATCGACTGCAAGCGGGTGCGCGAGACGTTCGAACGGTTGACAGGGGATTAGGACGGAATTTGTCAACTCCATTACCCGAACCCAACAGCAGGACAACCCACCTGATATCCGGTGTCGATTCAACGGACTTCAGGCAGGCAGGTGACTTATGAACACGCAACTGGAAGAATGTGCGGAATGCCTCAAGTCTTGGACGCTGCATGCCGAGTGCATCAAGCTATCGGGCAGAAGCGACGTCTTTACGGCCAAATCGATCAAGCACACTCAAAACGGGATGGTGTTGGTTTCGAGGAAGGCCTTTAAGCCCGGCACAAATCTCATCGTGCGGATGCTCGATTTTCCGCCATCGGACAGCGGTGAAGATTACCCCCGTGTTCGGGCAATGGGATTGGCCGAGGTGCGTTGGCTCGAGGAGGTCATGGACGAGGACGGACTGGCATATGAAATGGGTATGCGCTATGTTTTTACCGACTGATCGATATTGACGGCTTACTTAATCTTTACATCAATTTCAGCTATTGTATTGAATTCCGGGACTGATCGTTGTAGAGGTGAAGCTGTTCGGAATGAGACCGGATGTTAACTTGCCGCCGAGGTGAAAGGCTATAGTAAGAGAGACACGTGGACATCAACCAGGCAGCCGTTAAGGCCAAGCAGGCCGCCATTCAGCTGGCGGCGGTGGAAAGCGCGCAAAAAAATGAGGCCCTGGCCGAAATCGCGCGGGCGCTGACGCAGCGTGCAGCCGATATCACAGCTGCCAACCGGGCCGACCTGGCGCGATCCGAAAAGGAAAAACTGTCTGCGCCCCTGGTGAAACGGCTGCGTTTCGATCAGGACAAGGTCAAAGAGGCGTGCGACGGCCTGACCAGCCTTATCAAGCTGGCCGACCCGGTCGGGGTCACGCTGAACGCGATGGAGCTGGACGAGGGGCTCGAGCTCTACAAGGAGAGCTGCCCCATCGGCGTGATCGGGGTGATTTTCGAATCCAGGCCCGATGCCCTGATCCAGATATCCTCCCTGTGCCTCAAGAGCGGCAACGCCGTCCTTTTAAAAGGCGGCAGCGAGGCGGCCGAAACCAATCGCATCCTGGCGGACGTCATCGCCGCGGCCGGTGAAAAGGCGGGGATTCCCGCCGGTTGGCTGGCCCTGCTGGAGACCCGCGCCGACGTGGCGGAAATGCTGCGGCTGAGCGACAGCATCGATCTGATCGTTCCGCGCGGAAGCAATGCCTTCGTTCAACACATCATGGAAAACACCCGGATTCCGGTCCTGGGTCATGCCGACGGCATCTGTCATGTGTATGTCGACAAGAAGGCCGATCTCGCCATGGCCGTCCGGATCGTCGTGGACAGCAAATGCCAGTATGTGGCGGTGTGCAATGCGGCCGAGACCCTTCTGGTGCACCGGGAGGTCGCCGGGGCCTTTCTGCCGCAAATCAAAGCGGTTCTGGAAGACAAGGGGGTCGACATCAGGGGGTGTGAAGAGACCCGCAAGCTGATCGAGGTCATACCGGCCACGGCCGAGGATTGGCGCACGGAGTATCTTGACCTGACCCTGTCGGTCAAGGTCGTGGCCGGTCTGGAGGAGGCGATTGCCCACATCAACTGCTACGGTTCGGGCCACACCGATGTGATCGTGACCGCCGACCGCGTCAGAGGGGTGCGCTTCATGGACACCGTCGATGCGGCCGACGTTTTTCTCAATTGCAGCAGCCGGTTCAGCGACGGCTTCCGTTTCGGGTTGGGGGCCGAGGTCGGCATCAGCACCAGCAAAATCCACGCCCGCGGACCGGTGGGACTCGAAGGGTTGGTGATCTACAAATGGCGGCTGATCGGCAACGGCCACATCGTTGCGGACTATGCGGGCGCGGACGCCAAGTCCTTCACCCACCGCCCTCTTCAGAAAACCTTCAGGGGATAAAGAGTCGTCACTGACTTCGAGATTCTCTCGCTAGTGCCCCTCCGCGCTTGACGTGTCCCGGTCCGAGCACCGTCTGGTTAAAAATCAGCCGGATCAATCTCCCGGGTGTAGTCGATGCCCGGCATGTCGAAGCCGTGGTGCCGCAAGAATTCCTGCCGCAGTCCATCGATGTCGGCCAGTTCCCTGATGTTGCCGGCGTCGACTTTTGCCCAGAGTTCGGAGACCTTCTGCTGCACGTCCGGACGCATTTCGTAGTCATCGATGCGGATGCGGCCTTTTTGATCCACGTGCGGGGGCCGGTCGCTGAAGAGGTGGTCGTGGTAGAGCCGGTACATTTGTGCGATGCACCCTTCGTGCAGGTGGCCGGCCTTCATGACCCGGTAGAGAAGGGCGATGTAGAGCGGCACGGCCAGAATCACCGCGCTGGCCCTGGTGACCAGGGCCTTGTTGACGCTGATCACGGCCTTTCCGCCGAGCGGCGCCAGCAGCCGGTTGATGGCGACGACTTTTTGCTCCAGGTCCTTCTTGGCGGCACCGATGGTTCCGTCGCGGTAAAGAGCCCGGGTATGCACCGAACCGATGTAGGAGAAGGCCATGGTCAGAAAGCCCGGCGCCAGAAGATCGGCCGCACGCAGTTTTTTCGACCACAGGAGCCAGTCTTCCCCTCCCATTACCTTCACGGTCTGCTGGACCTCTTCTGCGCTGGCCGGCTCGGCCGTGACCATCTCGACCTTGCCGGTGAGAAAATCGACCGTCTTGGCAGTGAACCGCTCCCCGATCGGCTTGATAACCGAGGAATAGACCTCACCGGTCGCGGAATCCATCCGCCGCGGGGCCGCGATGCTGTAAACGAGAAAGTCGATTCGGCCGAGCTTTTCCTGGATCAGCCGGACGACCTCCGTTTTGGTCTCCTCCGCGAACGCGTCTGCGTTTACGTTCCAGGCCCCCAAACCCTCGTTCCCGGCCTCTTTGCGAAAGGCCTCGATGTTATACCAACCGGCCGTGCCGGTCCGGTGCGCGCGGCCGCTTTTTTCATAACCGATACCGATCGTGGCGGCACCCGAGCCGAAGGCCGAGACGATTCTGGCGGCCAATCCGTACCCGTTCGAGGCGCCGATCACCAGAACCTTTTTGGGGCCGTCGATTTTATCTCGGGACCTCACGTATTGGATCTGCGCGCGCACCTGCGCGGCGCAACCCAGCGGGTGGGCGTTCACACAGATGTTGTTTCGAATTCTGGGCTCGAGTATCATGGCATCGTTACCGCTTGACCCTGTTGAGGCGCAGATTGGTTTCGCTGGCGGATATCAGTTCGAAATCCTGCCCGCCTAATTTGAGACCCCTTTTCGCCTCCGATTCATGAATCGAGTGATGGTAGGCCGTTTCCGGGTCGAGTTCCGGGATGATGACGTCGACGTTGATCCGATCACCTTCGAGCCCTCGGTATATCATCTTTATTTTGCCGACCGATATCACCAGCCCCAGGGACAAAATGACGGTCTTCTCGTCAGACCGGGCCTTCATTTTGTTTTCATAGCTCGAGACGGCCCTCTCCAGTCGCTGCTGGGATTGAATGCTCCGGGGTCCGACCACGGCCATATAGATAAATCCGACAAACAGCAATCCGATCAACAAAAAAAATCCGATGATCAGCCACCGCCGGTTACGGTTTTCCTCCATTTTTCATGGCCTGTTTAAGTAAGATGTTGAAAGCGCAAGGGATCCGAAAGGAGGGTTTAAGCGTTGTGCACGGCCACTTAAGTCCGCGACCCGGCGAATCCTTGCGCTTGAATTTTCGATAGCATTAATGAGGGGACGGGTCAAGAAGCGGTAATGGTCCACACCCATTCTTGGTGACGAACAGAAAACCCGGCTCGAATCAAGATGCGGTTTTTCGACGCACGCACAGGAGAGTGATGTCGTCGTTTTGCGGGGCCGAGCCGAGGTGTTCGAATGTGAGGCGCTTGATGTGGTCGATGACGTCAGCAGCCGAAGGGTATCTTTTTCTGAGGATCGATTGAAGCCGCTCCCGGCCCAAGATTTCTTCTGCCGGTGAGGTGGCTTCTGTCACACCATCCGTGAAGGCGATTAAGGTATCGTCCGGATCGAACTGAACCTGTCTGGAGATGAAATTCATTTTCGGTAACAGGCCCACCGCCGGACCGGTCGGCCGGAGCATGACGATTTCACCCGCTGCGGTCAAAATGACCGGCGGTTCGTGCCCGGCGTTGATATAGGTCAAGTTGCCGGTCGTCACGTCGAGCACGCCGACGAACATGGTGGCGAACATGCCCAATTTCCCGTGATGGCGGGCAATGTAGGCGTTGGTGTCGCGGACCGCCTTGAGGATGCCGAAGCCGCCGGCTCCGACTGCCTGGACCGACGATCCAGCCGATGTCTCGACCCCCAAGGTGTAAACGCGGATGAGGCTGCGAAAAAGCGCCATGAAAAGAGCCGCACCGATCCCCTTGTCGCAGACATCGGCCACAACCAGGCCGAGGTGATGGTCGGACAACTCGAATACGTCGTAGAAATCGCCGGAAACCTGAATGGCCGGGTGCAGATAAGCCTCAATTTCCCAACCGGGTGCAGAAGGGATTTCCTCGGGCAGAAAGTCCCGCTGAATCTTGCGGCCCTTTTCCATTTCAAGATCCAGGGCGCCGGAGTAAATCTCGATTTCCTTTTTGGCCTGCGCGATGGAGTGAAAAGATTCTTCCAGTTTTGCGTACAGGGTCGCATTCTCCAGAACCACACCGATTTGAACCGCGGTCATTTCGATCAACTCTATGGATTCGGTACCGAAGTGCCCGGGTCGGGAGTGCAGCAGCGTGAGCAGGCCGAGGAGCCGTTCTTTTCTGATGATCGGCACGACCAATGCCGAACGGACTGCGTACGGCTGTCCGGGAAGCGTCAACCAGCGATCGTCCTTCTGCGTGTCGCCGATATAGGCCAGCTTGCAGTTGCCATCTTTGATGTTGCAGTGGCGGCGCACCCAACCGGCCAGACCCTGATCCAGCACGGTGCCGATCAGCCGGTTGCGTTCATCCGAGGACGCTTGCTGCCGGGTCAATATGCTTTCGATCACCACCCCGTTTTCATCGAGCAGAAACAAGCTGCCCTTTTCCGCAGCGGTCAGGCCGATCGACACCTCGAGAGTTTTTTGCAGCGTGGCATTGATCATCTTCTGGTCGGCCGATGCGCGCGCGACGGATACAAAATGGTCGAGCATCCGGCTCTGGGCCTGATATACAGCCTTTTCTTTCCTGAGCCGCTTGATTTCCTGCTGCAGAATTCTCGTGTCCACGATCTTCTCGCTGCCGTTCCGCCGACCGGCTGTCCATTGGCTCTGATGGATCGTTATCGCTCCCGGGCCGTTGTTTTGATCGAATAGCGTTGATTTTCGGCATCCCGTGCGGCTGGGATGCTTTTTGCGCGCTCGTCCGCGATGCCCGCTCGATGAATTATAATAATCATTAATTCTCTTCGTGTTGGGAATTCAGCCGGATAATATGGCATTGATCTTTTGTGACAGCGCGTTCAGGTCGAACGGTTTCTGAATAAAACCGTCACAGCCGCTTTTGACGATATCACTGGAATTGCCGTTAAGACTGTAACCGCTCGACAGCAGTACCTTGAGGGCCGGATGGACGGCCTTGAGCAGGGTGCAGGTTTCTGCGCCGCCGAGGTCGGGCATGATCAAATCCAGAATGACCAGACTGATGCGGGCCCGATGCCGCTTGCAGATCTGCAGCGCTTCCCGACCGCCGGCTGCGGTCAGCACGTCGTAACCGAGCCGTCGCAACATTTGGGAGCCGACCGCGACGACCATCTCCTCGTCGTCCACCAGCAGGACGGTGCCGGCGCCTTTGTGCAACGGTTCGGGTCTGCGGTCGTCAGCCGCTACCCGCTTGTCTGTTGCGGGCAGGTTGATGTCGACGGTCGTGCCTTTGCCCTTGACGCTAGCGACGGAGATGAACCCACCGTGGTTTTTTACGATGCCATATGCCGAGGCCAAGCCCAGGCCGGTTCCGCGGCCCATCGCCTTGGTCGTGAAGAACGGTTCGAAGATGCGGCTGCGGGTGGCGGCATCCATACCGATGCCCGTGTCGGTGACAGAGATTTTGACATAGCGGCCGGGGCTAAGCCTGTAAGCCGCGACGGCACGCGAATCGAGATGGACGTTTGCCGCTTGAACAGTGAGGGTGCCGCTGTCGGGCATGGCCTGCCAGGCGTTTATGTATATGTTCAGCAGCACCTGTTCGATCTGGCTGCGGTCGGCTTCGACGGCCCAGAGATCGGGCTGTAATTTTTCCTGGATGACAATCCCTTTTTGCATGCGGCCGAACATGCGGTTTTTCTCCCGTATCACCGCACCCGGATCGAGCGGTTTGACATCGTATTTGCCCCCGCGCGCGAACCCGAGCAATTGCCGCGTCAGATTAGAGGCGCTTCTGACGTGCTCTTCGATCCCCTTGAGGTTTTCGACATGCGGGTGATCGGCGTCGATGTCGACCAGCATGATCGAGGTGCGGCCCTGGATGCCCATCAACAGGTTGTTGAAATCATGCGCGATGCCGCCCGCCAGGGTTCCGATGGCTTCCATTTTCTGGGACTGGAGCAGCTGCTCTTGAAGGTTCTTGGTCTCGGTAATGTCACGTGAGACCACGACGACACCGACGATAGCCCCGTTTTCACCCCTAAAAGGAGAGTAGGCGGCCTCCATGAAGCGGTTGCCCATGCCTGCAAAATCGAACCACAGCCGGAAGGTGACCTCTTCTCCGGCGAGGCAACGGTCGAATCTGGGCTTGATGTCTTTTTCGAACCGTTCACGGCCGATCAGGTCCCGCATCGGGCTGCCGATGATCTCGGCGCGCGTTTTGCGGTGAGCCTTCAGGTAACTGTCGCTGACCGCTTGAAAGATGCCATCAGTGTCGATCAGCGCCATCAAATCTTTCGATGTGGCGACGATCTTTTCGTATCTGCGCAGGGTCTCTTCCGCGCGCCGCCGCTCGGAGAGCTCCATCTGGAGTTTTGCGGTCAGTTGGGCGTTGTCGTAGGCAATGGTGGCCAGATCGGCAAAGCGGTTGAGAGCCGAAATTTCGGTTTCTTCAAAAGCCTTTCTCTCGCCGAAGCGTCCCAGGCCGATGACGCCGATCACCTGCTTGTCGGATTTCAGCGGGATGCCGATGACGGAGCGAAGATCGCTGAAATAATGATCGGGAATTCTTTCAGGCCAGCTTCGGTAATCGTCGACCGTGATCGTTTGGCTGCTTTGCCAGACCTTGCCGGTTACGCCCTTGCCGGTTCCGATGCGGTAGTCGATGAGCTTCTTGTACTCGCCGATGCCGTAGCGAAGGACCATGGTGTCGGTATCGCCTTCGTAGAGATAGACATAGCCATGCTCGGTTTCGGCCAGCCGGGCCGCCCGTTCGATGATGTCCTGCAACAGTTCATCTATGTCGTGTCGACTGATCAGACCAATGGCCGTTTCGTGAAGGGCTGTCAGGTATTGGTTTTGTTTCCGCAGGGTCTCATCGGTTTGCTTGCGATCGGTGTCGACGATTTCACGATACCACTGTTCATTTCCCTGCCAAAACGGCTGGCCTGTTTTCAACGTCCCACCATATTCCTGAACCGCCGTCTCGGCACGATCGGGGCGGCAGCCCTGCAA
>JBAVJU010000404.1:0-3980 GCA_049687935.1 Desulfobacterales bacterium | reverse complement strand
CCGATAACAACGGCGAATTCTCCTTCAAGGTGCCGAAAAAGACCGAAATGAAAGTCGTGGTGCTGGCCGGCATGGGTCACAAGGGAGAGTGGACCATTTCCCTATCGGATCTTGAAGCAGTCAGCGCCGACACAACCACTCAGACAGCGGAAGCCGGCTCACCGCCACCCGCCTCGACCAACCCGGATCAAGCGCAGAGTGCGGCGGCCGCTATGAGCGGCAATCCGGTTCCCGCCGGATACGTGACCGCCGCCGAGATCCGTAATGCGGTCGAGGGAGCGTTGGACACGAAACTGAAGCCGGTCATGAAATTGCTGGTCGAAACGCGCCAGAGCGGACCTTCGGTCACCGACATTCTCGGCGGCATCGGTTACATCTTCGGGTTGATCGGCGTGGCCGCCTATTTCAGCAGCAAGCGTCGAAAGTCTTGATGGTTTGCCTTTGACGCCGGAGGCCCGATGTTCAGCGAACCCTTCGCCATCGGTGATTCGATCATTCACCGCATCGACCCACGCTTCAAGGTGGTGGCAGCGGTCGCATTTTCGATTGTCGTGGCCGTATCGTATCGATTCCCCACCCTTCTCGCCGCCCTGGTTGCGGCCGTCACACTCGTGCTGGCAGCCCATCTGAATCTGAAAGCCGTCGGCGGCCGGCTTCTGGCTGTCATCGGCTTTCTTGTTTTGCTGTGGATCCTCTTGCCGCTGACCTTCGAAGGGGACACGCTCACCCGTATCGGACCGTTGACCCTTACCCGTTCCGGGGTGATTCTGGCCACCCAGATTTCGCTCAAGTCGCTGGCTATTCTGTTGGCCTTCATCGCTCTTATCACGACCATGAACTTCACCACTTTGGGTCATGCTCTTGACCGTTTGCACCTGTCAGGAAAATTCGTCCACCTCTTGCTGATGACCTACCGGTATATTTTCGTGATCGAGCAGGAATACCAGCGCATGGTCCGCGCGGCAAAAATACGCGGTTTTCGACCGGGAACAAATGTCCATACATACAAGACGTTTGCCTACTTCATCGCCATGCTCTTCGTGCGCGCCGCATCCCGCGCCGACCGCGTGTATCGCGCCATGCGCTGCCGCGGTTTCAACGGCCGCCTTTACTGCCTGGCCGATTTTCCTCCCCACCCCTCAAACTGGGTCTTCGCGGGACTCATGGCGATTTCGGTCATCGGGTTGGCCCTGCTGGAGTGGGGCAAAATCCTGTAATTCGTTTGCTTTTCAGTTGAATTCGACTATATATTAACGGACAAACTGACCCGCCGGCGGCAGCTCTTTTATTGCCGCCGGCGGCCCCAGCGGAGCCCGGCCCACAGGCTCCAAGAGTCGACCAGCCAATGCCAGAAAATCCGATCATCAAAATCGACGGCATCTCGTTTCACTATCCGGGCGCAGCGCCGGTGCTGAAAGACCTCGACTTTACCCTCTTCGAGGGGGACCGCATCGGTCTGATCGCGCCCAACGGCAGCGGCAAGACCACCCTTTTTCACATCATCATGGGACTGCTCAAGCCGACGGCGGGCCAGATCGAGATTTTCGGGCAACGGGTCGCAGAGGAAGGGGACTTTGTTGACGTGCGGCGCCGGATCGGCCTGCTTTTCCAGGATGCCGACGACCAGCTCTTCAGTCCGACGGTGTTGGAGGATGTCGCTTTTGGTCCTCTCAATCTCGGCAAAAGCAAGCAAGAGGCGATCGCAATATCCCTTAAGACCCTGTCTTTTCTCGGACTCGAGGGTTTTGAGGACCGAATCACGATCCGGCTCTCCGGCGGTGAAAAACGGCTGGTGGCCATGGCCACAGTACTGGCCATGGAGCCGCGGGCCATGCTGCTGGACGAACCGAGCGCCGGGCTGGACGAAGCCACCAAAAACAGGTTGATCGACATATTGAAAACCCTTGACATCAGCTATGTCATCGTCTCCCACGAGTTCGATTTCCTGTCTGAGGTCACCGACAGGATCTACACCCTTCAAAACGGCCGGATTCAAGTGGACTCCGCTGCCCACCTCCACAAACATGTGCATGCACATCCATACGGCGTTCAGCCCCATAAACACGATTGAAAACCGCCGGTCTTCGAGCGGGCGGTCTCAGGTTTCAGACGCCGCGTCAAAGAAACCCGCGTGGCAGCTTTCTCCGGGGAGGAAAGGTTCGGAGTGATCATGTCGACCCTATACAAGGCCATCTCGGATCACAGGCGATTCATGCCTTTTTTTAGCAGACCCACAAAAAATCTCATGAAGTGCTTCTCCTATTGAGGAGGGACCATGGACAAAAACCTTACAAAAAACGAAAAAGCCGGGTTGTGGTTGATTGCGCTGATCTCGGTTGCAGCGGTTGTCGGTTTGCTCATTTATGGCCCGATACCCCAATCTCAAGACTACCATGCGTTCGTCGACCAAAGACCTCTGTGGGGCATCCCCAATTTTTTAAATGTCACCTCAAATTTTTTTTTCGTGCTGGTCGGAGTGATGGGTCTGTATAAACTGTCGGTTGACGACGCAATCGCCATCGTTGAGGAGAACCGGAGGGCCTATAAAGCGTTTTTCGCGGGGGTGATCTTAACTGGCCTAGGTTCCGGTTACTACCATCTGGCGCCCGACAATGGAACATTGGTTTGGGACAGGATCCCGATGACGATTTCGTTCATGGCGCTGGTGGCCGTTATCATAAGCGAGTTCGTGTCCATAAGACTGGGCCGTATGGTTCTGGGTCCGCTCGTGGCGTTCGGGGTGCTGTCCGTGCTGTATTGGTATTGGACAGAAACCGCCGGCAGGGGGGACTTGAGGCCCTATATCATCGTCCAGTTTTTACCCATGATCGCCATACCCGTCATACTCGTTTGTTTTAAATCGGCCTTTACGGGGGTAAACGGTTATTGGTTGCTCCTGTCTGCCTATGTTTTATCCAAATTATTCGAGCATTTCGACAGAGAAGTATACGCGGTTCTGGGCTTCGTCAGCGGGCATACCCTGAAACATATCGCCGCTGCAATGGGGGTGTATATCTTGTTGTCATCCTTCGGCCGCCGTCGCAGCACCAAAAAACTCACCAGAATCGAGATTTGATCGAACTCCCGGCAGATTGACCGCCACATGGGTTTATTGAGTCTTTGGGAGTCTTTGGGGTCTATGATTAAATGATTTCCGATTTGCAGTTATCGTGGCATGAAAGTTGGAATTTCCATATTCGTTGTGTTGAATAGACCAACCATTCCTATGATCAGGGGTTCCCGAATTAATGGGCATGGAAAGGATAATTATTCACAGTCGGGGTTGTTGCGGCTGCAGGCCACCATGTAAATTCTTTGTAGCCTTTCATGAAGAAACGCAAAATAGTGAATGAAATTAGACGGCCCGAAACGGTAAATCCAGACTGCATGCGGTTCGTTCGCCATTCGGGTTTCACGCATCGGTTCGCCGCAGCGGTCTCTGACGTCCCGCATGAGATCGCCCGTTCTGACGATCCTTCCGCCGCAGCGCACGCTCGATACATCCGATCCTCTCGGTATTTGGTCGCGGTAAAGATAATCCGCTCCGATTAAAAATATTGAAAACAACAATATTGGTATTAATTTTGCCGCTGCATTCATCTTATTCACCCTTTCGGGAATTCTGTGATTCAATTTATTTTTTAGGCCATTGTCGAACAAAGCCAGTTCATTTCCGTGCGATCCGAGGTGTTTGAGCAGACTGTCAACCACGGCATTTGGCGTCACCGTTGCACCGACCGTCGATTTGAAAACCAATGTCGGCGGAAAAAATTTCAGCGCACCGCTTTGTGCCTGGGCAAAGATGCGCCTATTCACTTCGCGCGTCAGCCGGTGAACCTGGGCCCCGGCATTGGTCGCAAAAGAGTTGTACTTGTAAGGATCGAATTCAGGTTGAATCGATAACCAAGCGAGTCCTCCCAGGCCGGGGACTCGGGATAACCCGTCCTATAACGCGGCCAGCCCCGCCGCCGGATGAACCC
>JBAVJU010000403.1:0-1633 GCA_049687935.1 Desulfobacterales bacterium | reverse complement strand
GTCGAACAGATCGACATTTCCGGATCGCCGTTTCGGGGCCCTGAAAACGCGCCGGTGGTGGTGGCCGTTTTCAGCGACTTCGAGTGAGTGTATTGCAGCGGACTCACGTCCCTGCTCGACCAGGTGGTCGAGAAATATCCCCAAAAGGTAAAAGAAGTCTTCATGAATTTCCCGGTCAGATCACACAAGTATGCCGAAACGGCGGCGCGCGCGGCCCTGGCGGCCGACAAGCAGGGCAAGTTCTGGGAATTTCACGACAAGCTCTTTGAAAACGCCAACCAGCTGAACGACGAGAAGGTGCGCGACATCGCCAAAGAGCTCAACTTAAACATGGAGCAGTTCGAAAAAGACTGGCAGTCCGAGGAGACCCTTGCCAAGGTCCGATCGGATATCGATCAAGGCAGCCGGATCGGCGTGCGCGGTGTTCCAGCGATTTTCATCAACGGCCGGCAACTGAAACAGCGTAGCCTGGAAGGCTTCTCTGAAATCATCGACAAAGAATTGAAGAAGATTTCCGGGGCGAAAGAAAAGCCTTAATAATAGTATCGGCGCTGAACACAAAAGCCGCTGCGACGCACCCGATTGCGATTTAAATCATCGCCTGGAACCCACTTAAAACGGCAGTGTTACATAGAGTTCTTCTTTGTTAGCCTTGTCCTGATTGGCCTGGTAAGCGATTAAAGAGCTATCCGGCGCCCATGCGAATGACTGCACGTCACCACCCGGTGTGAGGGTACCGGACACTTTGAATTCTGAGGTTCCTAACGGCACGTTGGTGTATAGCTCAAAAACGCCAAGCGTGTCCCCGGCGGCAATATACGCGAGCCGGGAGCTGTCCGGCGACCAAGCGAAGTCGGTGACATCGCCGATAATATTTCTGGATACGAGTCGTGGATCAGGTATGGGGGGCCAGGAATTCACATCCGGTACAGCAACTGTAATCAGATCGAATTTTGCATCCTTGTATTGATCGGCAAGGTAGGCAATCCGGGTATTGTTCGGTGCCCAGGCAAATTCCACCACTTCACCGCCATCCGCAAGGGTACCGGAAATCGCCACAGCTGGTATGGAATTTAGGTCCGGTGCGACAACCAGCAGTTCATTGATTTCTAATATGTTAATGTCCGCCAGAAATGCGACTTTTAAACCATCGGGTGACCATTGAAATTCTCCAATCGTATACGCATTGGTGGCGGCCGGTATGTTGGAAAGGGGAAAGGCCCGGTTTTCTGAGTTCGGTGGTGCGGCAAAGAGCCGAAACTGCTGGCTGCTTCCAACAATGGTATTCGCCGTGTACGCGATCAACTGACTCACTGGCGACCATTTGAAGGTATCGACATTTGCGCCGATAGGCAGAGAATTTGAAACGGTAACCGGAAAACCGCCGCTCGAAAGGTTCGTAAAGAGTTCTATGTTGCCGCCCGTGTTGCCGGTAAGAGCGTTGAAAGCCCGAAAGGCAATTCGTGGATTGTTCGAAATGTTCGGCTCCCAGTCGAAGTCTTTTTCGACATTCAGAATGGTACCGGACAGTTGGGAAACGTTGATCACCGTCCCGCCGCCGATAGGAACCGTATACAGCTCGAACATACCCTTGGTCTCCTGATCCGCCCGATAAGCCACAAATCGCCCGTTG
>JBAVJU010000402.1:0-9660 GCA_049687935.1 Desulfobacterales bacterium | reverse complement strand
GTTCGAGGTTGTCGATAATGGGAAGCAATTCTCTGAGGAGAGACTGGTTGGCATATTTTTGAAAGTCCACCATTTCCCTGGCAGTTCTTTTCTTATAGTTCTCGAACTCGGCCGAAACCCTCAGCAGACGATCATAGTTTTCCTCGGCTTCTCCGGATTTGGTTTCGAGTTTGGACCTCAGGTCCTTGACCACTTCCGACTCGGGGCTTTGCGCAGTATCAACCGGTTCAATTTTTGGCTCCCGGCTATCACCTGCCCCGCCGCCATTGTTCTTGACGCCCTCGGTCGAATTTTCCTGAAATTCGCGGCCCTCTTCTATTTTTATCTTTTTTCCTTCCGGCATCAGGCGATAATTTCTCCTGGAATTTTAAATAGTTTTTGGTCAAAATTGATCAGCCGCCCAAACAACGATCAGAAAATAATGACGTATGATGGCTTGTCAAGGTGTGGTTTCAAGAAGGATTGGAAGTACTTATCAATGGATGTGCTGGCCCGGGCTGAGATGACCCGGAGCGAAGAAGCGGTTGTGCACCCACTTTTGAATTTCTTCCTGAAAAGGAAGGCCATCGATATGACCGGGATCGATCCACGACACAGACTGCATCACTTATCGCTGCTTCCTTCCGGACCTGACGAGGTTCGTGACCGCCTGTTGCGCGGCGGCCGGTCGGATGGTCGACACCCGTTCGGAACAAAACCCTAGAGTGGGAATTCAGCCCCGCATAAGCGGATTTCGGGTACAGGGCACCGCTGACTCCCCGCCTAGCACAACCGGCAATAGGATAAACCAATCCCATTATTTTTCAAGGAAAAAAGAGGTGTGGACCTCAATATTCGGTAAAACAGGCTTCCGGCCACAGCGGCGGCCCCCTGGGGCAGGGTGTTGACTTGATAAAGGTTCTCTCTTAAAAAGATGGCTGCTGACCGATACCTTAAACGCTCATGGCCCGGCGGACCGCCACGGTGCATGAAAATTATGGATTCTTGCGCCTCATCGATTCGTCATCCGATAACCGTCGGTGATTCAATCCCCTCCAGTCGGAGACGTCAGCGGTATGGCATCGACGCTTAACGCTCCTGAAAACAGGCGCATCCGCCGCTGCGTCCTCGACACGGTCAAGCGGACAATCGCCGATTATAAGATGGTCGCTTCCGGTAACGCCATACTGGTAGGTGTCTCCGGAGGACCGGACTCGATGGCGCTGCTGCACATCCTGCAGCATCTGGCACCCGAATACGGACTGCGTTTGGCCGTCGCCCACCTCAACCACGGTTTGCGCAAAGAGGCCGACGATGAGGCCGAATTCGTGGCGACCACATCAGCCGGGCTTGGGCTTGCTTGCCACATAAAAAAAGAAGATGTTTCCCGCTTCCGGCATCGACGTCGGTTGTCGCTCGAGGAGGCCGCCCGGCTGAGGCGCTATGCGTTTTACGATGACGTCGCGACCCGGCATCATTTCGACAAAATTGCGTTGGGGCATCAAGCGGATGACAACGCCGAGTTGGTGCTGATGTTTCTGTTCAGGGGCAGCGGACCGGTCGGTTTTGCGGGTATCCCACCAGTGAGAGCGGACAGGATCATACGCCCCTTGATCCGGTTGTCCCGCCGGGACATTCTCGACTATCTGAAGGCGGTCGGCTTGGCACATGTCACCGATCGTACCAACCGGGACATGCGGTTCATGCGCAACCGTATCCGCGGCCATTTGGTGCCTCTGCTGCGGCGTTTCTACAACCCGAAAATCAGCGAAGCGTTGAACCGCCTGGCCGATATTCAGCGAGAGGAACAGGCGTGGATCGATGAGATAGCCGATGCTCTTTACCGCGATGCGCGATTGTCCGATGATGCGCACCGCCGTCTGCTGTCGATTGCCCAATTGGTGCGGCAGCCCAAGGCTGCACAGCGGAGGATAATCCGGAAAGCGATCATCGAGATAAAGGGCGATTTGCGGCGGATTTCCTTTGCTCACGTGAGGGCGGCCGTTGGCTTGCTTTCCGTCGACCGACAGGACGGCAGGCTCGACCTGCCGGACGGCATCGTGCTGGAGCGAATCGGAAACACTTTGAGGGTTTCAAAGAAAAGCGGACCGGCTCGGCCGAAACCGGATGCGGTCGAAGAGATCTACCCGGCTGCTTTTTGCTACGGCGTGAAAAAGCCGGATGAGGCGGCCGTGATCGTCACGGTTGCAGAAATCGATTGTCGGGTCATTTTTTCGACTGTTGCTGCCGGAGCTTCTGTAAATCTTCGCCAAGCTGGACAGCAAGTGGCTTTTTTTGATATAGATAGCTTGATTTTTCCGCTCACGCTTCGCAATGTTCGCGCGGGCGATTGCTTCAGGCCGTTCGGTCTGCAGGGGTCGCAGAAGATCAAGAAATACTTTATCGATCACAAGGTGCCCAGGGAAAAGCGTCGGGCCTGTCCCGTACTGCTGAGTGGGGGCCGTATCATCTGGCTGATGGGGCATCGGGTTGCGGATGACTGTCGGGTATCCCCGGCCACGCGGGAAATTCTGCGGGCGGAGATAACTTGTTTAACAGGTGATCGTGATTAGTGTCTAGTAGGCTGTATGTCGTCTAAAGGGCACACTGCTGCCGATAAACAGTTGACAAATTTTCTTTGATGACCGATGACGATGGGGCGATTTTGCGCAAAGCCTAAAGAACGTTGAAATGCACCGCTATTCAATATTCCGACGGGCCATCTTTCAGCAGGAGGTAGGATCATTTGAATCCTTTTTACAAAAATTTGGCGCTGTGGCTGGTCATTACGTTGATGATGATCATGCTCTACAACCTTTTCAATCATCAGCAAATCTCGGAAACCAGCATCGGCTACACCGAATTTTTGAGCATGGTCGATGAAGGTCGCGTTTCTGAAGTCGTCATTCAGGGGCAGGAACTTTACGTCACCGATACCAGCCGCAATCGTTTCAAGGTTTACGCCCCCCAGGATGCGGATCTGATCAATATTTTGAGGCAGAAGAAAGTGGCGATTCAGGCCAAACCGCCGGCTGAAAATCCTTGGTACATGTCCGTGCTCGTGTCGTGGTTTCCGATGCTGGTGTTGATCGGAGTGTGGATTTTTTTTATGCGCCAAATGCAAAGCGGAGGCGGCAAGGCGCTTTCATTCGGCAAGAGCCGCGCCCGATTGATGTCGGATGGACAGACCAAAGTGACTTTCGATGACGTGGCCGGGATCGACGAGGCCAAAGAAGAGCTCTTTGAAATCGTCGAGTTTCTGAAGGATCCCAAAAAGTTCACCCGCCTCGGAGGCCGGATCCCCAAAGGGGTGCTCTTGATGGGGCCGCCCGGGACCGGTAAAACCCTTCTGGCCAGGGCCATCGCCGGGGAGGCCGGAGTGCCTTTCTTCAGCATCAGCGGCTCCGACTTCGTTGAGATGTTTGTCGGCGTCGGGGCCTCGCGGGTCCGCGATCTATTCGTCCAAGGCAAGAAGAACGCGCCCTGCATCATTTTCATCGACGAAATCGACGCGGTCGGTCGACACCGGGGCGCCGGCCTGGGCGGTGGCCACGACGAAAGGGAGCAAACCCTCAACCAGTTGCTGGTGGAAATGGATGGATTCGAATCGAACGAGGGGGTCATCTTGATTTCGGCCACCAACCGTCCTGACGTCCTCGATCCGGCCCTGCTGCGTCCCGGCCGCTTCGACCGCCAGGTGGTCGTGACACTGCCCGATATCAAGGGTCGTGAAAAGATCCTGCGCGTGCACATGCGCAAGACGCCGATTGCCGACGATGTGAACGCACTGGTTCTCGCCAAAGGCACTCCCGGTTTCTCGGGGGCCGATCTCGAAAACCTGGTCAACGAGGCGGCGCTTCTGGCAGCCAAGCGCAACAAGGAAAAGATCGATATGTTCGATTTCGAGGACTCCAAGGACAAGGTTTACATGGGCTTGGAGCGCAAGTCGAAAGTCATCAAGGAGGAGGACCGCAAGACCACCGCCTATCACGAGGGCGGGCACGCGCTGGTGGCGCGCTTTCTACCCGAAACCGATGCGGTCAACAAGATCACGATCATTCCCAGAGGACGGGCGGCCGGTGTGACGTGGTTCCTGCCCGAGGAGCGTGACTTCAAGTACAAGGACCAACTGGAAAACGAGCTGGCTGTCGCTTTCGGCGGTCGAGTGGCCGAAGAAATCGTTTTCAACCGCATCAGCACAGGTGCTGCCAACGACATCAAGCAGGCCACCATCCTGGCCGAACAGATGGTTCGCAACTGGGGCATGAGTGAGTTGGGACCGCTTTCCTATGCCAAGGGCGAGGAGCCTGTTTTCCTGGGGCGCGAGATTTCCCAACACCGGGATTACTCGGAAACCACCGCCCAGAAAATCGACGATCAAATCCACAAATTGATCGATTCGTCCTACAAACATGCCAAGCAGGTTCTCGAAGGCAATTTGGACATTCTCCACAAACTCGCGGATTTGCTGCTGGAAAAGGAGACCGTACTCGGCAAGGAACTCGATGAGCTGATCTTTTCGCTGAGACCCGGTATCAAGCTCCCTTCCCACAAAGCCGAAGAGGATGAGGAAAAACCGGCTGCACCGGCATCTGAGGCGTCTTCCGCGGCCAAACCCGATCTCGACGGCAACAACACCGAGGAAGGCAATTCGACCCAGCCGCCAACCTGATTCCCGGTGATTCGAGCGATAACGCTATCGACTGACTGGATAACCGAAACGATTGATGAATGCCAGACGATGTTATGATCTGAAATGGGGTCGGTATTCACTGGCGCTCGGCCGGCGGACCTGCATCATGGGGGTTGTGAACGTCACACCGGATTCTTTTTCGGACGGCGGCAAATTCCTCGCGCGCGATGCGGCCGTTGCTCAAGCGGAGCGCCTGGTTCGGGAGGGCGCGGACATCATCGACATCGGCGGTGAGTCCACCCGGCCCTACGCCGATCCGGTGCCGCTCGAAGTGGAGCTGGAGCGGGTGATTCCGGTGATCGAAACGCTGGCCCAGCGCATAGAGGTGCCGATTTCGATCGATACCGTCAAGGCTGCCGTCGCCCGCCTGGCGCTCATGGCCGGGGCCGCAATGATCAACGACATCAGCGCCCTGCGGCACGATCCCGAAATGACGGGGATGGTTGCAGAAAGCGGCGTTCCGGTAATTCTGATGCATATGCTGGGCACGCCGCAAACGATGCAGGTGACGCCGGTCTATCGCGATGTAGTGGCGGAAATCGGGGCCTTTCTGGCTCAGACCGCAAACCAGGCCGAAAAGGGCGGCATCGCGCACGATCGAATCATCATCGATCCGGGCATCGGTTTCGGCAAAACGGTCGGCCATAACCTTCTGCTCATAAAAAACCTCGCACGGCTGAGAGAAATGGACCTGCCTATTTTAATCGGCCCCTCCCGCAAAGCCTTTATCCGCAACCTGCTCAAGGAAAACCCCGCAGAGGAAATCCGGCCCGACATGACGATTGTCGGAACCGGCACGCTGGCGGCGGTGTGTGCCGCGGCCTTGAGCGGTGCTCATATAGTGCGCGTGCACGATGTTGCCAGTGCGCGTGCAGCCGTCAAAATCATCGATGCGATCTTGGACGTTTGAACCCGATTATACGAAAGGAAGTTGCGGCAATGCTGCTTGTGATAGACATCGGAAACACCAATACGGTCCTGGGTGTTTACGACGGTCGGCGTTTGATCAAGGACTGGCGGCTGCGTACCGAGCGAAATACAACCGAGGACGAGGTCAACATCATCATTACCAGCCTCTTCGCGCAAAGTGGGATTCGACCCGATCAGATCGATCGGACCATCATCTCCAGCGTGGTGCCGCCGATGGTCACCATTCTCGATTCTTTTTGCCGCAAATATCTGGGTTATCCGCCTTTGTGGGTGAATCCGGCTTCATACACCGGCATGCCGATCCACTACCACAACCCTTCAGATGTCGGAGCGGACCGGATCGTCAACGCGGTGGCTGCCTTCGAAAAGTACCGGCAGAGCCTGATCGTCATTGACTTCGGGACGGCGACCACCTTCGACAGCATATCGGAGAACGGTGAATACCTGGGCGGTGCAATCAGCCCGGGCATCAGGATTGCCGCCGAGGCGCTCTTCATGAAAGCGTCGAAATTGCCCCGGGTCGAAATTTATCGTGCACCTGCCAGCGTCATCGGAAAAGACACCGCCGCCAGCATTCAATCCGGGATCATATACGGGTATGCCGCCTTGGTGGACGGCATGGTACGACGGATGAGAGGCGAGATGGGATCGGCACCAAAAGTCATCGCGACCGGTGGACTCGCGGAACTGATGCGAGACGTGTCGGAAACGATCGAAGCGGTGGAACCCCTGTTGACCCTCGATGGCCTGCGAATCATCGCAGCCGAGATGGGGCAGGGCGGTTAGGCCGGTTTAGTCAGTTGGGCCCGTTGAGCCGGTTTAGCCCGTTGGGTCGGTTGAGATGGTTAGTTCGTTGGATGAACTGGGGAAGGTTAACTCGTGGCCTTTTAGAAAAAGCGCATCTTGTTTGACGATTGGAAAGGTTCTTAAGCAATTCCGCACTCACCGGCTAGCCGGCAAAACGGGCTTAACCGGCTAAACGGGCGCAACGGGCTAAACCGTTACGCCCGTCCCACCTCTTTCAGGGTATCCTTGAAGACGCGGTAAAAAAATTCATGGTCGGTGAGACCGCGTTGAATGATTTTGCCGATATCGTCGATATTTTTAGAATTGACGATAAGATTGACGCTGTGCCGGAAGGCCATCATTTGATCCATCGTCCGGTATTGACTGCTGATCATGGTGACGTATATGTCCCGGCGCGCGCTCATGTTGAGCCGTTCGAGATACAGCAACACCATGTTCGTGTCGGGACCGGTACAATGAAAGGCCTCGTTGATCACCACCAAGTCATACTGGTGATAGCGCATCTTCTTGAGTGCATCCCGTCCGCTCTCCGATACCGTTACATGGTATTCGAGGAGATTGAGCGTGTCGACGATCTTTTTGAGCATCACCGGATCGGACTCACACGCCAGAGCCGTGTTGCCTTCTTCCTCGATGAAGTCAAACGGCTTTTCGGAAGCATCGTAGCCGGTCTCCTCCAGGCCGTTTTTCAAAAGATTGCCGGGGCTGCTGGGAGGGGCAACCGTTATCTGGCCCTTGCACTTCGGGCATGACAGGCGGGTGGCCTTTCCGGCCGGAACTTTTTCATCCGGCAGTTTGAATCTGCTCTGGCAATTTTCACACGTAATTTCCATAAAACCGATTCGACTCCCTCCTAATAAAATCCGCGGTTTTGTTCGGCGTTACCGGGCTGTTTCCGTCAGTTGATCTTGTAGCTGCGATCGAGTTCGAGCTTGTCGATGTCCGAAGTCGCCTCGCCCCGGGCGCTTTTAAGCGAATCGATGCCGCGCCCCACGATGCCTTTGCGCGAAGCAAAGGCCAGTGCGGTTTCCTCGGTTATCAGACCGTGTTCATACAGATCGATGATATGCCCGTCAAAAGTGGTCATTCCGAAGGCCTGGCCGGCCTGCATAATTTCGTAGAAGGTCTTGCCTTCGGATTCTCCGTTCATGATGGCGTCTTTGACCCGCAGATTGGTGCCAAGGATTTCGAACGTGGCCGCCCGCCCGCCGCCGATTTTCGGCAGCAGCCGCTGGCAGACCACCCAGCGCAGGGTGTCGGCCAGCCGGATGCGAACCTGGTGCTCCTCTTCGGTGCTGAACATCCCCACGATGCGGTTGATGGTCGAGCCGGCGTCGATGGTGTGCAGCGTCGTGAGGACCAGGTGGCCGGTTTCAGCCGCGCTCAGGCCGATTTCAACCGTTTCCCGATCGCGCATTTCGCCCACCAGGATCACCTTGGGGGCTTGGCGCAGGGCCGCCCTGAGGCCGCTGGCGTATGAGTCGAAATCAACCCCGTGTTCGCGCTGGTTGAAGGTCGAGTTTTTGTGGGGGTGCTGGTATTCCACCGGATCTTCGAGCGTGACGACGTGCACCGAGCGATCTTCGTTGATGACGTTGAGAATGGCCGCCAGTGAGGTCGTCTTGCCTGAACCGGTAGCGCCGGTGACGAACACGATGCCGTTTTTTTCCTTGGCGATCTTGTACATGGCTCCGGGCAGGTGCAGTTCTTCGATTGTCGGAATCTTCGATTCCAGTTTGCGCAATACGATCGAACAATATCCGCTCTGAGAAAAAACGTTCACGCGGAAACGCGCCTTGCCGGGCAGAGAATAGGAAAGATCACAAGAGCCTGAATTGAGGAAGGTTCGCGTGAGGCGTCGATCCTGGTTCATGAGATTTAAGGCGAAGATTTCGGTCTGGAAGGGCGTCAGTTCCTTGAACGGCGGCCGCATTTCGACCGAAACCAGTTCTCCATCGCTTTCAACCTGCAACGGCTTGCCAACGGTCAGGTTCAGGTCGGAAACGTTCTTGTGAGAATCGAGCATGCGCGTGAGGATATGATCGATTTCCTGTTTTTTCATGACAGCACCCTCGGATCAAACTTCGGTGAAATCGGTGGGCGGTGAGGTCAACAACGGCCTGAACTTGGCTTTTTCATTGGCCTTTATGTAGGCCTCGTCGGCGCTGATCCAACCCCGCTTGTACAAATCCATAATGGCGTCATCCAGCAGCTGCATACCGTACTTTTTACCGGTCTGGATCATGGAGGGCAGCTGATGGGTCTTGGCCTCTCTGATCAGGTTCCGGACCGCTGAATTGGCGATCAGTATCTCAAGCGCCACACAACGGCTTTTTTTGTCGATCCGTTTGAAGAGCACCTGCGCGATGATGGCGCGCAGGCCGTCGGCCAGGGTCGATCGGACCTGGGCCTGCTGATCCGCGGGAAACACCTCGACGACGCGGTCGACGGTTTTCACCGCACTGGTGGTATGCAGTGTCGCGAAAACCAGGTGCCCGGTGGAGGCGGCTTCGATCGCCAACGAAATTGTTTCCAAATCGCGCATTTCGCCCACCAGGATGATATCCGGGTCTTCGCGCAGGGCGCCGCGCAGCGCCGATGCAAAAGAGCGCGTGTGGATGCCGATCTCGCGGTGGTTCACGATGCAGCCCTGGCTCTGATGGACAAATTCGATGGGATCTTCGATGGTGATGATGTGGTCCTTGCGGTTGCGGTTGGCCACATCGATGATCGATGCCAGCGTCGTGGATTTTCCACTGCCGGTAGGCCCTGTCACCAGAACCAGGCCTCTGGGCAAGGTTGCCAGTTTTGATATCACCGGCGGCAGTCCGAGCTGCTCGGCGGTCATGATAGTGGTGGGAATTTCTCTGAAAACGGCGCCGACGCCGTTTTTCTGCATAAAAAAGTTGGCCCGATAACGGGCCAGACCGGGAATTTCGTAGCCGAAATCGACATCACCGGTTTCCTCGAAGACCTTGATCTTTTCTTCCGGGGTGATTTCATACAGCATGCCCCGCAGGTCATCGTTGTCCAGAACTTTGTATTTGATCCTTTCAATGTCTCCCCGAATTCTCAGGGAGGGCGGCTGGCTGGCGGTAAGGTGCAAATCCGAGGCACCCTGCTCGTGCATCAACTTGAAAAACGCATCAATTTTTGCCATCAATTACTCCGGAAGAAGCTGAATTTTCATTTTCGGACCGGCATCCGCAGCCGATCGCAGACAGGTTGACAGCCAATGCGGATCAGGCCTT
>JBAVJU010000401.1:0-6933 GCA_049687935.1 Desulfobacterales bacterium | reverse complement strand
GGATGTCGCGCAGTTGATGAACCAGGTCAACATCCGGCCCCATTTCAATCAGGGCCAACCGGACGGAATGATGTTTTCCCGGATTCGGCCCAATTCCATCTTCATGCGCATGGGGCTGCGAAACGGGGACATCATTACCGGCGTCAACGGACGTGCCATCTCTACGGTAGACGATGCGCTGGGTTTCTACGAAGGCTTGAAATCGGCCGAAAACGTTACCGTGGACATCAAACGCGGCGGCCGACCGCGCACCATAGAATACACCATAAAATAAACCCATGGATCCGAGATCCGCACGGCGGCGCCGGCCTGGTGTCAATTTCCCATACTCGTTTGGATATTTTGATTCCTCGATGCCATGCCATCGATCCCGTCGATTCGTCGGACTGCATAGTCTCAAACCAATGAAATGGCCGACTTATTTACTACTGCTCTGCCTGCTCTTGACGCCGTCGGTGGTTCCACCGGTGTTAGCGGCCGATGATAGCCTTGGTGCACCTGCATCGGAGAGGTTGGTCACACTTAACTTAAACGATGTAGACATCAATGTTTTTATCCAGTTCGTCAGTGAGTTGACCGGTAAAAATTTTATTGTCGACCCGAGGGTTCGCGGGAATGTCACGGTGATCGCACCGACCCGAATTCCGGTCTCGGACATGTACCGGATCTTTGAATCGGTTCTGCAGATCCACGGCTTCAGTGCGGTTGCAGCCGGTCCGATGGTCAAGGTCGTGCCCTCGGCCGAAGCCCGATCCATGAACATCGACACCGGACCGATGCCGGAGCAAAAGACATCGGGCGACGAACTGGTGACCCGGATTATTCCGCTGACCTATGCCGACGCCGATGAATTGAAACGCCTTTTGACCCCGCTGGTCTCTCGGAATGCCGTCATCGGCGCCGTAGCGGACGTCAATCAACTGATCGTGACCGATACCGCCGGCTCCATCCGGCGGCTGATGAAAATAATACGCGAAGTCGATGTTGCCGACAACAGACGTGAACTGACTGTTTTTCCACTGGAGTATGCGAATGGCGGCAAACTGGCCGATTTGCTGCCCAGCCTGTTTCCGTCGCTATCGCCGTCGAAAAAGGGCCGATCGACAAGCACGGCCGTCTTCGCCGCCGACGAGAGAACCAACAGTCTCGCCGTCATCGCCCTTAAGGCCGATATGGCCCGAATCAAAGACCTCATTTACCTGTTGGACCAGAAAACCTTGCGCGAAAAGGGCAAAATCCGGGTTTACTACCTCAAAAACGCCAACGCCGAAGAACTGGTCAAGGTCCTGCAGGAACTGCCCGCCGACGGCAAGGCTGCTCAACCGGTCAAAGGCGCCCGTCCGATTCTTGCGACCACAACCGGGATTTACGCCGATGCCGCTACCAACAGTTTAATCCTTTCCGCCGAGAGCGACGAAGAACTCCAAACGTTGGAAAATCTTATCGTTCAGCTCGATGGTCCGCGCGCGATGGTGCATGTCGAAGTTCTGATCATGGAAGTTGACGCTCGTGACGATTTTCGCCTTGGCGTCGAATGGACGGCGGTCGGAGAAACCCAGATCGACGGCGAGGCAGCTGCCATCGGTGGCGGTTTTGTTCAAGCGCCTCAGGATTCCGCCCTGCCGGGTTTCGTGAACGGCACCTTTCCAAACGGTTTCGCCGTCGGGGTCTTCACCGAGGCTATCGACATTGCCGGGGTTAAATTCAGCAACTTGACGGCGCTGATCCAAGCCGTCAAAGAAGAAAGAGAGGTCACCGTCCTTTCCACCCCGCAGATCCTGATTACCGACCATGAGGAAGCCAAGATCAACGTCGGCAAAAATATCCCTTTCCAAACCCGCACGTCCTCCTCGTTCGATCAGACCTTCAATTCGTATGAGTACCGGGACGTCGGCACGATTTTAAAGGTGACGCCACAGATCAGCGATAACGACACGGTGCGCCTGAACATCGGGCTGGAGGTGTCGCTGCTGGAGTCGACCACGGACTTCAAACCGACCACCCTCAAGCGGACCGTCGATACCAGTGTACGCGTCAAAGACAGTGGAACGGTTGTCATCGGTGGCCTGATCGAAAACAGCCCCGCGGTATCGGAAACCAAAGTGCCGCTGCTGGGTGATATTCCGCTTTTAGGCTGGCTCTTCAAGTATCAAACCCAGTCCCGGCAGAAAACCAACCTGCTGGTATTTCTGACGCCGCGGGTGATCAAGAAAACGGATGATGCCTTAAGACTTACCAAAGAAAAAGACCCTCGCTTCGGCGTTCTTCAGAAAAGTGAGATACAAATTCAAAAGACGCCCTCCATACAATGAACTCCTATAACCAAGAGCAGTACGACACCCTGAATATGGTCCGGCGATATCTTGACCGGCTCGGCGAAAGCGAAAAAGCCGGATTGGCGGCGACTCTCGGTGACTACCTCCGGTTTCGACAGTCGGTCGATGATTTTCTGCAGACTCACTTTGGAGCTGTTTGCAATCGGTCCTGCTACCAGAGTCGGTTGAGCGCCTGCTGCAGCCGTGACGGCATCGTCACGTTTTTTGCCGATGTGGTGATCAATGTGTTGTTGGCCACGCCGCAGGAAATCGACCGCCTGGCAGAAGCGCTGCAAAACGGCGGCAACGGTATGAAGTGCGTCTATCTCGGGCGTAACGGCTGCCTGTGGCATCTCAAACCGATCGTGTGTGCCATGTTCCTGTGTGATCGGGCCGAAGAAGAGGTGTTTCGGAATCGACCCGCCCTGCGTCGGCAATGGGAAGCATATCGTGAACACAAAAAACGCTTCACATGGCCCGACCGCCCGGTCCTCTTCGATGACCTTGAAGCCATTTTCATCGCGGCCGAGTGCACCTCTCCGCTCATGTACCTGCACAATTCGCCTGGGTTGATCAGGCTGAAGCAAGAAACAAAGAAAAAAAATAATGTCGTTCAGGTAGAACCGGGGGTTTAGCTGAATAAAATCAACCACGGCCATCACATCAAACCACTGGGCCTGAAAGATCTTTCCGTCGAGCTCATTTAATCCTACCGGTCATGGCAATGATTAAAAGTATTAAGAAATTATTCCGTTTATCAAGGCGTCCTATTGAACAAGCGTCGTCGTGGCGCTTCGTTGTTTTGGCGTTCATCGTGCTGCTGACGCTCGCTCTGCCCCGAATGACCGACGCCGAAGAGGAGAGCGAGACCGTCGAGTCCCTGATTCCCTTTGAGCAGATGGCGAAATCACTCGACAATGCGTTGGCCAGCCATCGCGCCGAACTCGCGGATCTGAAAGCCCAGCTTCGGCAGCTGGAGACCCTGCAGAATGCGGTCCAGACCGAAATCAAGGCCTACGATTCTCAGAATACGGCCCATGGCCAATTGCTGCTGATAAGCAAACTGCGGATCGAAGATCTGGAAAATGCGATCAAAGACAACCGACTGACAGAAAGGCTTCTGGCCGAACGGGTGGAAGCCTTTCAGAAACATTGGGATTCGACATCGATTTTATTTCAAAAAGCCGCAGACCGTATCGACCTGGCCCAGAAGCAGCTGGCCGATATACGGCAGTCTCGACTGACTGATGATCAGATCCGACAACTGGATGCTGCCACCCAAAAGCTGATTCAGGTTCTAAGGGAAAAGAAACAACTCGGTGAGCGCTATTTGACAATCTACGGAGATTTGCTGGGCCAGATGAAAGCCGCTCTGGAGGGCAAGAAAGCGGTCGGTGAAAAACTGACGGGCCAGCTGCAAAGCCTGAAAAAATCATCGATTTTGCAACGTGTTGCCCCTTACCGCGATCTGAGTGGCACGGCTTTGCTGGAAGAGCTGCGATTTTTCTTGGGCCGTATCACGACCGTTTTCAGTTCCGCGACATGGAAGACCCTGTCGGAGCAAATCAAAATGGGTGGATTTGCCCTATGGTTTATTTTCTTGGCGGCACTGTTACTGATTATCGCGCTTCCGAGCCGGTACGGGATCATCCTTAAGCGAGTCGAGGAAAGGTGTGAAGGACCGCAGTATTATTATCGCCGGCTCGGGCTGTTCCTGCTGCGGCGCTCCCTATCCCTCCTCGGCTTGACACTGTTTGCAGGGTTTTACAGTTCCGCGCAGTTTTCGCTTCTCAATATCGATTTGGGACGCTTTTTGTTCTTTATCTTCTTTGTCCTGCTGATAACACGCTGGGGGCTGGATTACCTTAAACATGGATTTCGTGGTCCGCCGACCGTTCTGCGGTCTTTCGCATCCCTTCACCTAAAGCGTTTTTTACGGTTTTACCGCGCGGCGGGCCTTGTGGCCCTCATGCTGTTCTGGATCGAGGGCAAAGATAGCCTGCTGGCATGGATGGCGAGGAGCGTTTTGACGGCTGTTTTTCTGGCCTGGGCCGTTTTTTTCTGGCAGCAGATGAAGCCTGTTGTGGTTCAAGGAGCGCGAGACGGGCAGTCCGCGCCCAATCCGAAAAGGACCACACTGGTCGAATGGTGGACCTATCTTTTTTTCGGCGGGACCCTGCTGCTGAACCTGTTCGGTTATGGCACTCTGGCGGGTCATTGGTTTATAACTTGGACAGAATCGGTGGTTCTGCTTTTCTGGGGATGGATCAGCCTGAACGCCGTGCAGGAATGGCACCGTGACTATCGGGCCGAGGCGGCGACGGCGGACGCAGAAAATCCGCTGACCAGTGCCCATCATTGGCGCTGGTCACTGATCCAGCTTGCCCGGGTCGTTTGGCTTTTCGGTCTGGCAGCAGGCATGATACGGGTTTGGGACCCCTCGGGTTTTATCGGGTCGCGTCTGGGGTACTTTTTCGGTTTTACGATTACGATCGGCAGTCTGAACCTCAGCATAAAGGGTATTGTGCTGGCAATTGCCATTATTTTTATAACCCATTTGGCCGTACGCGTCGGGCGGAAGGTGTTGGAGGAAAGAATCCTGGACAAGCGGTCGCTTGAACGCGGTCTCAAGGATTCGGCTCTCACGATTACGAGCTATCTTGGCTGGGGGCTGGGCCTGATACTGGCCCTCGGTACTCTGGGTGTCAATTCCACGTCGCTGGCGGTTGTCTTCGGGGCGCTCAGCATCGGGATCGGGTTTGGGTTGCAGAACATCTTCAATAATTTTATCAGCGGCCTGATCCTGTTGTTCGAACGGCCCATCCAGGTGGGGGATTATGTCGAGGTCGGTGGTCTGTGGGCCGAAGTCAAAAAAATCAACGTACGCGCCACCGTGGTGCAGACCTTCGACAACGCCTCGGTGCTCATCCCCAACTCGGAACTCATCAGCCAGCAGGTGACCAACTGGAGTTTCAAGGACAAACGAATGCGTCGCAACCTCGATATAGGGGTCGCTTACGGGTCGGATATCGACCTGGTGCAGAAAACGCTGCTGGAGATTGCGCAAAATACACGCGGGGTTTTAAAATACCCGCGGCCGGACGTGCTCTTCATCGATCATGCCGACAGCGCTCTGATCTTCCGTCTGCGCATCTGGGTCGACGTCGACGATTACTGGACGGTGCCGAGCCAAATCCGCTGCGACATCGACCGGCGCTTTCGCGAACTGGCCATCGAAATTGCCTTCCCTCAGCGGGATCTGCACATCCGCACGCTCCCCGGACAGGCGGCACCAATCGCTTCAGCCGCCGACTTGAACTCGGTTTCACCCCAGTTTGGGGAGACACCTAAAATCTGAAGCGGACTGACCCTCCCGGATTCGTAGGCTTTGGCCCGGAGAACAATGGTTGTGTAAAAAAAAGACATCCAGTGGCATGCCGCCGGATGTCTTTTTTCAGGTAACTGAAGCGGGTTAAAGCTTCACGACGTTCTTTGCTGCGGGACCTCTTTCGCCATCTTCAATCTCAAAACTGACCCGTTCACCCTCAGCAAGCGTTCTGAAGCCCTCCATCGAAATTGCCGAGTGGTGGACGAACAAATCTCCGCCTTCATCTTTTTGGATAAAGCCATACCCTTTCCGATCGTTGAACCATTTCACTGTACCTTCAGGCAAAACTCATTCTCCTTTGTCAAACAGGGTTGATGTTGACCCATCCGGCAGGTCGTCTGGGCAGCCCGATTAAACGAATTTATGATAGAACAACTGCAAAAAAAAAATCAAGAAATAATTCCTTGCGGCGGAAGAGCTATCGCAGACGACGCATTGACGTCGTTTGCCATGGTCTGCCATTTATACCCGGTCGAGAATTTTTTAAAGTTAAGCCGCAGCCGGTCTGAAGGCTTTTTGCAAGGCGGGATCCATGACGGCTTCGCAGCCGATCATCTGCGCCACCACGGTGCCATCGGCGTCAAGAAAAGTAACGGTTCCCCGCATCTTGTGATCGCCGGCCGCCGTGATCTCGAGAACGGCCGTAACCCCATCGGCCGGAAACCGGTTGCGGTACTGGCGGTAGGCGGCACAGTAACTCGGAAGGGAAACAGCGCCTTTTTCCTCGAAGCACCAGATCGTCGCCATCTGAAATGCCGCATCCAGGGCCAACGGGTCCGACAGCCATCTGTTCCGAAGCGGTTCCTTTACCCAGGCAGAGGGTGCCGGTGCCGGCGCGACATCGGCCACCATGCCGTCGGCGGACAGATGGGTGATTTCGCGGAGGCCGCGCATGTCGGGTCCGTGAAACAGAATCCGGTCATAGACTTCCGCGATGGTCCGGTCGTAGGATCGCCGGGTGAGCTTCGCCGGGATGCGGTATGGCGGCGGCGGCGGCAGTTCATCGACCAGAATCGCCCTGGCTCTGGAATGGATCACTTCCACCTTGCCGTGGATGCCGTCACGCAACTCCAGTGGCACTTCGTAGGCGCCCTGTCTTCGGAGGGCTTTTCCGGCCATAAGCCGGATGTGTTTTTTCCCCCGATCGAGCTTGATACCGTTCAAGACCCGTATGTCATCCAATCCTTGCAGCAAAAGCCCCGGATTCCCATGCAGGGCGCCATGGGCAAA
>JBAVJU010000400.1:0-4089 GCA_049687935.1 Desulfobacterales bacterium | reverse complement strand
TTCTGGTGGTTTACAACTATGAGACCGCAGAAAACAGGCGGGCGGGCTATCTCTATTTTGTGTTTTCGCAGGTGGGGGCTTTTTTCATATTCGCGGCGTTCGCTGTCATGTATGCCCATACCGGCAGCATTGGGTTCGATGCGGCGGCCGACTTGCCGGATGCAGCCAAAATCTTGGTATTCGTTCTTTCTTTCATCGGTTTCGGCTCCAAGGCCGGCGTCTTCCCCTTTCACGTCTGGCTGCCCCATGCCCACCCGGCGGCCTCCAGCCATATCTCCGCCGTGATGTCGGGTGTCATGATCAAGACCGGCATTTACGGTATCCTCCGCGTATACGCGGTGCTGAACTGGCCCGCGGCGCTCTTTGGCGATATCGTATTGGTCGCCGGTATCGTTTCCGGAGTTTTGGGCGTGGTCTACGCTCTCGGACAGCACGATCTGAAGCGCTTGCTGGCCTACCACAGTGTTGAAAATATCGGAATCATCCTGATCGGCATCGGAATCGGAATGATCGGGGTGTCTGCCGATAAACCGGCTATGGCTGTGCTCGGATTCGCCGGCGGACTGTTGCATGTCCTGAACCACTCGATCTTTAAATCCCTCCTTTTTATGGGGGCCGGCATGGTGTTGCGCAAAACCGGCACACGTTCCATAGATCTTCTGGGGGGTCTGATCAAGAAAATGAAGATTACCGGGACGACCTTTCTGATTGGTTCTCTGGCCATATCCGGTCTCCCGCCGCTAAACGGTTTTGCGAGCGAATTTTTAATCTATCTCGGCGGGTTTCGCGGCCTAACGTTAGGGAGAACGGACTTTGCTCTCAGTTTGCTGGCGATCGTGAGCCTGGCGGTGATTGGGGGTCTGGCCCTGGCCTGTTTCACCAAGGTGGTGGGAGTTGTCTTTCAGGGCGAGCCGCGCAGCCGGGCAGTGGAAAACGTGGATGAAAAAGGGCCTATGATGCTGATTCCCATGCTGGCACTGGCGGCTGCCTGCATCGTGATCGGGGTGTTCCCGACACTGTTCATGACCATGGCGGTCAAAGCCGTCGTCTCCCTGAAGTTGGGTTACGGCGCGATTCCACTGGCCCCCTTCGCGCAACTCACCGGCAACATTACCTGGGCCGCTGCCCTTATCTTCGCCGTGTTTTTCGTCATTTTGGCGCTGCGTACCGCCGCATACAGAGGCAAAACCATCACGCGATCCGGTACCTGGGGCTGTGGATTCACGCGACCCACGGTTAAAATGCAATACACGGGATCTTCCTTTGCCGCTTCTATTCTCGAGTTTTTCAAACCGGTGGCACCCGTGACCGTAGACGAGCGGAAAGTGAGGGGGAATTTTCCCGAAAAAACGCATTATCACAGCCAGGTCAATGATGTTGCCGAATTGCACATGGGGCGCGTCATCGTGCGTCCGATCCTGTCGCTTTTCGACCAATTGCGCTGGCTGCAGCACGGGGACATACACCTATATATCGGTTACATTTTATTGGCCATTGTGATTGTGCTGTTCTTTGTTTAGACCGGTGGGCCGGCAGGCATTTCGATCCGTAAGAGGATAGGGGTATTGTGATGAGATCCATTACCATTCTGGCATTGGCGATATTACTGGCACCTTTTTATTCAGCGCTTATCCTCAAGGTCAAGGCATTTTTCGGCGGTAAAAAAGGGCCGCCGCTGCTGATCAACTATTTTACACTGGTCAAGCTGTTCAAAAAGGGATCGGTCTACAGTACCAGTACGACCGTTATCTTCAAACTGGGACCGATGGTCTCTCTGTCTGCTGTTGCAACGGTCCTGATGTTTTTACCCATTGCCGGCCAACCACCGCTTTTTTCTTTCAATGGAGACGTAATCCTGCTGCTTTACCTGCTTGGCCTGGGACGGTTTTTCACGATTGCCGCCGCCATGGACACGGCCTCGCCTTTTGAAGGAATGGGCGCAGCCCGCGAGGCCTATTTTCCAATTATATGTGAAGCCACACTGTTCATGATTTTAATCCTGTTTACCATTCTCACCGGGCAATTGAGTCTGGCGGCCTATTTTTCAAGCGGTCAGCCCCTGATGCTCTGGCAAACGGCCGGGTCACCGCTGTTGTTTGTGGTTATGGCACTTTTTATTATCCTGCTGACGGAAAATTCGCGGGTGCCGGTGGATGATCCGGCAACCCACCTTGAATTGACCATGATTCATGAAGTCATGGTGTTGGATCACAGCGGACCCGATTTTGCCTTGATCGAGCTGGGCGCCTTTTTGAAACTATTCTTTTACGCGACGCTGGTCAGCCTGCTGGTCTGCCCGGTTTGGCTCGGCAGCCCGGCGGCCGACATCGGCCTTTTCTTTTGCATTCTCGCATTGGTATACGCAGCCGTCGGTGTTACCGAGTCTGTCATGGCCCGCTTCCGGATGGACAAGGTGCCCCAGTTTGTCCTGACCTCTTTTGCCCTGGCCTTTTTTGCAACCGTTATCACCCTGGAGTTCATTAAATGATCGAATCCGTCGATACCATTTTGGCCCTGGTTTTGCTGTCGGTTCTATTTTCATTCGGTACCAGTCGGTTGCCGGCACTCATCAAAATTATTGCTTTTCAGGGCGTGGCCGTGTCCATTGTGCCGCTGTTTATCGGCCACGGTCTGAGCATAGGCGGAATCGTGTTTACGCTGATTACCCTGCTGATCCGGGGCATCGTCATTCCCCTTTGCATCTATCTGGCCATCAAAAAAGTCGCCATCCACAGGGAGGTAGAGCCCATTGTCGGCTATCATGCGTCTCTGATGGTCGGCTTGATCCTCATTGTGGCTGCCACTTTCGTCAGCCCGAAATTCAATTTGCCCCAGACCAGCAGCAATGCCCTGCTGCTCCCGACCGCCATTACCCTGCTGGCGGCGGGCATGTTTCTGCTCATGGCCCGGCGCAACGCGATCGCCATGGTTCTCGGTTATATCGTGTTGGAGAACGGTATCTATCTGGTGGGCACCAGCTTTTCCTTACGCGCCCACCACATTGTGGAATTCGGCATCCTGCTCGATGTGCTGGCCGGGGTTATGATAATGGCCGTCATTCTTCAGAATATCAAACAGGCCTTCGATGATGTGGACACGGCACTGCTCAGAACCTTAAAGGAATAGGTGTTCTTCTCATGGTTGAACTTGTATTTCTGACCCCGCTTTTAACCGGTGTCATCGCCTTTTTCCTCCCGCGAACATCCGGACGGCCGCTGTTGGTGATCACCGGGTCCATCCATCTTCTCTTGTCCCTTATACTGTGGATCCGTCGACCGACGGCGCTGCTTCCATCTTATTTTGCGGTGACACCCGAGGGGCTTTTGTCCTTGCTGGTCATATCACTGCTGTTTTTCCTGATTTCCATCTATACGACCGCCTATCTCAAGAAAGCCGATATCCGGCCGGAAAATATTTTCACCGGATCGATGCTGCTTTTTTTATCCACCATGACAATGGTCACCCTCTCGGACCATATCATGGTCATGTGGATCGCCATCGAGGCCACCACACTGGCCAGTGCGCCGTTGATTTACACCCAGCGGTCGGCCGCTTCCCTCGAAGCCACCTGGAAGTATGTCTTGATCTGCTCGGTGGGAATCGCCCTGGCCCTTTTGGGTTCGGTACTGATTGACCTTTCCATGGGCGTGGGCGGGGTGGATGTTCCGGTAGCCTTCTCCTCGCTCACGGAAGTGGCCCAGCGGCTCGATCCGCTGTGGCTGAAAACCGGTTTCGTGTTTATCCTGGTGGGCTACGGCACCAAGATGGGGCTGGCCCCGATGCACACCTGGCTGCCCGATGCCCACAGTGAAGCCCCCAGTCCGGCGTCGGCCCTTTTGTCGGGCGTGCTGCTCAACTGTGCCTACCTGGGAATATTCAAAACCAATAAAATCATGCAGGCCGCCGGGCTGGGAAATTTCTCCGGCAACATTCTGATCGTCTTCGGCCTGGCATCCATGCTGGCAGCGGCCACGTTCATCATCAGGCAGAACGAATACAAACGCCTGTTGGCCTATTCGAGCATCGAAAACATGGGGATCATCGCTTTCGGCACCGGGATCGGCGGGCTTGGGGCCTACGGTGCCGTGC
>JBAVJU010000399.1:0-3446 GCA_049687935.1 Desulfobacterales bacterium | reverse complement strand
CGGGCTACTCCTGCGGGTCCGGTAAGGGCGTCGACTAGCGGGATAGCCGATCCTGGATGCCTGTACCAGGTGAGGCGAAATTTTCACAGGCTGGCTTTCACGGATATCCCGGCCTGAAGGAGATCCTGAAAGCGAGATTTAAAGTTCAGGACAAGTATGTAGATGTCTGAGTGGAATGTTTTCGGACGCGGGTTCGACTCCCGCCGCCTCCACCATTAGTTCCGGCCGCGCTCTCTGCAAACCAGCGTTCCATACCGATTATGACAAACCCTTTGTTCCTTCAACATACACTATAAAATCCGTTTGTTGTGGTGATAAGCCCCTTGTACACCCAACCAAGGGTCGGCTCAATTACCATGAAAATCCTGCTTGACATTACCGATTTTCATGGTAAATTGGCCCATGGTTCGAAGAAATTCCTTACTGTCTGCGCTTAATAATGCCCTTACCCGCAGCCGCGTCGTTTTACTGGTTGGACCTCGCCAAAGCGGTAAAACCACACTCGCGCGTGAGTTGCTTGACGAGGATTCTATCAACTATTTTGATCTTGAGGACCCTGCTAGCCTGGCCCGGCTGGATGAACCGATGACCGCGTTGAGGCCGCTTAATGGTTTGGTGGTCATCGACGAAATTCAGCGGCGCCCGGATCTTTTCCCCATCCTTCGGGTTCTTGCTGATCGAAAAGGCACACCGGCCCGCTATTTGATCCTCGGCAGCGCTTCCGGCAATCTCATGCGCCAGACCTCGGAAAGCCTTGCCGGTAGGATGGAGCGTATTGTCATCAGCGGATTTTCGTTGGCTGAGTTGGGCTCTGAATCAGAACAGCAGCTGTGGCTAAGGGGTGGACTTCCCCTTTCCTTTTTGGCCGAAAGTGATTCCGATAGCCTCGCGTGGCGCAAAAACTTCATCCAAACGCTGCTTGAACGTGACTTTCCTCAATGGGGAGTGCGAGTTGCTGCAACCGCCTTGCAACGGTTTTTGAGCATGGTGGCGCATTACCACGGGCAAGTTTGGAATTCTGCCGAACCAGCCCGCGCCCTCGGAGTCAGCGAATCCACCACAAGACGATATTTGGATTTGCTCACGGATGCTTTTATGATGCGTCAATTGCAGCCGTTGCATGCCAATTTAAAAAAGCGTCAGGTGAAATCGCCCAAGATCTACGTGCGTGACAGCGGACTTTTACATCAATTACTCGGTATCGAGTCAATGAAGAGTCTGTATTCCCATCCCAAAATTGGTGCCTCATGGGAAGGGGTCATCATTGAGAACGTGTTGATGAGGGAGCTTTATGACGAGGTTTTCTTTTGGGCAACCCACCAGGGAGCAGAAATTGATCTGATTTTGCGCCGAGGTGATACCCTATATGGTGTCGAATGTAAGCGGGCAGACGCACCGCGTTTAACTCGTTCCATACGGATCGCGCTTGATGATTTGAAACTCAAGCATGCGTTTGTCATTTATCCGGGAACAAAAAGATTTCCCTTGGGGAGGCAAGTAGAAGCCGTTCCGCTTCAGGCCCTCTCAAAAGGCCAGAGTTTATTGGATGGATTTTAATTGATAAACGGCGGTGGGTCATGCACCCGCAAACCCACGCGCGCCAACACATTTGAACGTTACCAAATTTCTGAACGAGAGCCTATGACTAGTCCCGCCTTCCATCGCTATATCGGTATCGACTATTCCGGCGCTGAAACCCCTGATTCCAGCCTGAAGGGGCTTCGGGTCTACGAGGGCGACCGTGAATCCGTGCCGGTGGAAGTGGAGCCGCCACCCAGCCCGCGCAAGTACTGGACCCGGCGCGGTCTGGCGGAATGGCTGGCGGGGCGGTTGTCCGAGGATGTGCCGGCCCTGGTCGGCATCGATCACGGCTTTTCCTTCCCCCTGCGTTATTTCGAGGTTCATTGGCTGGAGCCGGACTGGCCGACCTTCCTCGACGATTTCCAGAAGCACTGGCCGACCGACGCCGAACACACCTACGTCGATTTCATTCGGCACGGTTCCTGGGGCAATGGCGAAGCCCGATCCGGCAGCGCCCGCTGGCGGCGTATCACCGAGGAACGGGCCGGGGCCAAGTCGGTCTTTCATTTCGACGTGCCCGGCTCGGTGGCCAAATCGACCCATGCCGGACTGCCTTGGCTGCGTTATCTGCGCAACCAGCTCGGTGAGCGGGTCCACTTCTGGCCCTTCTACGGATGGGAGAATCCGGCGGGCAAATCCGCGCTGGTGGAAGTCTATCCGTCGCTGTGGAGCAAGAGCTATCCCCGCGAAGGCCGCACGCCCGACCAGCACGACGCCTACGTTGCCGCCGCCTGGCTGCGTCAGGTGGATACGGATGGCAGCCTCGATAAATTCCTAAAGCCCTCGATGCTGCCCGGCGAATACCACGTCGCCCGGGTCGAAGGATGGATTCTGGGTGTGGTGTGAGGGGAAGAACTGCATGGAGAGCAGGAACTGTATGGCTACGGACTCAGAAGATTGCAGGCCTGAAAGATGGGTGATGACAAAGGAGGACCTGTGAACGATTTCCAACTGCTTGTAGACCTCCACCGGCGTGCGACACGGCAAGGACCCGGCGGGGAAGCTGAAACAAAACGGGCGCTGGAGCTGACCGGACTCGACCGGTCGCGCCATTTGAAGATTGCGGATATCGGCAGCGGCACGGGCGCGTCGACCATCCTCCTGGCCAAAGAGCTGGATGCGGACATCACCGCCGTGGACTTCCTGCCGGGGTTTCTCGACGAGCTTCAAATCAGAGCGGACGATCATGGGGTGGCGGACAGGATAACCACGCTGAACTGCTCCATGGATGATCTCCCGTTTACGGTGGGGGAATTCGACGTGATCTGGTCCGAGGGGGCCATCTATAACATGGGCTTCGAAGCGGGGGTATCGGCTTGGAGCCGATTCCTGAAGCCCGGGGGAAAGCTCATCGTTTCCGAAATTACGTGGCTCAGTGCCACGAGGCCGCCGGAGCTCCAATCCCATTGGGAGAGGGAATACCCGGAGATCGATGTCGCTTCGGCAAAGATCGGAATCCTTGAGCGGCATGGCTACAGCCCCGAGGCTTTCTTTGTCCTGCCGATGCATTGTTGGCTTGAGAATTACTATCGGCCCATGCAGAGCCGTTTTGACGCGTTCCTTGAGCGGCATGGCTGGAGCAACTCGGCAAAGGCCATCGTCGAAGCAGAAAAACACGAAATAGCCCTTTATGAAAAATACAGCGCCTACTACAGCTATGGCGTCTTTATGGCGAAAAAGTGCATCGACGGTGGGTGAAAGAGCCCAGGCCTTCGTGCATTTGCCGCTGCCGCCGCGTCTGCCCATCGACCGGACCCCCGAGCTGTGATCGTTTAATCAGTGAAGCACTGAATTATGAGAGAGGTATCGATTGAGAACAAAAAATATTGCGATAAAACCCTATCTGGAGATAATTGGCGCATATT
>JBAVJU010000398.1:0-7611 GCA_049687935.1 Desulfobacterales bacterium | reverse complement strand
TTCTTTCTTCACATGTAATGGCGCACTTATGTTTCGTCCTTTTCGCCATGCACAGCTTAAAAATAACCGGAATAATGTAAGATGCTATTGGGCCGGCACATAAGGAATCGGAATGCCCCACCATTCTTGAGCGGTCGATTCCTGGGCAGTAAGTGCCGTCGGCTCCTTGTAGCCCCACATGCTGAATTTTGCGTGATCCCAGTCGCGGTACAGGGTATTGTGTTCAAAGAATTCAGATTCCTGGGCCATATGCCCGCAGCCTGCCAAAAACGCCAACAACATACCGATAATCAATAATTTTTTCATCTCTCTCCTCCTCATCGTTACAGTTTTCATCATCTAAATTGTTTTATTCACCTCATTCACCGATCCAACAATCAAACAGGCATAAGTTTTAACCAAACGATATGCAATCTTATGAACTTGTGTGCATTTGTCAAGAGCATTTATTTGAAATATTTTAGGATCATATACGACTTACCGACATATCGCGTACATCGTCCGGCATATTTTTCCGTTCAATTCTACTACAGCGTCATACACATCAAGAAGGGTCAATTTTTGGCATAATGAATGACGATTTTTGACGTTCACGGGCCAAAAAAAGCTTGGTGCCAATATAACAACCTGAAAATATATTAAATATTTATTTTAAACACTTTGGCCTGCTTTTTGCTAAATTTGATCGGGTTCAATTCCCCCAAATCCATGTTCAGGTGTTTAATTGGAAGGTCGAACATCCCAGAACCGATTTAAAAAATCTAGATATTGTCCTCTTTTTATTGCAGGAGCCCTCCTCTTCTGTTTGATCGGGTGCGCGACTTCGACCGACCGGCGTCATCCCGAGTTCAATCACCGCATTCAATCAATCAAAACAGTGTGCCTGTTACCGTCAGACGCCCTTGTGTACGAGGAAATTCCCGACGGCCGGCTTAAACAGCGCAATGACCGGAGCGAGGCGGCAGGTCTTTCTATTCAACAGGCGCTGGTGGCTGAATTGACTGCCCGCGATTTTCGCGTCCTGACCTATCCGATCGGCGCGACCCATCTTACGGCCGAATTGCAGGAGGTCCTCAGTTTATACCGGGCGGTCAACAAGTCGATCCAACTTCATACTTTCGGTTCCGAGGTCTTCACTGCAAAACGAAACCGGTTCGAGTATTCGGTCGGTCCGCTTCAAACGCTTCTGCAGCAAAACGGCGCGGATGCATTTGTTTTCGTCCGCGTTCTCTACCGGTTCTCCTTGCAGCAGTCACGCAGTTTCGTCAGCCTCGGGCTGGCAGATGCTACCGGCACCATTCTGTGGTACGGCGCCAACGGCAGCAGGGAAGCGGCAGGTATCGAAGATCCGGACAAAACCACTCACCTCGTGAAAAAAGTTCTGGCGAATTTTCCGGAGGGTCGATTGTGAAACCGGTCGGATGGCTATGGATCTTCTGGCTGATTTTCACCTGCTTCGCCACCGCAGCTGCGGCCGATGAGCAATTTCCCCGAGACCCGGGCAAACAGGATATCCAGGCGCTGATGGAAGCAGTCAGGGCGGATGAGAAGCGCCTTGAACAAAGCGATGCCCTGTACAATGATCCAAAGCTGGAAGCTTATGTGAATCAGGTGGCGATGAGACTGGTCGCAACCGTGCCGGAGAAAGACGACGGATTCAGAGTCAAAGTGATCAAGGATCCTCATTTGAACGCCTTCACCTACCCCGACGGTTTCTGTTATGTCAATACCGGCATTCTGGCACGGTTGGAAAACGAGGCTCAACTGGCGGCTTTATTGGCCCACGAAATCGGCCATTACGTTAACCATCATGCGGTAAACGGTATCCGGCGACTTCAGCACCAGCCTGATCCTGCCGCGCGTGATTTGGCTGAGAAAGATGCGGCTTCATCTGCTCTATCGGCGCAGAGTGCCGAATGTACTTGGTCCGGTTATCGTCATGAAGCCGAAATAGAAGCCGACCGCGAGGGGTTGAAGCTCATGATGCGGGCGGGTTACAATCCTTATGAGGCTCTGCGGCTCTTCGGGCACCTTGAAGAGGAAATGGCGCGGGAGAAGTATCACGAGCCGCTGTTTTTCGGCACGCACCCGAGATTGCAGACCCGCATCGAAAAGTGCAGCGAATTTCTGGCTTCCATTGACCCGACCCGCGGGTTTCGGTTAAACGGCGAAAACCGGTTTGGATTCATGTTACGAGATGTGATTCTGGATAACATTTCACTCGATATTCAAGCCGGACGTTTCGCCCAGGCACGCCAGGCTGCGGAAAGGTTTCTGGCGACTTATCCGGATGACGCCCGCGTCTATTACTTGCTGGGGGAAATCTGCCGTCAACGGGGCCGCGACGGGGACGAATCCAATCGGGCCGAATCGTTTTACAAACGCGCCATCGACCTGGACGCTGGTTACCCTGAACCGCACCGGGCCCTCGGTCTGATGTACTACAAAGCCGGGCAGTCTCAACTGGCGCAACCGTATCTCGAAGCCAGTGTGTTTCTGGCACCGAATGCACAGGAAAACACCTATATCCGGAACTACCTCAAACGGATTCATTCTCGAGATCTGCGCCGGGAACAGTTCGCATACAAAAAAAAGTGAGTTGTGCAGCGGCCGGTGCGACCGCTTTTTTTATTTCCCTAAAGTTGGAAGATGAAAAACAGACTCATCCTATTGGCCCTTATCGTCATGATTGCCGGCTGCGCCGGCTGGAAGCCCGTCGACGGTGGGATTCACTCAGAAACTTATTGTGTTGAGGTTCCTAGCGGGTGGATGAAATTTGACGCCGGCGCCTACATGATGATTTCGCGCGACGGTCCTTATCTTCAGTACGTCCTGTTTCAAGAGCGCCCCTTGGAGCGCTCCTTTCTTTATGCCCACAAGCGTCTAACCGCGGACATGCTGCCTCAGGAAGCCGCGCAGATTATTATTGACGACTTGTCCTCCGATCCGATGGTGGCGAATTTTACCGTCATCGAAAATGCACCAGCCGCCATTGACGATCATGACGGTTTCAGATTGATCTTCAGGTACCGCGACCCGAAAGGGCTGACCTTGAAAACGGCTTATTATGGCTTCATTCAAGGCCAAAACTACTACAGCCTCCGTTTCACCGCTCCGCAGCGGTACTACTTTGATAAGGATATCGAATTGTTCGAGTCGATGCTGTCGACGTTTCACCTGGTTGCGGCGCGCTGAAAAATATCGTTGATGATCGATCGAAACCCACCTTTTCCCGCGGCGACCGCCGCGGCAGTCTCAGCGCGTTCAGTTGACATCCTTTGAGAGGCTGCTGCCGGAGGCTATTCCGTCAAACAGGCCCTCCGATATCGGTTGTGTCTTGATGCTGCCGCTGCCGCAGCAAGGACAGACCGTACCCGAGGCATCATCTCCTTTAAACACCAGCCGGGTAAATGCGTGACCGCAGTCTTTGCATAAAAAATCTACGGATGGCATAATTCCTCCAGTTTCTCATTCGCCGATGATGACAACGGGATGGCGACGGTTGCACTATCTGGATGCAGGTTGATATTTACTTAAAGGAAGCGGTTCGATATAGTCGGGACCGTTTTTTGACTCAAACAGGCGTACTGAACTCTTCCGGGTTACCCTTTTTCACTCCTTGCCGGTTATCGGAGTTTGACCGAATGAAGCAGCCGGAGAAAAAAACGTGTTCATAACCGCAGCCCTTCGCTTGGCAGGAGAGTCAACTGTGTTGACAACGGCGTAAACCCCATGAAAATTCTGACCGTGTCAGATGTTGTCGAGCCATCGCTGTATCCCGTCGTCGATGCCGGTCGGCATATCGGAATCAATCTGATCCTGGCATGCGGCGATCTGCCGCCGGAGTACCTGTCTTTTTTAAGCAACTTTTTCAGCGTACCGCTCTATTACGTTTGCGGCAACCACGATATCCGTTATAACAAAAAACGGCCCATGGGATGCACGGATGTCCATGCCAGACTGGTGCGCTTCAGAGGCCTTAACTTTCTGGGGCTGGGAGGCTCGCACTGGTACAACGGCGGACCGCACCAATACACTGAAGGGCAAATGCGACTCATGGTTTTTCGCATGCTGCCCACGCTGTGGCGACGGGGTGGGGTTGACGTTGTCATAACCCATGCCCCGCCGCGTTACGTGCATGATGCCGAAGATCCCTGTCACAGAGGATTTGTCGTCTTTCGCCGGTTGATTCGTCGATGGCGCCCGCAATACTTTATTCACGGTCACATACACTGCCGTTTCGGTCATGATTCCGAGCGGATCTCACTGATAGAATCAACCCGGGTCGTTAACACGTATGGCTATTTTCAGCTTGAAATCGACGATCGCCCGGCTGCGGGATAGGATCGGCACACACCGGCCGAGTCAGGACAAGGTCGGTAGTTTCAACGACCGTCAGCAAAAAGAAGCGGCTTTCGACAGCCGGGTTCGGGGTATTCGAACTGTACCGATCGATCGGATCGTGGGCAGTGTCGGGCGCTATCAGGATCTCGACGACCGTTTTCGATTGAAAACGCATGTCCCCTCGGAACGGCTGCAGCGGATCAAGGGAGCCATGCGGGAAGGTCGTCCTCTCCCTCCGGTAAGACTCTACCAGATCAAGGATGAATACTATGTGATGGACGGAAACCATCGTATAGCGGCGGCCAAAGAGTTCGGCCACGACGAAATTTTGGCCGATATCATCGAATTCATCCCATCACCCACTACCCTGCAGAACCTTGTTTTCCGTGACCGGGCGGATTTTTTCGACCGCACGCAGCTCAAAGGGGATATCCAGTTGACCGAGGTCGGTCAATACGCCCAACTTCTCAAGCAGATCGAAGACCACAGGGCCTATCTGCAGCAGGAACGGTCCGAAAGTCCTTCTTTCGAGGCTGCAGCTCAGGACTGGTACAAGACCATCTTCCGACCTTTCTGCACGATTATCCGGCGCGGCCGCCTATTGGAATCCTTGCCGGGTCGAAGCGTTGCAGACCTGTATGCTTACATTTCGGTACACCAGTGGGAAACGGGCCGACGACGGCGGTACGGCAGCGGTATTGACGAACTGATACCCGAAGATATGGAGGCATTTAGAAAAAAAATGATGGAAACGAAGGATTGCGATTACCCGGAAATGCGACGGGGAATCACCGCATTTATTCTGATGAATGTACAGGCGAAAAAAGAGTTCAAAGTCGTCGACAAGATTTACGAACTGGAAGAGGTTCGGGAAGTGCACTCGGTTCACGGTGATGTCGACATTCTGATTAAAATTTTTCTGAGCCGTGACTTGCTCAGCTCGGATGCCGAGATCATCTCACAATTCGTTCACGAGAAAATCCGGCAACTACCGGGCGTCATCAGTACAAAAACCCTGATTCCGGGTTATTCGAAAACCAAGGACAGCCGTAAGGCCGAGGAACAATCTTAAGGGTGACGTCGGAAGGTCAGAGGTTAACCGGGTTTTTGGCGGCACGTTTAAATTGCCGTAGCCTGGATGACGAAGTTGGTATAGTTGGGAGGGAATTCGGGGGAAATATACAAAAAGTCCATTTGGTACCTCAGCGGTCGCCGATCGTTAAAATTTTTCATCCGTCGACGACCCTCTTGAAAATAGATGCACCACCAAGGATGTCAAATCGGAAGGATAATGTGACAGGAACCGAACCGGCAGGACACCTGCCGCAAATTGGCAGCTCTGGGTAACATTTTTTGGCAGCCGCGTGTGAGAAACGAAATACAATGTCACATAATATACTGGAATCAAATACAATAAATTAATTTTACATAATGGCATGTAAATTGCCAGTGAAAGGTTGATCCATAAGTCAGCCCATTTGACGGTTCACGAAAATTCGCTTCAATCGACAAATGAAGGAGGATACCCATTGATCTGTGAACGCTGCTATCACCATAAAGGCTGTAAACAGAAACCAACCCCTGATGGCCGCTGCAACGACTACCTGAAAGACGGTCGGATCGATCTCGACGACGAGCTCGATATCAATCCGACGGACACGTTTACCTTCGACTACGACACTCTCAAGAAGCTTTTCAAGGACTTGCACGAAGATCAAATGAAATCAGATTAGCGCCGGCCGCGATTTTTCGACTTTCATTTTTCCCACCTGCCCAGTATACCCATAATCACTCACTCGTTATCCATTCGATTTCCTCTCGGCAAAATCGGAAAGACAGGCTCTTCTTTTCTGAAAAAGCCGCTGCTGGGATTTCATGGGAGCCAAATTCAATCTAAACGACGGTTATTCTGAAAGGAGCCGAACCCCATGCAGCCTAACGACTATTCCCGTAGACCGCTGCAGGATCTCCTCGGCCTTGAGATCAATGACTGCCGTTGCGGCAGGACGCACAGGGTGCCGACCCGAGAGGTTTCGCTGCGTCGCGGCGCCATGAACCGCCTGCCGGAGGGTGTCGACCGCTGGATGTCAACCGGACCGCTGATCCTGGTGGTTGACCGAAATACCTGGACGGCGGCAGGAGAGAAGGCGCTGCGGCTTCTCGAAGCGGCCGGAAAAACAGTGTCGCTGCACTTCGTCGACCACAAAAACCGGTCGGTCCATGCCGACAGGCAGACGGTGGCCGATTTGGTGGCACAGATCGAGAGGACCTCGACGGCCGGTTTGATTGGTGTCGGGTCCGGCACGATCAACGACATCTGCAAAGCTGCCGCCACTGCGACCGGAAAGACATTGATTACCGTGGCTACGGCCGCCAGCATGAACGGCTATACATCGGCGATTTCGGCTCTAACCATCGATGGCGTGAAGATTACGGAACCGTGCCATCCGCCGGTGGCCGTCATTGCCGACCCGGAGGTGCTCGCCTCGGCACCCCAAATTATGAGTGCGGCCGGTTTCGGCGACCTGCTCTCCAAGAATGCCTCGACGGCCGACTGGATCTTATCGAATGTGTTGTTGGGGGAATATTTTTGCGACATACCGGTTGCGGTAGCAGAGGAGGCTGTCATAACCAGCATTCGGCAGGCAGACACCATCAGAACCAATAAACCCGAAGGCCTCTCGGTTCTGATCGATGCTCTTTTGCGGTCCGGCATTGCCATGGTATTGGCCGGCTCCAGTTCACCGGCTTCCGGAGGAGAACATCTTATCAGCCACCTGTGGGACATGACGGCTCATTGGACGGGCCGCACACCGGCACTCCACGGGCAGCAGACCGGAGTGACCACCCTTATATCGCTGGCGCTCTACCAGAAGATACTGTCGCTCGAGCCGGAGGTAATCCAGCGTAAAGACGTGAAACCTGAATATCCGACCAGAGCCGCTATGGAATCCGAACTGCGATCCGCATTCCGGGATATCGCTGCGCCGGTGATGCCGCACGCACGCGCGAAATTTCTCGACCAGAACGGCTTGGCGGCACGACGGCAACTCATTCTTTCGCGGTGGGACAAGATCCGACAATCGGTTTCTGCGGCAGTGATTTCACCCGCGCAATCCCGCCAGCACCTGCAGGCCGCTGGTGCGGTGTACAAGATCGACGGCCTCGGAATCACCGCTGAAGAGCTTCAGTTTGCCTACACCTATGCGCGTTGGATTCGCAACCGGTATACGGTGCTCGACCTGGCGGCCGACATCGGGATGCTGA
>JBAVJU010000397.1:0-4014 GCA_049687935.1 Desulfobacterales bacterium | reverse complement strand
GGAAAAAACATGCCGTGCTTCGGGGGCGGCGTCATTGTGACCGCAAACGATGACATCGCCCGGCGGGCAGAGGGGGTGCTGGCGCAAACATCTCCTCCGCCAAGGGGCGAAACGCTAAAAAAGGCCTTCAAGATATGGGTCGAGGGGCTGCTCACGCGCCCGGCCATTTTCGGTTTGACGGTTTACCCCCTTCTGCGGTTGAAGGGCCGGCTGGGACAGCCGCTGATGGATTCGGTGGTGGGCGATGATCTACTTTCGGCATTCGCACGGTCAGAACCGCGTGTCAGCCGCCTGTCGAACCTTCAGGCGGCCATCGGAAGACGGCAGATCGCTCGGATCGATGCGTTCAACGAGGGCGCCCGCAGAAACGCCGAAGTGCTGACCGAACACATCGGCGATGTGCCGGGCATTCAGGTCAGCCAATCCGCCGAAGGAAATCACATCTATGTCTACTACCCCTTGAAAATTGCGGCTGAAAGACGCGACGATCTGCGGCGCTTTCTATTGACGCATCGCATCGACTCGAAAAACACCGATATGGACGATTGCGCCACGCTGAAAGCATTCCGTCATCCGGACAATCTCGAGGATGACACCGGCCGGCCGACGGCCGCCGCCATCCTCGAGATTTGCGTTTACCCGATCATCCCGCAAAATGAAATGCGCCGCATTGCCCGGGTCATCAGGGCCTGGGTCGGCTTGGTGCCAAGATAACGCGGCCTGTCATCCGGCGGTGCGGCGGGAGAGGACTTGCACGCATGAACATCATTGCCGATCGATTGAAGAACATCCCCCCGTATCTTTTCATGGAACTGCGGGACCGGATCAAGCAGATGGAGGCCTGCGGGACCGATTTTATCTCCCTTGCCGTCGGGGACCCGGTGGAACCGACGCCTATTTACATCATCGAAAGTCTGCGCCAGGCGGCGCTGGATCCGAGCAATCACCAGTACCCGACGGATGAACAAAGAGGTATGCACGCTTTCAGAGCCGCCGTGGCCCGCTGGTACAAGCGCAAATACGGGGTTCACCTCGACCCTGAAAACGAAGTCCTTGGCCTGAGCGGCTCCAAGGAAGGCATCCACAACCTTCTGATGGCCATCGTCAATCCGGGCGAAGTGGTCATGGTGACCGACCCCGGCTACCCCGGCTACCTTGCCAACATACCGATTGTCGGCGGAGAACCATACCCGATCCCCCTCCTGGCAAAAAACGGATACCTGCCCGACCTGGACGACATACCCGAATCGGTTTGCCGAGGGGCAAAAGTCTTCTTTTTCAACTACCCCAACAACCCGACCGGCGCCTGTGCCACCCCTGAATTCTTCACCCGGATGGTGGCCTGGGCCAAAGCGCATCAGATTTTCCTGGTGCATGACAACCCGTACAGCGAGATCGTCCTGCCCGGCGGCGAGAAATTGAGCCTTCTCCAGGTTCCCGGTGCCAAGGACATCTGTGTCGAGTTCAACTCCCTGAGCAAGACATACAATATGACCGGTTGGAGAATCGGCATGGCCGCCGGAAATCCAGCCATCATCCAGGCCATGTCGAAGTTCAAGGAAAACGTGACATCGGGAATCTTCAACGCGATTCAGCTGGCCAGCATCAAGGCCCTGGACGACGGCGACGAAGATATCGAGAAGATGATGCGCATCTATGCCAGGCGCCGGGCCATGGCGCTGGAAGAAATTCGGAAATGGGGTATTGGCATTGACCCCCATGTCGGCAAAGGAACGTTCTACTTGTGGCTGCCGGTTCCAAATGGTACGACATCGATAGAATTCACGACCCGCCTGCTCGAGGAAGCCCATGTGCTCGTTACCGCGGGAAGTGCCTTTGGCAAGAACGGCGAGGGGTTTTTTCGTATGTCCCTCACCGTGCCGGACCACCGCCTGGCCAACGCCCTGGAGCGGATACGGCGGACATTAAGAGGGTATGAATGACGATTTGTCCGGCATATGGACCTGAGCGCCCAATACCGAATGCTTATGGCCCTGCGGGTCTGATTCAAGTTTCGAACTAAACATTCCAACCCATCCAAATTGATAAGCCATGGATATCGCTGCCCAGCGAAAAATTGACCGCATTTTCGGCTCCTTTCTCTGCCGCTTCTTTTCGTTGTTCAACCTCGCCATGACAAGATCTGGGAAAACACCCCGGGTCGAGAAGATACTGGTTATTCTCCTGTCGGAAATGGGGAGTTGGGTTCATGCTCACGCCATGTTCGAGCGGATCGAGCGCAGTTATCCCCAAGCGTCCGTAAGTGTTCTCCTGTTCAAAAAGAACCGGGAAATCGTGGACATTCTGAACTACGTCCCCGCATCCGACATCCTCACCATCGACCCCGCCTCCATTTACACGCTTTTTGCCGACATCATCCGGGTGTGGTCGGACATGCGCCGCATCCGCTTCGACGCGGTCATCGACTGCGAGCTGTTCCACCGGATCAGCAGCATTCTAAGCTTTTTGAGCGGTGCGGCCATCCGGGTCGGTTTCCACCCTCACACCCAGGAAGGGCTCTATCGCGGCAATTTCATCAACCGGCCGGTTCTCTACAACCCCTATCAACATATATCGCGGCAGTTCGTCACCCTCGTCGAGGCCATCGAATCGGACACGGTACCAAAAGCCAAACGGATTGTCGGCGTCGAAACGGCGCCGCCGCCGCAAGTCACTCTCGACCCAGCCGAAATCGACGCGATGCGAAAACGGCTGCAGGCCTTCTGGCCCGCCGGTGTCGCGCACGGCCGAAAACTGGTGCTAATCTACCCCGGCGGGGGGATCCTGCCGATCCGCGCCTGGCCCCTGGCGTCCTTTTGCCGCCTGGCGGCCAATCTGGTCCAAGACGGTTGCTGCGTGGGAATTATCGGCCTCGCGGAAGACAAACCCCTTGCCGAAAAAATTGTGTCCTCCTGCAGCACGCCTTTCTGCGCCGATTTGACCGGCTTTACCCAATCGGTGCGCGAGTTGATGGTCCTGTTCCACCTGGCAGCGCTCCTGATCACAAATGACGGCGGACCCGGCCAATTTGCCGCGCTGACACCGGTGCCGGCCATTATCTTCTTCGGACCCGAAACCCCCGCTTTATACGGTCCGCTGAACACCCGCACCATCGTCATGAATGTACCGCTGTCGTGCGCCCCGTGTCTGACCGCCTACAACCACCGCAATTCACCCTGCGACGGCGACAATGTCTGCCTGAAACTGATACGGGTCGAAGACGTTTTGGAGAAGGCGCGCAAGGTTCTCAAAAGGGTGATAGTTTAAGAGGTTCTCCATGGCATCCGACCCCCATACCCATCCGAGCTTCATGGCGTGGCAAGAGGTGAACTCGCTTGTCGGTTCAATCCGGACCCGCTCCCTTGTCGCCCGGCCGACGACGATCGAACAATGCCGCGAGGCGCTGCAATACTGTCGCCGGAACGGCATGACCATTTGCGTGCGCGGGGCCGGACGCGGCTACGGAGACCTGGCCCTCAACGACGGCCAGGCCCTGCTCGACATGAGCGACATGAACCGCATCCTCGACATCGACGCGGAAAAAAACCGCATCACCGTCGAGGCCGGCACCCGACTCATCGATATATACCGGGCGGTCCATCACCGCCTGCTCACGCTCCCTGCCAGTCCGACCGAATCGCATTCCAGCGTCGCCGGTGCGATCTGCGCCAACGTCAACGGCAAGGATGCCTGGCGCCACGGCAGCTTCGCCCATCAGATCGTCCGGCTGACCCTCCTGCTGGCCGGCGGCGAGGCGGTCGATATCGATCGGTCGCATGAGCTCTTCAATGCGGTCGTGGGCGGCATCGGGATGCTCGGTGTCATCGTGGACGCGACCCTCCAGCTCCGCCCGGTCCCCTCGCCCTATGTCGAGATCGACCGCATCCCGGTGCCCAACGTCGACGCGCTGCTCGAAACGATGGCACGGATCGAAAAATCGCACGATGCGGCCGTCGTGTGGGTCGACGCCTACGCTCGCGGCCCGCGAATCGGGCGTTCGGTCATCCACGCCGC
>JBAVJU010000396.1:0-6375 GCA_049687935.1 Desulfobacterales bacterium | reverse complement strand
ATAACGCCCTGTTCGACGGCCTCGACCGATTCAATCAAACGGCCGGTCAAAAATTAAACGTGCCCACCCTGATATTCATCGACGAGCGCGACGAATTTATGCCACTGAAGAAGTTGAAGAAACTGGTGGGGGAAAAAAGATGGAATCAATGGAAATTTTACATTGTCGCAAAGGACGAGTCCGCCCGAGATGACGCTTTTTACCATCACATCATCGATGCGTCTTCAACCGGAAAAGCCGTCTGGCAGGATATGATGGCGGCGGCTGTGAACCATTTGCTGAATCAACCATCGCAGTCGCCTTGAAGATTCGTCGTACAAATATAGCGTGTTCGAATCAATAACCGAAGAGTCGCAGAAATTCTTCCAAGTCCTGGCAATGTTTGACCCCGATACCGTAGCGCATAAAAACGACATTGCCGGAGAGTTTCTCACGCCATATCACCCGGGAGTGGTATTTGGAGATATCCTCGGGCGCCGGAGATCCGGTCTTGTAATTGACCATTCCGAGCACGAGGCCCGCGCCGACCCTTGGTGCGTAATCCGATTCCAAATACATGCCCACATCGCTGTAATTGCGGGCGGTAGCCGGAAATACACCACTGGTGTCCTTGTCGTGGATTTGAACGGAAGCCTCACATGTCAATCGTTCATGTGATCTTTCTTTTGGATCGTCCAAATAGACCGTGTTTTTTGAAACCGAATGGGATTTTCTTTTTATTCCTTTTTTCCAGCCGGTTTTCCAGCCGGTTTTTAACAAGAACCCGATAAGGCCCGAGCTCGGATCAGGTTGTTTTTGGGTCAATACCATTCTTAGCCGCCGGTCTTCGAAAACGCGCCTTTCACTGCCGGTGCGTCTCTCGGTGTCATGATACCGCTGCAACGAGGACTGCCTGCGGTCCGCACCACAGCGACGATCGTTCCCCGCTTTTCGGTACTCCTCTATTATTTTCATAGCTTGCGCCTTTTGCCTGAAGTAAGCCAGTGGATTTCCAGGAAAGGATATCTATTGTACTTAGTAAGGCTGCATCGTGGCATGTCAAGGATGGTCGGGCCACCGGCATCCTCCAAAATAAAAACCGAACAAAAGCATCCTTATAGTTGTACCCCGATAATGAGAGGTCTGTATGGAAACAGTTTTGCAATCCGACGCCATGCATCTCGAAAAGGAAGGCAAGCGGGCGTGGGTGACGTTTACCCGCGAATCACACCTGAATGCCGTAAACAACGAGGGGACCGTCCGGCTCCAAGGCGTGGCCCGTGCCATTCGAGAAGACCCGGAAATCCGTGTGGTGGTTGTTCGCGGACAAGGGCGGGCGTTTTGCACCGGTATCGACCTTAAAGAACTTTCGGCCGATGAGATCGATATGAGCTACCACGAACGCTGGGAAAAGGCCCTGCGCATATTCGAACAAATGGAAAAAATCGTGCTCGGTCGGATCGCGGATGAGCAAACTGGCGACGAACCAGGCTTTCGACAAGGATTACGATGACTTTTTGACAATGTACTTCAGTCTTCAGGAGCAAACTCAGTCCAGCCCGGATGCCGAGGAGAGTAAACGGGCGTATCGGGAACACCGCGAACCCAACTGGCAATGAGGTTTAATACATAACGAGATTTCGACTTAATGCTTGGAGATGGTTTTCTGAGCCTTCCATGAGCAGGGTCAGCACTTCGTGAATTTCTTTTTCAGTTGTCTGATGAAAGACCTCATTGAGATCGGCAATGACCGTCTGTTCAATGAGGATGGTGGCATCAATGGCATTGTTCCGTGATACTTTGCCTTGATCGATCAGGTATGAATACAGTTCCTGCAGGTCCGCATTGACAAATTTGCCGGCTTCATCGGGCGGATCGTCAATTCCGTATTGTTTCAGAAGGCTTGAAACGGCATCCATCAGCGACTGTTTGCCTTTAACCGTGTTCTTGAATACTTCCAATTCCCAAATGCCTGAAAGAGCAGTGTATAAATCCCTGGCGAGTTTCAGTTCATCGCGCATATACCCAAGCGCATCCAGCGTATCCGCGCCGAATCCGGCATTTTTATCCGCATGGCCCTTTTCCGCTGCCATGCATATGCCGGCGGATGTGGTTGTGGCCAGCCAAAACAAAACAATGACGCAGATGATCTTTCTATGAGTCAACATTTGATTTTTCGTCGTTATCAATTTCATAATTTGCGCCTTTGAATCCGTTATTCCCCAGCGAAGTCCGGATACACCATTTCCCCAGCTTAAGGTCATTCATGGCCTGGCGAGAGTCCGCTCGGGTTGAACGAGTGGTTTTCGTCATTCAGTTTTCAATAAATATACCAAGAACGAAAAAAGACAATTAAGATCCAAATAACGGTGTCTTATATGAATTTATCGATTCCGGAAATATTCGGGTCTGGGCAAAATGGCCTAGATTTATTGGGGGACTGCACACAATTCGCTGGTGAGATTCCCCTGATAAAATGTTGCGGCGGATCGGGTCGCAAACCATGACCCACGATCGGTGTTTGACATCACTGTCGTAATATTTTACATAATATAATTAAACCGTTAACCGTGAACCCGTTTTCCGAAGCATGCTTCAGGCAATGAATCCCACGTTCCAGTCATTTTGTGCCCATGGAACAGCCCCAGGCCTGTGCCCGCGTCATCCTGACATTTCTTCAAGAACAGAAGGATCGGTGACGGTAATGCGGAGACCGGCCGGCGCCAGCATCAGGCGAACCCCGTAGTTGCATAAACGTCTTCAAACCTTCCACGCCAAAAGGAAATGAAAAATGAAAACCCATCACACGTCACCATCGGGCTCGAAAAAAGATATTCGGCAGTTGATGCGAGTTGCCCTTGCACAGGAGTTCGCCGACCTGGCGGTGGTCAACAGCCGATTGTTGAACGTTTATACGGGTGAGGTGTTGGACGGGATGGCGGTCTGCACCAAGGGATCCTGGATCGCCTACGTGGGAAAGGATACCACAGACAAGATCGGCCCTCAGACGGAAATCATCGATGCCGCTGGGAAAATGCTCGTTCCGGGACTGATCGACGGCCACACGCACCTCGCCTGGCTCGGCAGTGTCGCGGCATTTCTCGAGCCGATCATGGCCGGTGGGACGACGGCTCTCGTGACCGAAAGCCTCGAGGTGTATGCGGTCGCCGGATTGGCCGGCGTCAATGACTTTCTGGCAGCGCTGTCCGATCAGCCGATCAAGATTTTTTCCACGGCACCTTTTATGGCCTCGATCAGCCGTAGGGCGCACGGAATCGACTCGGCCGACCTGGACGAACTCTTGTCTCGGAAAGACATCGTCGGGCTGGGCGAATCCTACTGGCAGTCGGTCATCCAGGAGCCGGACCTGGCGCTGCCCGCACTGGAAGCGGCCCTTCACAGCGGCAAGACGCTCGAAGGGCACTCCGCCGGTGCCAGGGGGAACAAACTGGCGGCTTACCTGGCGGCCGGGATTTCCTCGTGTCATGAACCGATAACGGCCGATGAAGTGCTGGAGCGCCTGCGCCTGGGCATTCATGTCATGATCCGGGAAGGAAGCATCCGCCGCGACCTGGAAGCCATCGCCGCCATAAAAGATGCCGGCATCGACACGCGCCGACTGATCCTGGTGACGGACGGTCTCAGCCCACGCGATTTGATCGAAAAAGGCGGGATGGAATTCGTGGTCCGGAAGGCGATTGAACACGGTTTCGATCCAATCGTGGCGGTCCAGATGGCGACCCTCAACGTGGCCGAACACTTTCGACTGGACGCGGTTATCGGCGGCGTTGCACCGGGCCGGTCGGCCGATATGATCGTCCTGCAGGATCTTCGGACGTTTCGGGCCGACATGGTCATCAGCAACGGCAGGGTGATTGCCCGCCAGGGGCGTCTGACGGTCGCACCACGACGGCACCGTTACCTGCCGGCCAGTCTCACGTCGGTACTGTTGCCGGATGATGTAACCCCGATTGATTTTCAGATCGCGGCCGAGGGGGCAACCCGGGTCAATGTACGGGTGATCGAAATGGTGACCGACCTGGTGACAAAGGAAACTGTTCTGGATCTATTGGTGACCGATGGCCGGATACAGGCAGACCCCGGCCGGGACCTTGTCAAAGTTGCGGCCATCGACCGCACACATGTTCCCGGCCAGACGTTCGTCGGCCTGATCAAAGGATTCGGCCTGAAAGCCGGTGCCGTGGCCTGCAGCGCGGCCTGGGACACATCAGACATCATCGTTGCGGGAGCCGACGACGATGACATGGCGGTCGCCGTGAATCGCATCCGCAAATTGCAGGGGGGCGTTGTCGTTGCCGCGGATGGCGCAATCGATGCGGAACTGCCGCTGCCGGTGTTCGGGCTCATGTCGGAAGAACCCCTCCAACGGGTGGCCGCAATACTGGCAGAGGTCAACTCCTCGATGAGCCGACTCGGTTGCCCTTTTCCCGACCCTCTGCTGACGCTGATCACCCTGACCGGTGCGGCCATTCCGTATTTGCGGATCTGCGAAGAAGGACTGGTGAATCTGAAAAACGGCACGACGATGGGTTTGTTTGCCAATTAGTGTTTATGCATGTTTTCTAAAAGCACTGGTCGATTTCCGATCCGGAAATGTGGTACAATACAAGAAATGGCGGTCGGGGTTTACAAGTTGCGTACAACGGTTTAAGAAAGCACGGTCCTTGAACCCACGACCGGCGGCGCCATCATCGCGCCAGTGCCGGTTAAGACTGTCACTGGAGGTTTTTATGGATTCCCGGGTCAAAGCCGCGATCGTCGCGGCGGTTAAGAATGAGCCTTTTGCCCGGACTTTTGACATACAGCTGATCGAACTGGACGACGGCCGATCGGTGGTGGAAATGGCCTTTGACCCGCGGATAGCGAACAACATCTACGCACGCGCTCACGGCGGTGCGATTTACGGCCTCATCGACGAGGCCTTCGAAACCGCCGGACAAACGGACGGCACAATCGCCGTGGCGCTCAATGTCAATGTCACCTATATCGCCAGTCCGCAGGAGAAGACCAGACTGCGCGCCGAGGCGAACAGGGTCAGTCTGACCCGGAAAACCGCAGGATATGACATTCGGGTCGTCGACGGTGAGGGCCGGCTGATTGCCACCTGTTCGGCGCTTGCCTACCGCACGGAAAAACCGATCCCCTTTTTATGATTTTTCGAAAAGGTGCGTGACATGGAGAAAAAAGACAAATTTTCGATCCTCCACCTGGCTGATTTTTCCGGAGCCGGTCGAATCGCCTTCGTGCATGCCCTTAAAATCGCCCTCACTTTAGGCGCCGAACTGTCGATTGTTTTGACCAAGGCCGTCAATGCGGCCGAAAAAAACTGGCCGCACAACCCGCCCGTGCGAACCACCCTCGAGCAGTGGAAAATCCTCAGAAACGGCAGCCGCCGCGCCGCGGTTTTAAAGGAACTGGGGATAGCCGTCAAGAAGATCGACCGAAACGCCTTAAACCCATCCGCCGCGATCGCCTATCACCTGGAAAACCACAGCGTCGACTTGATCGTGCTCTCCGCCAGCTTTCAGAACGACCTGCTGCAGCGGACATATGACAACTCATTCTTGTACCTCATGCAGAAAACAAGTGCGCAGGTTCTCTTCATTCCCGACCGAACCGAGGGTTTCGTCTCCAGCGACGACGGCACCGTTACCCTCAGCAACATAATGGTGCCTGTGGTTCGAGAACCAAACCCCGAATCGGCCATAAAGGACGCGGCCGCACTCGGATATGCCATGGGGGATAAAAATGTCCGCATTTCACTGGTTCACGTCGGCGACGCCAGCGGAATTCCGCCGGTCAGTCTGCCGGCATATGCCGGTTGTTCCTGGAATCAGGTGCTCCGCAACGGAGAGGCGGCGGACGAAATCAACGCTTTGGCCTATGTGCTTCCGGCCGATCTTATTGTCATCACCACTCGGGGCCGCGGTTCCAACGGGTGTTCGAGCCGGGACAGCGTTACCGCAAGGGTTTTGCAAAAGGCGCCGTGTCCCGTGTTGATCATTTCCGCGGCTTAAGGGCTCGCTCAAAAATAACTGACCATTTTGATCGCCGATGCATCCCGTCCAGTTGCGTTAAAAAACCTCGGAATATCCAGATATTCCTGCGTTTTTATGCCTTGCCGGCCGGGCGCCTCAACGCCCAAAATCACCAACTTATTTTTTCGTGAGCCCTAAGGGGCGCTGTACTTCCGATCCAACTCTTCCAATTCCTTCAGATAAGCCTTGCGATTCGAGAGTCCCATCTGGTTCCTGATATCCTGATAGGCCGTCTTGATCAGCGGCCTGATATCGATTCCCAGCGGATTCAGTTTTTTGGTGTTGGCCAGGTCGATAATTTTCACGCAGTAAAAATAGGTCAGCACTCTGATTTTCG
>JBAVJU010000395.1:0-10175 GCA_049687935.1 Desulfobacterales bacterium | reverse complement strand
ACTCAGTGCTGTTTCCGTGAATAATTGGTCGATATTTTCGATGAACATCTTGCCTCCAGGCAAAGAGTGCACATGCATATCTTTTATTTAGGCTGTTTTCAAACGGGTGGCTTGATCCACCGCAGGGAGAACCTTATAATGAATCGCTCGACCGAATGAGCACGTTGGCGTTCGAAACGGCTTGAATAGAAAGTGAAACGTTTCATCCACAGGTGAATGTGTGCGCAAAAAAAACCTGACACCCGGCTATGTCTTTTTTTATATCCTCTTCTGGCCCGACACCTGGCGGATCCTGATCGGTGTCGCGGCGGCCTGTTTGCTGGCCCCCCGCCTCGTTTACCCGGATCTGGGGACATTGGGCACGGGGATGATTTACCTCATGCTCGCATCCATCGGCTACGCCTTCGGCTCTTTGCCGGCTCGCTGGATCAGCGACAGAATCAAAAAGCTGGTTTTAAAAGACAAACTTGGGACTTGACGGCCGATGGGAAAACGACTCCTCACGCTATTTCTTGCCGCCCTTCTTCTCGGGGTTATCATACTGGGCGGCGTGTGGCTGCAGGCGCGTCCGGCCGCGCCGCACCCGTATTTTGCGGCGGCCGGTTTCCAGGTGATCGCCCACCGCGGGGGACGCGGGCTGGGGCCCGAAAACACCCTGGCGGCGTTTCGGCGCAGCCTGGCGGCCGGTGCCGATGTCCTGGAAATGGATGTGCGAACCACTGCCGACGGGCACCTGGTCGTGCTGCACGACGCGACGGTGGACCGCACCACCGACGGCCGCGGCGCTGTCAACGAGATGACCCTGGCGCAGCTCAAAACGTTGGACGCCGGCTACCGCTGGACGGCCGATCAGGGGCGGAGCTTTCCGTTTCGGGGCCGCGGCATCACGGTCCCCACCCTGAGCGAGGTGCTCGCGGCCTTCGCCGATACGCCTTTGATCACGGAGATCAAGGAAAAACGACCGGAGGTCAGCCAATCGATCTGCGACCTGTTGCATCAGCATGGCCAAATTTCCCGCGTCCTGGTGGCCTCGGTGCACGCCGGTGTGCTGGGGCGCTTTCGCCAGGCCTGCCCCGGGGTGGCGACCTCGGCCGGATTTTCCGAAGCCCTGCGGTTTTACCTGCTCGGCCGGGGAGGTCTGGCCTCTCTTTTCTCACCGTCCATGCAGGCCCTGCAGGTGCCGGTGACCTTCAAAGGACTGGCGGTCGTGTCGCGCCGATTCGTTGCGGCGGCCCACGGCCGCAACCTGACGGTCGCCGTGTGGACGGTCAATGCGGAAGAAACGATGCGGCGGCTGATTGGAGACGGCGTCGACGGGATCATGACCGATTATCCCGACCGCCTTGCCGGCATCATCGCCGAAACACGCGACGGCCGATAGACCGTCAATCAAGGGGGAGCGACACCCGTTTACGGCTCCCGGACCGCCGATACGGCCGCCCGGCACCTCATTCCAGATACTCTTTGAAGGTCTCGCCGTAGATTTCCCAGATGGTGGTGAAAAGCGCGGCCACGATCGGTCCGATGATGAAGCCGATGATGCCGAAGAGGCTGATCCCGCCCAGGGTGCCGAAGAAGATGAGCAGCTCGTGCATCCTGGTGTCGCGGCCGACCATTTTCGGCCGGAGAAGGTTGTCCACGCTTCCCACCAGCAAACCGCAGAAGATCAGAAGCACAAGGGCCTTTAGAAATTGCCCCAGGGCGGCCAGGATGATCACCGCCGGAACCCACACCACTGCGGAGCCGACCGCCGGGATGACCGACAGAAAGCTCATCACCGCCCCCCAGAAAACCGACCCATCGATGCCGACGGCCCAGAAGGCCAGACCGGCCAGCCCTCCCTGGATCACGCCGATGACCAGGGTCCCCTTGATTGTGGCCCGGGAGACCGAAGTGAACCTCTCCAGCAGCCGCTCCTCGTCGTGGTCGGCCAGGGGCAGGTAGAAGAGGATGCGGTCCAGGAGCAATCTGCCGTCCTTTAAAAAAAAGAACATCGTGTAGAGGAAGACGAAGAAGAGAAAGATGAAGGCGATGGTCGAGCGCGTGACCTGGGCCAGGTTCTCGATGAGAAAGCTGCTGATGCTTCCCACCAGCTCCCCGGCCTTTTTGAGGATCAGGTCCTTGTACTGCTCGAAGTAGTCGTAAAACGGAAGCGCGCGGAAAAAATCGGTAAAGGTAGACGGTTCCTCGATTTTACGGGCCACCCACGGTCCCACTTCGTTGCTGATCCTGATGGCCTGGGCGGTGACGATCCCGAAGAGCAGGAACAGCGGCAAGATGACGATCAGGCAGATCGTCACCAGGGTCATGACGGAGGCCAAGTTCCTTCTTCCCTTGAACCACTGCACGAACCGCTGGTATAGCGGCTGAAACATGGCCGAAAAGATCCCTGCCAGAAGGATGACGATCAGGAACTGCCGGATCATCGCGAAGAAGAGGATCGAAATCAAAAGGGCCAGCAGCAGCAGGGTGGTCTTGCTCCAACCAAATTTGTGTAAGGGGCCGTTTTTCATGTTTGTCTTCACTGATTCCGACCGGGAGATTCGGTTATCGGTCTTTCCGGTTGCCGGCTAAAGGGCGTTTTTACTCAGAGGTCGAGGGGGCTGCCGGTGATGCGGCGGGCAGGCCGCACACCGACATTGCCATAAGACCAAACCGCGATCAACGTCAAATGGAGATTCTCAACGCCGATGGCTGGACTCTGCGGGTGTCCGCTCGAGGCCGTCAACGCCGCCGGGGCCCTACCTGACGGCATCACGGCGCCATAAATATGGACTTTCTCCCTGCCGTTCATCGTGCGCGGCCCTTTTTGATGTTGCCCGTCTTCAATCGGTGCCGGTTTTTTCCCCGGCTCCTTCGACGACGCCTGCTGCTAAACACTGATTGATGTTGGCGTGGTATTCCTGGAGCGGCCGCACCTTGGGGGCGCCCTCCCGGCGGGCGGCAATGCCCTTGGCCGCGGCAATGGCCGCGGCGGTGGTGGTGATGTAAGGTATCTTGTGCTTGATGGCGGCTTTGCGGACTTCCGAACTGGCGTGCGAACTCTGGCGCCCGCTCGGGGTGTTGACCAGCAGTTGGATGTCTTTGTTCTTGATGGCGTCCACAAGGTCCGGCCGGCCGAAGCCCAGTTTCTGGACCGGTTCGGTTTCGATTCCCCTCTGCTCGAGAAAGGCGTAGGTCCCTTTGGTGGCCAGGATGCGGAAGCCCAGATCCCGAAAGAGCCGCACGGGCTCGAGGGCGGCCGTCTTGTCGCGGTCGGCGATGGTGAAAAGCACGGTGCCCTCCAGGGGCAGGGTCACCTGGGTGGCTTCCTGGGCCTTGAAGAACGCCCGCCCGTAAGAGTGCGACATTCCGAGCACTTCTCCGGTGGAGCGCATTTCAGGCCCCAGGACCGGGTCGACTTCCGGGAACATGTTGAACGGGAACACGGCCTCCTTCACGCCGTAGTGGGGGATGATGCCTTGCTGCGGACACAACTGTGCCAGTGTTTTACCGAGCATCACCTGAGTGGCCAGGCGGGCCATGGATATGCCGCACACTTTGGAAACGATCGGCACGGTGCGCGAGGCACGGGGGTTGGCTTCGAGCACGTAGACCGTGTTGTCGAAGATGGCGTACTGCACGTTCATCAGGCCGACGACTTTCAAGGCTACGGCGATTTTGCGGGTGTACTCGCGGATGGTCTCGATGTGCTGGGGCGCGATGCTGATGGGTGGAATGACGCAGGCCGAATCGCCGGAGTGTATGCCCGCCAGTTCGATGTGCTCCATCACGGCCGGCACGAAGGCGTCGGCACCATCGGCGATGGCGTCCGCTTCGGCCTCGATGGCGTTGTCGAGGAAGCGATCGATCAGGATGGGCCGGTCGGGAGAGATTTCCACTGCGGCTGCAAGGTACTGCTGCAGCATTACATCGTCCAATACCACCTCCATCCCTCTGCCGCCCAGCACGTAGGACGGCCGGACGATCAGCGGGTAGCCGATGGTGCGGGCGATCTCCTGAGCCTCCTCGATGTTGCCGGCCATGTCCGAGTCCGGCTGAGGGATGCCCAGCTCGCGCATGATGCGGCGAAAGCGGTCGCGGTCCTCGGCCAGGTCGATGGTGTCCGGAGAAGTGCCCAGGATGGTGACGCCTGCCGCAGCGAGTTCGGCGGCGATGTTCAGCGGGGTCTGACCGCCGAACTGGACGATGACGCCCTCGGGCCGCTCCTTTTCGTGAATGCTCAACACGTCTTCCACCGTCAGCGGTTCGAAGTAGAGTTTGTCGGAAGTGTCGTAGTCGGTCGAGACGGTTTCGGGGTTGCAGTTGACCATGATCGATTCGAACCCGGCCTCCCGGATGGCGAGGGCGGCGTGCACGCAGCAGTAGTCGAACTCGATTCCCTGTCCGATGCGGTTGGGGCCGCCGCCCAGCACCATGATCTTGCGGCGGTCGCTGGCCTCGACCCGGTCCGGGGCGTTGTAGGTCGAGTAGTAGTAAGCGGCGTTTTCCACCCCGCTTACCGGTACCGGCTCCCAGGCTTCTGCCACACCCTGGGAAAGGCGCTGCTCGCGGATTTCGGATTCACGGCAGCCGAGCAACTGAGCCAGGTAGCGGTCGGCGAACCCGTCCTTTTTAGCCTGCTCAAGCAGTCCGTCGGGCAGCCGTCCGCCCGTGTGGGCCAGAATTTTTTCCTCGAGGGAGACCAACTCCTTCATCTGATCGATGAACCACGGTTTGATGTGGGTGATCCGGTGGAGGGTCTGGACCTCGGCGCCTTTGCGCAGCGCTTCGTACATCTGGAAGTGGCGTTCGCTGCTGGGGGAACCCAGGGCGCCGAGCAGCTTTTCGAGGGGCATCTGATGAAAGTTGCGGGCAAAACCCAGCCCATAGCGATTGGTTTCCAGGCTGCGGATGGCTTTCTGGAAGGCTTCTTTGTAAGTCTTGCCGATGCTCATCACTTCACCGACGGCCCGCATCTGGGTGCCGAGCACGTCCGCTACCCCTTCGAACTTCTCGAAGGCCCAGCGGGCGAACTTGACGACGACGTAGTCGCCCGAAGGCGTATATTTTTCCAGGGTCCCGTCCCGCCAATAGGGGATTTCGTCCAAGGTCTGACCGCCGGCCAGCAGAGAGGACACCCGGGCAATCGGAAAACCGGTGGCCTTGGACGCAAGGGCCGAAGACCGGGAGGTTCGCGGGTTTATTTCGATCACCACCACCCGTCCGGTTTCGGGGTCATGGGCAAATTGGATGTTGGTGCCGCCGATGACCTGGATGGCCTCCACGATGTCGTAGGCGTGCTGCTGAAGCCGCTTCTGAAGTTCGGGAGCAATGGTGAGCATGGGCGCCGTGCAGAAACTGTCGCCGGTGTGAATGCCCATGGCATCGACGTTCTCGATAAAGCAGACGGTGATCATTTGGTTCTTGGCGTCACGGACCACCTCCAGCTCGAGCTCCTCCCAGCCCAGCACCGACTCTTCCACCAACACTTGATGCACAAGGCTCGCCGCCAGCCCGCGGGATGCCACCGTCCGCAGTTCTTCGACGTTGTATACCAACCCGCCGCCGGTTCCGCCCATGGTGTAGGCCGGCCGAATCACCACCGGATAGCCGAGCTCTTCGGCCACCTTTTCGGCATCTGCCACATCCTCGACCGTCCGGCTGCGCGGCATCTCGATTTTCAGCCGCTGCATGGTTTCCTTGAAGGCCAGGCGATCTTCGCCGCGCTCGATGGCGTCCACGCCGACGCCGATGACCTTCACGCCGTAGATGTCGAGAACCCCCTTTCGGTAAAGTTCCGAGGCCAGGTTCAGCCCGGACTGTCCGCCCAGATTCGGCAGCAGGGCGTCGGGGCGTTCGCGCTCGATAATCTCGGTAAGCACATTTACATTCAGCGGCTCGATGTATGTGACATCCGCCATGCCCGGATCGGTCATGATGGTGGCCGGATTGGAGTTGACCAGCACGACTTTGTAGCCGAGGGATCGCAAGGCCTTGCAGGCCTGGGTGCCCGAGTAGTCGAACTCGCAGGCTTGTCCGATGACGATCGGCCCCGAGCCGATGATCAGGATCTTTTCGATGTCGGTTCTTCTGGGCATCTGCCCTCCTTTCGCCGGATTGAAAGAACCGGTCGCTCTGGACGGCTGGTCTGCCGCCGTTGCGATCGGCTCTTTACAAAATCGGTTCAATCGTACTAAAAGCAAACCTTTAATTTAAGTTGGGATTAAAATCAAGACATCATCGAGGAAAGTACCATGGGCGGACTGTTCGGCATAGCGTCGTCTTCGGACTGTGTGTACGATCTTTTCTACGGCACCGATTATCACTTCCATTTGGGTACGCGCCGCGGCGGCATGGCGGTTAAGAATTCGCACGAGATCAGGCGTTCGATTCACAGCATCGAGAACAACTACTTCCGCTCCAAGTTCGAACCCGATCTGCCCAAGTTCGAAGGCGGCAAGGGGATCGGCGTCATCAGCGACTACGACGATCAGCCGCTGGTGATCGGCTCGCATCTGGGGACCTTTGCCATCGTCACTGTCGGGCGGATCAACAACATGGACGAGCTTGAAATCCACGCCTTCAGCCGCCGCCGCTACTTTACCGAAACCTCCGGCGGGGTCACCAATCCCACGGAAATGGTGTCCATGCTGATCTGCGAAAAGGAGTCGTTCGCGGCCGGCATCCACTATGCCCAGGAAGTGATCAAGGGTTCCTGCACGATGCTGCTGCTCACCGAAAATGGGATTTACGCAGCCCGAGACCGACTGGGCCGCACCCCGCTCGTCATCGGGGAGAAAGCCGGTGCCTTTGCGGTCGCCTCGGAATCCTGTGCTTTCCCGAACCTGGGATATGAGGTGACCCGGTTTATGGGGCCCGGTGAAACGGTGTTGCTGACCCCCGAAGGCTGTGAGCAGGTCCTTCCGCCCGGCGATCGGATGCAGATTTGCGCGTTTCTGTGGGTCTACTATGGTTATCCGGCCTCCGAGTACGAGGGAATCAATGTCGAATACGTCCGCAACCGCTGCGGGGCGGCCCTGGCACGGCGCGACCGGACGGCCATCGACATCGTGGCCGGCATTCCAGATTCGGGTATCGGGCATGCCATCGGATATGCCAACGAAAAAAAGGTTCCATACGTGAGGCCGTTCGTCAAGTACACGCCCACCTGGCCGCGGAGCTTCATGCCCCAGAATCAGGATCTGCGCGACCTGGTGGCGAAAATGAAGCTGATCCCCGTTCAGCGGCTGATCGACGGTCAGAGGATTCTCTTCTGCGAAGACTCGATCGTCCGGGGAACGCAGCTCAAGGACAACACTCTGGCACTCTTCAACTGCGGCGCCCGGGAGGTCCATATGCGACCTGCGTGTCCGACGCTGATCTACCCCTGCGAGTTTCTCAACTTTTCGACCTCCCGGTCCACCCTTGACCTCGCCGGCCGAAAAATTATCCACCAGCTCGAGGGGATAACGGACTGCCGTCTCGAAGCGTATGCCGACCCCGATTCCGAAGAGAACTCGGCGATGGTGGAGTGCATCCGTCAGAGTTTACGTCTGACCACCCTCAAATACCAGCGTCTGGACGATCTGGTGACCGCGATCGGCCTGCCCCGTGAAAAACTGTGCACCCACTGCTGGGATGGATCGAGTTATTTCTAAGCTGGCACCCTCGTATATTGAAATCGTATCCTCCAGTAACCATTTCTGGCTGTCGGTTTTGCGGCAAATGATGATGAACCCCCGGAGCATTTCACACGAGTTTCTCCGATTGGTTTTGGCCGGAACTTGTTTTGCCCTGCTCTCCTGCACCATCCTCAAGGCCACTTACACCGTCACGAAGGGCACCCTCAAATTGGGATACCACGTGACGAAATTTGCCGGCAAAACCGTGTATACGATCGGAAAATACACCTTCATCGTGGTCAAGGCACCCTTGAGCTGGCCGCTGACGCAATCCGGCCTCGAGTCGATCGACGGTTTGTCGCCCAAAGAAGCGATCGCGCAGGGCCGCGTCAAGACATCGCCTTACGTGGTCAAAGGCCGGCGCTACATCCCGATGAGCATCGAGGAGGCCCGAACCTACCGACAGAAAGGGACGGCCTCCTGGTACGGCTACGAAACCTACCGGCAAAAGGGCGGGCACATGACGGCCAATGGGGAAGCCTTCGATCCCGACGGCCTGAATGCGGCGCACAAGTACCTGCCGCTTCCGACCTTCGTGCGCGTAACCAACCTGGACAACCATCGACAGATCATCCTGCGGGTCAACGATCGCGGGCCATTCGTCGACGGACGGATCATCGATCTGAGTGCGGGAGCGGCCAAAAAACTGGGGTTTTATAAAAACGGGACGGCGAGAGTGTTGGTGGAAACCGTCGATCTCGAGGGGTGAAGGCTCCTGACAACAAACGAGGCAGCGGGGCACGGGTGTCGTTCGCGACCCCACCGTCCATGCGGCGCAGCGGCCGTTTACCCTGCGCGACCGTGCTCGGCGCCGAAGCCTGTGCCTGCGTCGCTAAAACAGAGAAAGGCCTCTCATGCCGGCAAAAATCATACCGATGCCGAACATGATCGGAAAGATGCAATAGGAAATAAAATGGATGATACTGCCCTTTGTCGTGCCGAACCGGTCTTGCAGGCGTTTTAATTTCGAGAATTTGTCATTGTAGGTAGCGCGCAGGTAAAAAGAATAAACGCCGAGAAAAACTGAGGCGATGCCGATTCCCACAGTTGTGTTGTTCATCAGCCCCTCCTGGTTTAAATTCACCCGCAAATGAAAAGTCGGCGTTCCGCATCGCCGGTCATGCGTTTACAGTCGATTGATCAGAACGATCACCGCAAATGCGGTCCCTCCCGCCAGGGAAAAATGCAGCCCGTTGAGGATTTTCTGATATTTGATCTTGACCTTCGGGTCGGCTTCATTACGGATCAAGCCTTTGAATCGGCGATAGTCCTCGAACCACCCCTTGAACGCATCGACCGTGAACCCCTTGTTCTTCAGAATCATCTTGATTTGCTGTAGATTATACAGCGCGATTGTCACGGAGAGGATTATCGCAAATTCGAGCAGGCCCATGGTCATGTTTCCATTAGTTTGTTAATAGAATGCGTTTCAAAGGGCATGCATAGCATCAATATGCGTTGACGCCAAGTCGAATGAATGAGAATTGATGGCGTAGATCAGATTATACTCGGATTGATGTCGGAAGCATCTCTAAAAAAGATGAAACTGCGGCTTTTTTTCTTGATCAAACGGGAAAAATCAACAATATTGTTTACGTGACACCTACGCATTCGGATGAACCGGTGTCGATCCACAAGCGCGATTGATGAACGGTCTCGTTAACATTCTGGCAGGAGGTTCGATCATGGCAGGTCAAAAATCTTTGGCGGAATTGAAATCCCAGTTGAACGGTTGGAAGGCCAAAATCGATAATCTTAACCAACAGGCAGATGGGGTTAAACCCGAGATGCAGGCAAAGTACATGGATATGGTTGACGGGCTGAAACAGAAAATTCAGACGCTTCACCTTTTCGTAAAGGACCTCGAAAAGGAAAAAGGGGCCGGTTTGGAAAAAGTGATGAGCGACGTTGAGAAGATGATGACCGATCTCGATAAGGGCTATCGCAATGCGTTGGTCTATTTTTCCTGAGATTGAATGCCGTTTTCCTGCTGAAATATTTGATGGAATTTGCGGTACGCTAAAAAAGAAAAAACGGGGAGCATGACCATTTTACATACGCAGAAATGATCCTTGCCGCCCCGCTTTAAACGGGCGAGGGGATGGTGTCGCTAACTTTTTTTCTTTGCTGCGGCTTTCTTGGGTGCCGCTGCCTTTTTGGCGGTCGTCTTTTTAGCAGCAGCCGTTTTTTTGGTAGCGGATGTCTTTTTTACCGCTGTTTTCTTCGCAGCAGGTTTCTTTACGGCGGCGGTCTTTTTGGGAGCGGCAGGCTTTTTAGCGGCAACGGCCTTTTTAGGGGTGGTTTTTTTAGCAGCAGTCTTCTTTTTCGCCGCCGGTTTCTTGGACGAGGCAGTTTTCTTGGTAGCTGTTGTTTTTTTTGCTGTTGCCATCTAGTCCTCCCTTGAATGGTTGTTGGTTGTGAACACTACCTTGCCTTTTTGGGGTAAAGTGACACTTTCCATTTGACTGTCTATTTTGTGATAGAATATTTTATAGTACACAATATATAGTG
>JBAVJU010000394.1:0-17043 GCA_049687935.1 Desulfobacterales bacterium | reverse complement strand
CGATCATACCGGTCACCGCACCACCCTTGAACGCCATGGCCAGGCCTTGTTTCAGCCCGCCGCGGGCGGCCTCAGCCGTGCGCACGTTGGCGATGACCGACACCCGCATGCCGATGTAACCGGCGATGAACGATGCCGTCGCGCCGCAGATGAACCCGATGGCGGTCTTGATGTTCAGGAAGAACGCAATCAAAATAAATAAGACGATGGCGGCAATGCCCATGCTTTTCAGCTGCCGATTGAGGTAGGCAATTGCGCCGGTTTTAATGGCATTGGCTATCTCGTTCATCTTTTCATTGCCCGACGGCGCTTTTTTCACGACGCTCGCGGTGATGATCGAGAAAAGCACACCCGCTAGACCGACTAGCGTACAGATCAACGGTAAATTGTAGCTCATTCTCTCCTCCATCTGAAATCTGAATGTTTAAAGCGAAACCAGAAATTGTTTGTCGTTGAAACGGTTCATTCCGTCCTTCAGCCCTTTGGTCAGAACGGTCACCACCGCATCCCGCGCCCTGGCAACGACCCGGCCCAGCAAATCCGATTCTTCCATGGAGTACTGCCCCAGAACGTGTCCCGTGACGTCCATCCTTTCCGCCGGTCGTCCGATGCCGATGCGCAGGCGGGCGAAATCACCGCCGCCAAAAACGCTCATCAACGATTTCAACCCATTGTGTCCTCCGTGCCCTCCTTTCTCTTTGATTTTTAAACGTCCAAAAGATAGATCTACATCGTCATGAATAACCAGCAGACCGCTGTTGGAAATCTTGAAAAAATCGGCGAGGCGTCTGACCGGAGGTCCACTGTTGTTCATAAAGGCCAAGGGCTTGACCAGGACCACATCGATGCCCTCAATATTTCCCCGCCCAAACCGCGTCTGAAACTTGTTTTTGTCGAGCGGAATCGCAAAGCGTTCGCTCAACTCCTCGACGACCTTGAAACCGGCGTTGTGCCGGGTATCCCGGTAAGGATCTCCAGGATTGCCCAATCCGACAACCAGCCATATACTCGAATCAGGCATCTGGACCGTTCAGCCCACCTGAATACCGCTGTTGTGCGGTAACGCCGGATCGCCGATAGCGGCCCTGCGTGAGTCCTGAGCGCCCTTAATCTGAATTCTCCAGCCCCACATGGCTGTCACTCTTCTTCGCCGGATTCAGGCGCCGCTTCGTCTTTCCCGGCCGCTTCGCCTTCTTCTGCCGCTTCTTCTTTCGGCTCTTCCTCGGCCATCATGCTGGTAACCGTCACGACGGTAAAGTTCGTTTCGGGCGAAATCTCGACACCCTCCGGCAGCTGAATTTCTTCCACGTGAATCGCGTCGCCAATGTCCAGACTGCTGATATCGAGCGCGATCGATTCCGGAATTTCACCCGGAAGGCACAGGACCTCGAGCTCCCGACGAACAAGCTGAACGATACCGCCGCGTTCTTCGCCGATCGATTTTCCGTGAACCACCACCCGTACGTTAACCCATATTTTCCGGGTCATGCTGATCTCATAGAAATCGGCATGAATGAGGTCGTTCGTAACCGGATGGGCCTGGAGTTCTTTGATCATCACCGATTTAGGAAGGGCGTCGCCGTTCTCTACAAACAGGTTCAATACCATCTGGTTGATGTTGTGGTTCTTGAGCACCTGCTCGAATTCGTGTATATTCACCGATAACAGCGTCGTGTCGGTGTCGGGACCGTAAAGTACGGCCGGTATCCGGCCGTTACGGCGCAGCACACGGGCCGGTCCGTTTCCGGTGGTCTTTCGGATTGTTGCCGTTAATTGAAGTTGTTCCAAATCTTGGGTTCCTCCTTATGATGACCGCAATCTAAATAAACAGTGATGTAACCGAATCGCCGTTGTGACTGCGGATGATGGCTTCACCAACCAACGCTGAAATGGTCAACACCTTGATTTTAGGACAGTTTGCAGCATTTGGTTTGAGCGGGATCGTGTCTGTGACGGCCAGACTCTTCAGACATGAGGCGTCGATGCGATCGATCGCCGGTCCGGAGAGCACCGGATGGGCGCAACTGGCGTGCACTTCTTTGGCACCGGCGTTATTGACGGCTGTAGCAGCCTCCGTCAACGTTCCGGCGGTATCGACCATGTCATCGAGAATCACGGCCACCTTGTTGCGGACGTCGCCCACGACAGCCATCGCCTGAGCCTTGTTGGGTGCAGAGCGCCGTTTGTCGATGATGGCAAGATCGGCATCGAGGCGCTTGGCAAAGGCTCGGGCGCGTTCGACCCCGCCGGCATCCGGTGAAATAATGACGAGATTGTCTTGGAAATTCGATTTGATATATTCGATCAGGACCGGTGCCGCGAAGAGATTGTCTACCGGAATGTTGAAAAAACCCTGGATTTGCCCGGCGTGCAGGTCAAGAGTAATGACTCTTTTCGTGCCGGCGACTGTCAGCAGATCCGCCACCAGCTTGGCACTGATCGGTACCCGTGGGGCGACTTTCTTGTCCTGGCGTGCATACCCGTAATACGGTAAAACGGCCGTGATCCTTTTGGCAGAAGAACGGTTGCAGGCATCGATCATCAACAGCAATTCGACGAGGTTATCGTTGACCGGCGAGCAGGTGGACTGAATGATAAAAACGTCTTTCTGCCGGATGTTTTCGTCGATTTCTATCTGTATTTCACCGTCGCTGAAAGTCTTGACCTTTGCACCGCCAAGCGGCTGGTCGAGATACCGGCAGATCTTCTGTGAAAGGTCGGGGTTGGAATTTCCGCTGAATATGACCAAATCTTTCATTCCCGCTACCATTTGTTTGTGCTTAAGTTTTCCAGCTGAAAGGGTCGTCGGCCCGGTGCCGTGCGAAGGGACACATCCGCATCGTCAGCTGAAACGAAAGGCTTTTGGCTGGGGCGGGAGGATTCGAACCTCCGAATGCAGGAACCAAAGTCCTGTGTCTTACCGCTTGACGACGCCCCAAAAACTAAAAAATGATGCCGGCGGCTGAATACGGAAAAATCTCTCTCCGAATGACTTCCGGTATCACCGTTACAGGTTGCCGGTGTCCGCGGCGACGATGAGCTGGGTAAGAAAAAACGACCCCTCGGTTATTCCTTCGAGGCTCTGTAACGCGCGGCGGGCCATCCCGCCGTCGACGAAAAGCGCAAACACGGTCGACCCGCTGCCCGACATCGAGACGCCGAGCGCCCCGCGTCCGTAGAGGGCTTCCTTGGCTGCCTTAACCTGCGGATACCGTTCGAGAGTCACAGTTTCAAGGTCATTGCATAAATGCACTGTCGCATCAAATGGACCCTGTTTCAAAACGAAGTCTTTAAGTTTTTTTTTACAGTTTGTCAATCCTAAATCCAGATTTTTATAAACCTCCGCAGTCGAGACGCTGACACCGGGATAAAACAACAAAACCCAGTATGGCGGTAATTTGCGATATGGCTCCAGTCGCTCGCCGATACCTGTCGCCAGAGCCGGTTGACCGAAGATGAAAAATGGAACGTCCGCGCCGACTTCGCATCCCATCTCCATCAGTTCCGCCGGCTGGAAAGGGTACCCCAGCAACCGATTCAGGCCTCGGAAGACCGCGGCTGCATCGCTGCTGCCGCCGCCCAATCCGGCCCCCACCGGGATCTGTTTATCAATAGCGATCTTAACGCCGATCAGAGGCGAGTGGCGGCGTTTTTTCAGATTCAGGAGAAATATTTCGGCGGCGCGGTGGGTGGTATTGCTCGTGTCGTCGGGAACAGCCGGGTCCGAGCAGGTGACCCGGATACGAGAGCCCGCGGTATTGAGCCGGATGCGGTCGGCGAGCCCCAGCGGGCACATCAAGGTGAACAGCTCGTGGTAACCGTCCGGTCGTCTACCGGTAACCTGCAGAAATAAATTTATCTTGGCCGGGGCGATGATTTGAATCATGTGACCCGTTTTTCCCCACCTCACGCCCGGCAGGGTGCGCGTTAAAAATCGCAGCGCTCTTCAGTCGGGGCCGTTTCGGCACTCTAATCGGCCCTTTAGGCTTTTTCTCTGACGAAGGCGATCCGCAAGTCATAGAGGATGTTCTTGAGCATGTTTTCCTCTTCTTTCGTCAGGTTGCCGCGCGTTTTTTCCTCCAGCATGCTGAGGATATCGATGGTTTGTTTGGCCATGGGCAGGTTCTTCGACGGCCGGCCGGTCTCCGGGTCTTCTAAGGCGCCGAGATGCATGAGGGCAGATGCATTCAACGAGAGGATAAACGTGGGAAAGTTGACCTCCGGCAACGGCACATCTTCGAACCGATGATCACCTGCCTCGGTTGCCGGTTCCGACCGGGGCGGGGTTTCGGTTTCGTTCTTGTTGGCGCTGCCTTCGGGTATTACTTCCTTTTCCGGTTTTTCGCTTTCTCCGCCGGAAAACATCCGGCGGTCTTTCACGCTGAATCCCTTTTCTTCTTCCGACATATCTGACCTCCTGTATCATCTCCGGCCGAACATCGTTTCTATGGGCTTTACTGTAAAGGTTTGGACTGAGTTGTCGGTCGTCGGCGTATTACAGCGCAGCCCCCACCTTCTGGCCTTTTCAAAATCTTTATCTTAAAGCCTTTGTTACTCGGCAAACCACAGCTTGCGACGAATAATAAGATGTCTTCGCTGTTCTTTCAACCTGACACTAAAAAAGATGGTGCCGCAAGAAAAAAAGTCTTGAGGCCGTTCAGCGCTGCTCAGCCCCGCCCTGTCGGGATCGGACGGAAAAAGGACCGTCTATAAATCGGACGCTGGCGCGATTCTCCCGGGCACGGGCGCTCATCTGCTCGGCCCATCGGTCAGAACTCGAGCGGTGTCACCGTCCTGACCTGTGGCAAGGCCCGCAGTTCCGCCAGGACGTCGTCCGGAATCAGCGTATCCGTTCTGAGAAAGATAATGTTGTTTTCGCCATCCTGATCCTGGCCGACCTGCATGCGGCTGATGTTGATGTCGTGCCGGCCGAGGGTCGTACCGATGCTGCCGATCGCACCCGGTTTGTCCTCATTGTAGATCAAAGCCAGATGACCTTCCGGGACCAGTTCGAGTCCGAAGCTGTCGATCTGCACGATCCGTGGATCGCGTTTGCCGTAAATCGTTCCGGCGACCGTGGTTGTCATATCGGTGGTGGACACCCGCACCGAGATCAGGTTGATGAAATGGTCCGATTCGGCACTGCTGCTCTCGATGACCTTTATTCCCATCTCCTTGGCAATCACCGGTGAATTGACGAAATTCACGGCATCCCTGACCATCGGGGTCAGCAACCCTCTGAGAATCGCAGTGGACACCGGCGACAGGCCAAGACCATTGAAATCACCCTCGTAAATGATCTCCACCTTTTTGACCGGTCCTCTGGAAAGCTGGGCTTGGAGCAGGCCGATGCTGTCGGCCAACGCAAGATAGGGACCCAGTTTCTTCAGCAACTCACCGGTAATGGACGGAACATTGACCGCATTGAGGATCGTACCGTCTTTCAGGTAGGCGATAATCTGTTCGGCAATCGCAACGGCGACATTCGTCTGAGCTTCCAGCGTCGACGCTCCCAAGTGCGGCGTGCAAATGACCCGCTCATGGCAGAAGAGCCCGCAGGCGCCCGGCGGCTCTCTCTCGAAGACATCCAGAGCGGCACCGGCGACTTTGCCGGAAGCCAAGGCTTCGTCGAGTGCTTCTTCGTCCAGAATTCCTCCGCGAGCGCAGTTGATGATCATCACCCCTTCCTTCATCTGGGCAAATGCGGCACGATCGATCAGTTTTTCGGTGCCCTTCACCTTGGGAACGTGCATGGTGATGTAGTCGGCTGTCCGGTAGAGTTCTTCCAGACCGACGCTTTTGAAGCCGGCCTTCTCGATCTGTTCAGGCGCCACGAAAGGATCATGAACCATCACGCGCATCTTGAGTCCGCGGGCGCGATCGGCAACGATCGATCCGATCTTTCCGAAACCGATGACGCCCAGCCATTTGTTGAAAACCTCCCGGCCTTGCAGGCGTTTTTTCTCCCACTGGCCGGCTTTGAGGGTGGCGGTGCCGACCGGAATGTTGCGGCTCAAGGCCATGATCATGGCGATGGTGTGCTCGGCCGTCGTGATCACGTTGCCGGTCGGGGTGTTCATGACAACCACGCCCCGTTTGGTAGCCGCCGGAATATCGACATTGTCCAACCCGATGCCGGCCCGGCCGACGACCTTTAATTTCACAGCCGCATTCAGAAGATCTTCAGTCACCTTGGTGGCGCTGCGGATCACCAAAGCATCGTATTGACCGATTGTGGCCTTGATTTCTTCGGGAGACAGGCCTGTTTTGACATCCACCTCTATTCCGCCTGCTTCCTGCATCATTCGGACACCGATTTCCCCCAGATTGTCGCTGACCAATACCTTCATATCCAGTTCTCCCCCGAGTTCTAATAATCGTCAACCCCAGCTTAGTTGACCCTCACAGAGTTGTTTCACCGCCCATTTGCAACGACAAACAAAAACGTTCTCTGCACCTTCTGTGACAGCGGCGAATCTTTGGTTTATTTATCGACGAGCGCATTCCTGAATTGAACGTATCCGTCCCTTACGGCCGTGTACGGTTCAATGGCGGCCTCTTTGATGGCTTCGTATTCCCCGATGCGCAAGGACAAGTCGTTGAACCGCCGGTATCCCCCGACGGCTGCCGCGGCCGCAAAAGGTTCAATGTAGGTGAGGGGGTTGACGAAGAGGTCACCACCGAATCCCACGGAATCCCGAGCGGTGGACGGACCGAAGATGGGCCAGACGATGAAAAAACCGTTTCCGATGCCGTAAACTCCCATGGTCTGACCTAAATCCTCGTCGCTGATCTCCAGGTTGAAGATCTCCTTGCCCGCATCGCCGAAACCGAGCACGCCCATGGTCGTGTTGACGAAAAAGCGCGCGGTTTCCGTTCCGGCAGCCTTGAACTTACCCTGCAGGAGGCAGTTCGCCAAGCGCACAGGGGTCAACAGGTTGCTGAAAAAATTGGCGATGCATTGTCGAATATCTTCACGAAAAACGACGTTATAACCCTGCGCCGCGGGCTTGAGCACCCAGAAGTAGAGCTTGTCGTTGAATTGAAAGATGACCCGGTTAACCGGCTCCAGGGGATCGGAAATCTGGACCAATGCCGGTTGCCCCTGTTCCTCGGGGAAGTCGAATTCATCATCAAGCGCCGGCTCGGGCGTCTTTCCCTCCGTGACTCCCGAAGGCTGCTCCGTTGACGACCGGACCGATTGCGGTGCGTTCGCTGCGTCGGACTTTTCATTTTCGCCGTGTGCAGCGGCGCTCGACATTAAAACGACAACCAGCAAGAGACTGGCAGCTGCAAATTTCATCTTCAGGCTCTGAGCGTTCACGCACCAATGAGGTTGCCATTTGGGGTGTTGCGGCACCCGGCCGCCCAGGCTCAAAATCGCAGTAGTATCTGGATATGCCGGGTTTTCGCAACGCCGCCGGGCGGGAGGCATCGACGTCCAAGATACCACGCTATTTTTGACTGAGCCCTTAACCGCTGGTTTCATTCTGATGCTTTTGCTCCTCGATTTTCCGCTTGAGCCGGTCGATGACCTGGGCGGCCGATTCTTTTTCAAACAGGTCGCGAAACTGGGTTTGATAGTTTTGTACCAAACTGACGCCCTCGACATAGACATCATAAATTTTCCATTTACCGTCCTTCAACCCCATACTGTATTCAACGCCAACATCACCCTTGCCCTCGGGAATTTTGGATCTAACCTTGGCCCTTTTTCCGGAGTCGTCAATCACCTCATCGAGGAATTCGATCTTCAGGCCTTTGACGTTTCCGTTTATCCGTGTCAGATAGTTATTGCCGAGAAATTCTGCAAAGAGGTCCGTAAATTCCTGCCGTTGCTGCGCCGTGAAGCTGTTTTCCCAGTGATAGCGACCCGTGGCCCGCTTGGCGATCAACTCGAAGTCGAACATGGCGCTCGTCGCCGACCGGATCTTCTCCCGTTGTTCTGCACGACGGGCCGGGTCCTCATACTGCGGATCTTCGAGAATTTGCAACACCTTGTCAATGGGTCCTTTCAAAGCGTCAACCGGCTGTTCGGCCTTCACAGCCGGAACAATCGCGACCAGGAGCAGGACCGCAAACCAGAGGATTCTTTTCACAAGCATCTCCTTCTATCGCTCAGGCCATGGTTCTCAAGTATCATACCTTTCCGAAAACAAATTTGCTGATCAGTTCCTCGATATCCAGTGCCGATTCGGTTTCGATGATCATGCCGCCCGGTTTGAGCGGCACATCCGACACCCCGGGGGAAAGCTTGATGTATTTGTCGCCGATAAGCCCCGCGGTCTTGATCGATGCGATGACGTCCTCGGTCAAAACGATTGATTTCATAATCTTCATCTGGACCACCGCCATCCAGCGCTCCTGGTCCAGCGAAAACCTTTCGACCTGGCCGACCGGCACGCCGGCCAGTTCCACTTCGGAACCGGCCTTCAGGCCTGCAATAGACTGAAAACGGGCTGAAACGGTGTAGTAATTATCACCGATAATTTCCATCTTGCCGAGACGAATGGTCAGATACCCGACGCAGGCGATGCCGAGGAGTACGAATAGTCCCACCGCCACTTCAACGGACCACTTTTTCATGTTTCCTCCTGTTACGAGCAGACGCGAAATTCATACATTTTTTCCTGGTCGGCTTCGGCCGACGCCAGGATGCTCTCGATCGTACTGCCGCGCTGGACTTCGACAATACCGACGCCGACCGTAAAACAGACGTCCGGCCGGGGCAGGAACGCCAAAATCGTTTCCCCTTTTATTTCCCGGCCGAGTTTGGCGCAGAAGGCCCGGGCCTGCTCTCTGGTCGTATTGGACAAAACCAGCAGGATCTTGTTCAGTCCGTAGCGCGAACAGGTGTCGGTAATCCGGATATGTCGCTGCAGTTGCAGGGCGAAATTTTTCAATGCCGTCTGTCCGGCCTTGCGTCCCAAAGTTTCGTTGATCTGGTCGATGTTCTGGACCGTCAAGAGCACCATTGAAAATGCAATCTGGTGGCTCTGCAGCCGCATCATCTCCTCGCGGAACCTGCGGTCGCCGGCTTGCTGGGACGCCAACCCGGTGAGCTCGTCACGTTGGCTTTCGAGCCCGGTGATAAATTGCCGTATCACCGGATCTTCCGTGTGCTGAATCTCCTCAGGAGTCCCCTCGAAGACAATCCGGCCGTCTTCCAACATGGCAATGCGTTGGGAGATGTAAAATATTTCGGGAATTTCGTGACTGACGATGACGCCCGTAAATCCGAAGCGTTTCTGATAATCCGCAATCATGCCATGGACTACACTTTTTCGAATCGGATCAAGCCCGGTCGTCGGTTCATCGAAGAGAACGATCTCCGGATTGGTGACCAGGGCCCGCGCCAAGGCCACGCGTTTCTTCATACCGCCTGAAAGGCGCGATGGATACTCGTCGTCGATCGCTTGCAGGTCGAGCTGCTCCATCTTCTGGTGCACCCGACGCCCGATTTCTTCCCGCCGCAGTGACGTTTTTTCTTTAAGCGGCATAGCAACGTTCTCGAACACGGTCATCGAATCAAAAAGAGCGGTTCCCTGGAACATGTAACTGAATTTCTTTTTCAAGGCTTCCCGTTCCTTTTTCCTGAGTGCCGCCAACGGCTTGCCATTGAAAAAAATATCCCCCGAATCCTGCCGGATAAGGCCGATCATGTGCTTCAGGAGCACGCTCTTGCCGACCCCGCTCTTGCCGATAATCGAGGTAATCTGCCCTGCGTAAATGCTTAGATTGATGCCGTCTAAAACCCGTTTGTCTCCAAAATGCTTATGGACGTCTTTGAATTGAATCAGCGGGTGGTCCATTGTTTTCTCACAGCAGAAAAGAGGTCAGCACGTAATCGGTGACCAGGATCAACACACAGGAACGGACCACGGCCGAGGTGGTTGAAAGGCTGACCCCTTTTGCGCCCTGACCGTCCGATCGGAGGTGGGTGTAGTAGCCCTGATAGCAGCAGATGGTGATGACCACCACGGCAAATACGATCGATTTGATGAATCCTCCAGTAACGTCCGCCATGTCGACGCTCGATTCGACCCGCGAAAAATAGATCCCCGAACTGAGCCCCAGCAAAATTGAGCCCGTCAGATAGCCGCCGAAAATGCCGATAACATCGAAAAGCGCAGTCAACAAGGGAAAACTGACCAACGCAGCGGCAATTCGCGGGCTGACAAGAAACTGGATTGGATTGATACTCATCGTCTCCAGGGCATCGATCTGTTCGGAAATCCTCATAATGCCGATTTCGGCCGACATGGCTGAACCGGCCCGTGCAATGACCATGATGGCCGTCATGACCGGGCCCATTTCTCGCACCAGGGTCAGCGCCACAGCCGAACCGAGTGAACCGGTGGAACCGTATTTGACCAGAACGTAATAGCCCTGCAGACCCAGGACCATGCCGGTGAAGGCGCCGGTCAGGCAGATAACGAAAATCGACTTCGAACCGATGAAATATACCTGCTGAGCGGTTTTTGAAAGGATGGTCGGCAAAGAGAAAATCAGGGCAAACCCCTTAACGAAAAAAATCATGATGGAGCCCATCTCCCGCACCAGATCGATCGCGTAACGGCCCAGTGCCGCCAGCGGTAAACCAATGGTTTCTGATCGGTTCATCAATAGGATTCCTACCCATGGTTCAGGGTTCACGAAAAAAAAATTCGCAATATAGGGCGCCGAAGCGTAAAACGCCGGAATATCTTGATATCCCGATTTTTCGCAGCGCAGCCGATCGGGAGGCATCGGTGCCCAAATTGTGACATTCTTTGGAGTAGCCCTGACGTGCCAACGCGCAGCTGCCGTCAAAAATAAAATATATTAATTTATATTGACCGCTTATCTATGTCAAGAAAGCAATCGGCAACGGGATTCATCGGCAGCCAAAATGTGACGTTGTCTTTAAGCGAGCACCAAAGGTTGAAGAGCGGCTCGTGACGCGTTATCATGGGTGCGGTTCGCACGGCTTGAGATCGGAAAACGGATCAGTGCCCTTTATATAACCGCGGATGGACACAAGACAGGTTTGTGTTCATCCACGATTTAACGATACAGCAGCCATATGATCAGCGTTGAAAATCTCTCAAAACGGTTCGGTGATCACGTCCTGTTCGAAACGGTCGCTTTTCAGCTCAATCCCCGTGAACGCCTGGGACTCGTCGGACGCAACGGTCACGGTAAAACCACGCTTTTTCGAATCATCAGCGGTGAAGAAGAGCCCGACGAGGGTTGGGTCAACATACCCAAAGCCTACCGCATCGTCCATGTCCGGCAGGCCATCGACTTTAGCCAGGAGACAGTTCTGAAGGAAGCCGCCGCCGGCTTGCCCTCCCACGAGGGTGACCAGATTTGGCGGGCTGAAAAGATCCTGGCCGGCCTCGGCTTTTCGGAAAAAGACATGCAGCGCCACCCGGAAGAGTTCTCGGGCGGCTACCAGGTGCGTCTCAATCTGGCGAAGGCGCTGGTGGCCGAACCCGACCTGATCCTGCTCGATGAACCGACAAACTACCTGGACATCACCTCTATCCGTTGGGTGGAGCGCTTTTTCCTGACATGGCCGCGCGAGCTGATGCTGATCACCCATGACCGCAGTTTCATGGACAGCATCGTCACTCACACCATGGGCATCCACCGGCAGAAACTGCGCAAGATCAGCGGCGCAACCGATAAATATTACACCCAAATCGCCCAGGATGAAGCGGTGCACGAAAAAACCAGGGTCAACGACGAGCGGCGTCGCAAGGACATCGAGCTTTTCATTACCCGTTTCCGCGCCAAGGCCCGCCTGGCGAATATGGTACAATCGCGCATCAAGACCCTCCAAAAGATGGAAAAACACGAGAAGCTCGAAAAAATCAAGACGCTCGGTTTTTCTTTTCGCAGCCGGCCGTTTCCCGGCCGGCAGATGGTGAGTGCTCAAAAACTTTCATTTGCCTACGACAGCTCCATTCCGTTGATCCGAAACTTCAGCATCACCATCGCAAAAAACGACCGGATATGCATCGTCGGGCGCAACGGCCGCGGCAAGACCACGCTTCTCAGGCTTCTGGCCGGTTCCCTCCGGCCGCAGGCAGGAAGCACCAGCTATAATCCAAACGTGGTGATCGGCTCCTTCGAGCAGACCAACTTGAAAACCCTGGTGGATGCCCGCACCGTAGAGGAGGAGATCCTTTATGTCAATCCGGACATCAGTCGGCAATCAGCCCGCAACATCTGCGGCGCAATGATGTTCGAGGGTGACGATGCCTTGAAAAAAATCGGTGTGCTGTCCGGCGGCGAAAAAAGCCGCGTCATGCTCGGCAAACTGCTGGCCATGCCGGTCAATCTCCTGCTGCTGGACGAGCCGACCAACCATCTTGACATGGAATCCTGTGATGCCCTGCTGGCCGCGCTCGACAACTTCGAAGGTTCGGTGATCATGGTGACGCACAACGAAATGTTTCTGCACGCCCTGGCCAGGCGTCTGGTGGTGTTTCAAGCGGACGGCATCGAGATCTTCGAGGGCAGCTACCAGCGTTTCCTGGAAAAAGGCGGCTGGCAGGAAGAGGCAGCGGCCGATCCGGGGTCCGATAGCGGTGCCCCGGACGAGCGGAAAACGGAAAAGGTCAACAAAAAGCAACTGCGCCGCCGCCGCTCCGAATTGCTGACGGAACGCGCCCGCATCCTGCGACCGATCGAGCAGGAAGCCACCCGGATCGAAAATGAGATCGACGCCACTGAAAAGCGGCTCGACGCCCTGACAAAAGACATGCAGAGCGCCAGCCAGACCGGGGACGGGACTCGTATCGCGGCGCTTTCACAGGCCATTCACGCTTGCCGGACGGCCATCGACCGCCTTTTTGAGGACCTCGAAAGGCAATCTGACGTCTTGGACGAACAAAAACGCGCATTTGATGAAAAGATGGCGGATATTGAAGCGCAGTCCAAATGAAGAGACGCGCTCTTTCACGTCGGCCGGCTCTTGGCCTGCCGGCGCGTCAGAATAAGGTAGATAAGCCCCGCGAAAAGAAGCGACGGCAATGAGCCGCCGAGGGCCGTCAACTTGACGGTCAGCCAGTAGAGGGCAAAGCCGCTGAACCAGGCGGCGATGGCGACCCTATTGAAGCCGCCGGAGTACCAGTAACGCCCCCCGGCGGCGTAGAGGGCTTCGAGGTCCAGTCGCCGGCCGCGGATCAGAAAATAATCCGTCAGAACAACGCCGAAGAGCGGCACGAACATGGACCCAATGAAGAGCAGAAAATTCTCGTATTGCTCCATCGGGAAAACCAGCGCCACCAGAATGGCGAGAATCCCGGCCCCCCACATGATGGTCGTCGCACCGACCCGCCTGGATATGTTCAACATCGAGCAGGTCGCCGAATAGACATCGGGAAAATCGGAGGTTATGCTCGAAAAAATCACCATGACCAGAGCCGGCAGTGCCAGTCCGATGCGGCCCATAACCTGCAGGATCAGAGCTGCCGGATCGCTTGCACCGGTCGCCAGCGTTGCCATCAACCCCAGCAGGTACATCCAGGAGGAGATCAGAAAGTACCCCCACCAGGTGTTCCAGAAAGCCGGGGTGGTTTTTTTGGCGAAGCGCGCGTAGTCGGCCACCAGGGGCATCCACGAAATCGGCATGGCGATCACGAGATCGAGGCCGATCATAAACGGCATTCCCTGCGGCTTGGCGGAAAAAACCTTGTCTCCGAATTCTCCGACCGACACCCAGGTCATCAGGATGATCACCAGCAGCAGGGCGATCACCGCAGATGTTTGCATGAATTTCCAGATCGGCTTGCCGGTGTAAAGCGCCCACAACAAAGTCCCGAATCCGATCGCCACAATCCAGAAATAATCGGTGGCCAGCAGCCCCCCGGCGGACTGACCCAGCATGGCACCGGCGCGGCCGCCGATGATCAGCATGATCGAAGCCCAGCCGATCAGCTGGATGATGTTCAGGACCGCCGCCAGGTTGGAACCGCGAATGCCGAAGGCCGGTCGCACCGCAACCATCGACATGATCCCGTGGTCCGAACCGATGACACCGCCAAGGGTCATAAAGGTGTTGCCGATGACATGCCCCAGAAGGATGGCCCAAAAGCCGGCCCAGAATCCCATGGGTGCCAGGAAGCCGCCGGCCCAGATTTCAGCCAGTGATATCCCCACACCGGCCCACAGCAAGAAGTAATCAAATCCGCCAAGATTTCTATCTTCAATTTTGACCGGTTCGATGTCCATCCGCACCGCGCTTTCTGCTCACTGTGCCCATCCGGAGAAGGGCACAAAAAAAGCCGACTCGATGCACCTACGGCGGCGGCATCTTTTGGAAAGCCTTCAGGGCCGCCCGTTTCACCTTTGCTTCCGGATCGGACAGGCCGGCTTCGATGTCACTTCTGAACGCAACCAATTTTTGCGACGTGAGATCGGCCAGTTGCTCGTAGGCCAACTCACGGATGCGCGCGTCCGCGTCCTTTAGAAACTTGCGGTATGCCGGAAAATGACGCTTGATCCCACCGATCATCCCGAGCAGAACCAGAGCGTCGACCCGCAGTTCGTCTTCCGTGTGGTCCAAAATGCGCAGGTAGACCTCGGTCACCGTTTCCAGACGGTCCGAAAAACGCCAGAGGTTGTAAAGAATGCTGCGTCTCTGCTCCAGGGAGGCATGGTTCAGGCGGTCAATCAGAAGGCCGAGTATCCGGTCATCCTGAAGGTTCGACAACGCGTTGACCGCCGCCTGCTGGACCTGCACATCCGAATCGTACAACAGCTCGATCAGGGGGATGGCGGCCGCAGCATTGCCCCTCCACCCCAGCGCAAAGGCGGCTCCGGCCCGCACCGTCGGGTCGGTGTTTTTCAGGGCGATCATAAGTTGGTCGATAAGGGCTTGCGGCTGCCTTAGAAATGAGCCGGTCACACTCAACTGGATAGCGGCGTCGTGGCGCACCTCTTCGTCTTCGCCCGGGTCGGTCAGCAGCCGGTAAAGCGACCAAACGATATCCTCTCCGGCAAATCCGCCCAACAGCAGAACAATCCGACTCTTTAGACTGCGGTCGGCATGTTTGAGCGCTTTGAGCAACAGCGGCACCGCCTGCTCCCGTTCTTCAAGGAAGCGCTGCGGATCTTCGATATAACCTTGGGCTTTTTTCTGAAGGCGCGCCCGCGAGTGAAATAAAATGACGTTCCTTTTTTTCATCCCAGCCTTATTGCCTGCGCTGAACTCGTAAAGGGTGCCACCAAGGATATCGTTTTGGGTATCAAGGTTTTGGGCAGTGTTGACGATTGCCGGCGCATCACAACAATCGCCTTCCTCCGGTCTTTCCAAATATTTTATCTTAAAATGTGTAATATCCGTGAAACCCGCCCCCATGTCAACGATGGCCTAAACCAGCCCTATCAGAAAAATTGCCCTTGACCCTATACGCCTTTAATGTCAAGCTGATACACTTAATTTCACCTGATATATCCATCCCAGGCAAAATCCGGTGACACACGTCACGGTTTCGTATCAGCAACTCTTTCATGTGAGGCCGATGTGAGAATTCGAGCAGCCGTTTTGGTGACAGCTCTGGTGCTCCTGGTTTTCTACAGCTGCGCCTACGTCAATATACGCACGCCCTATGACACCGATCTCAACCAGACCCAACTCGGGTCGAAAACCGGCACGGCCGAGGCTTACAGCATTTTATGGTTGGTGGCTTGGGGTGACGCCAGTTATACTGCCGCCGCCAGAAACGGCCAAATAACGGTTATGCAGCACGCGGACCAGGAAGTCCTGCAAGTTCTGTTCGGCCTCTACACCCGCTGGCGTATTGTGGTTTACGGGGATTGAAGTGGATGAGCGGTGCCGGAGGGTGGGGCTTGATCCGGAAGGAGGAATTCAAGGTGTTCGGCAAGAAACTGACAGGCTGTGCGTGGCTGGCGGCCATAATCGCACTTGTGTCGACCGGGTGCGGCGCTGTCGTTAAAAACGGCCACGCGGTTCTTGTCGGTGCGGTGTACACCCGTGTCAAATTCCCCCTGACGACCGATCTCAGCCATACACCGGCCGCCGTCGACACCGGCGGTGGAAAAATCGTCCGGATCAAGGAACCTTTCTCCGGTTACGGTATCTATGCCGAGTTCAATTCCAATGCGATCGGCGAGATTGCCAAAAGGAATGGGTTGAAAACAGTCTACTATGCCGACATCGAGCGGTTGAGCATTCTCGGGATCTGGCGCCACGACGAGGTCATCGTCTGCGGCGAAAAATAATCCCGTCTCTTATTCACCAAAATCCTGAAATAATTTCATTTTTGACCCTCGATGAGGGGAGATCTATATGTTTTTTCAATGACAGCCGAACACTCCGCCTCGGACCATTCGGCAGCATATAGCGCCCATCGGAACAGCGAATGAGATTCAAGGGTCATCGAAGCCTTAAAAATGATGGATTCGGTTATTTGACTGGAAAGGCGTAACATCGGTACCAGAGTGAAACCGATGACATACAATGCCGATCATATCGCCCGTAACGCCGCAGGGAATCCTCCCCGACCGGCTAACCGCCCGATTGGAGCCGATGAGCTCGAGCTTGACCTCGATTAAAGGCCCGTATTACCGCTTCTCAAAAAGGCCATCTCATTCACAAAAAGCCGGGAACTTTAGGCACGAGGTCTCTATCCTTACTTCCGGACAATCACATCGACCCACGATACCGTGGTGGTCATCAAAGGTGCCAAGGTCCTGATGTTCGGATCCAACAGCTACCTCGGCTCACCAATCATCCCGAAATCAAACACAGTTCAACGCCGCCGTGCAAAAATACGGATCCGGCTGTGCGGGTTCACGCTTTCTCGACGGTACCCTGGACATTCACCTGGAGCTCGAAAACACGCTGGTCGAACTGGTCCGCACGGTATCGGCGTCATGGGAACCGGGGGTGCCGGTTCGGTCGACCACTTCGGATTGACTGACCGTGTCCACATTGTTATGGGCACTTTCAGCAAGTCCTTGGCCTCGGTGGGTGGTTTCATTGCCGCCGACACGGTCACCATCGAATACCTGAAGCACACCGCCCGC